>JBJKRE010000249.1:0-33065 GCA_046704825.1 Acidobacteriota bacterium
CGAGGGGGAGCAGCCGGCGCTCGACCCGAACTGGGAGATGGTGCCCTTCGATGGGCCGGCCGGCGTCGAATCGGTTCTCGCGGCCATGCCCGAGCCGAGGTCCGAGGTGTTCGAGAACGGGCGCCTCACGGCCCTGCGCCTGCGCGGGGGCGGCATGATCGAACTCGAACCGGGCGGGCAGGTGGAGATCGCGTCGCCGCCCTTCCCGAGGCTGGAGGGGCTGAACCGCTTCATGGCCCGCATGCTGAGGGAGGTGGACGGCGTGTCTCGCCGCCTCGGCTTTCGGCTCGTGCCCTGGGGGCACGCGCCCCGGAACGCCGCCGAGGATCTCCCGGACGTGCCAAAGTCGCGCTACGGCCTGCTCGCCGAGCACCTGCGGGCCGCGGGCACCCGCGGCCGGCGCATGATGAAGCTCACGGCGGCCACGCAGATCTCGCTCGACTACGAAGACGAGGCGGACATGCGTCGCATGGTGTCGGCGGTTCTGCCGGTCCTGCCGTACCTCATGGCCTACACGGCCAACTCGCCCGTCTCCATGGGCAGGAGGAGCCGCTGGCTGAGCCAGCGGCCATGGATCTGGAAGGGGACCGATCCCGGGCGGTGCGGCCTGCCGCGCTTCCTCTTTTCCGACCGGCACGGCTACGGAGACTGGGTCCGGTACGGACTGACGCGCCCCCTGCTCTTCCTTGTGCGCGAGGGCGGGTACGTGCCCGGAGGCGGGCGCTCATTCGAGTCGTGGCTGAAAGACCCGGGGGACCACGGCCCGCTCACGGTCACCGACTGGCAGACCCACGTGAGCACGCTCTTCCCCGAGATCCGGGTTCACCGGTATCTGGAGGTGAGAACGCTGGACACACTGCCCCTCCCGCTGGTGATGGCCTCCGCGGCCTTTCTGAAGGGGCTTCTGTGCGACCCGGACGCCCCGGGCTCGTGGACCGTCCGCCTCGCCAGGCCCGAGCCGCCCGAACTCCGGCGTTCGCTGCTGGACGCGGCCCGGCGGGGACCGCGCTGGGTCCCCGCGGACGGCACCTCGCCGCACGCGGTCATGGGGCGCCTGCTCGAGTCTGCCGGCCGCGGGTTGGGCCGTCTCGGGGAAAGCGGGGACTGGCTGGCGCCGCTGAAGGACCTGGTGGAGCGCGACCTCTGCCCCGCCGACCTCTGGCGCCGCGACGCCCGTGGGCGCTGGGTCGGCCCCGAGGACCCCGACCCGGTCTTCTAATCAGGGCCTCCGGCCGAGCCGGTTCCGGTGACGCACTGGCGATGCTACGCTGAAACCCTTTGGAGTAGAGAAGGAGAGCGTCATGCAATGCAGGTGCGAAAGCCGGAGTCACCCCTAATGCCGGCCGGAAAGTGTGACGCGGCTCACACTCTCCGGGCCAATTCCCGCACCCCGCCCGAACCGGTCAATCCACTGGGATCGCGGGCACTTTTCCGTGGGCGGCCGCGGGGGCTCGAGCACCCGCTGCGGGGACGCCGGCAACGGGTCTTGACTCGCGGCGAATTGCGCCTATACTGAACCCTATGAGGAGGGACAACCAACCAGGGTCCGCAAACGCACGCATCAACTGATCCGGGGGTATTGACACGATTGCGCTGTTTGTTATACTTCAACCGCCTAGGACGCTTGCGAGCAATGAATCCGAGGGTGCAGCCATCACCTCTCCGAGTGGCCGAGGCCACCTCAGGAGGCTTGACGGCGCATCGATGTTTTGAGTATCCTTAGGCAGTCAGTTTTCGCCTCTAGATTTTGGGGAAGTTTTAAGGAATGGAGGGCGGAAGCGATATGAAGTCATCGCATATTAGGCCGGAAGGGAGGTGGTTCGGCGGCTGGCCGGCCCCCAGGGGCGACCCGTTTTCGCGTGAGATGACACGATACCCCATGTGGTTGAAGCACTTCGAGTATGGAATAGGAGGTTGAGGATGCAAAAGTTGTTGAGTAAGCGGCTCGTGGGGATCGGCCTCGTGGTCGCCCTGCTGGCCTTCGCGGTGCCTGCGCTCGCCCAGAACGACTGGGCGCCGCAGACCACTCCCGCCACCTTTGATACGCCGGTCACGGGTCTAGCCATCCGGACCGGTGGCAATCTCCAGGCGGTCACGTACGGCGGAGGCCTGACCCACGGTGGCACCGCCGGCAACACGTACCACAGCACGGACAACGGGGTGACCTATGTCCACGGCGCTGCCGCTCCGACGGCGGACGACTTCACGTCGGCCCTCTGGGACGACGGGACGGAAATCTACATCGGCGCATGGAACTCCGGCCTGTGGTACTACAACGGCAGCTGGAGCAACCCGTCCAGCGGCATCCCCTACGTGAACCAGCACGTCTCGTCCCTGGCGCTCGATCCCGAGGCTCCGCCCGCGGGCGCAACCGTTTCGCACGTGCTCTTCATGGGCACCTGGGGCGGCGGCATCTACACGTGGGACGGCAACACCTTCGTGCAGATCTTCGACCCGCTGAACGACTTCGTGAACGGCGCCCCCGCCACGACGTCCATGTCCTACATCACCAAGCTCATGGTGGCCCCCTGGGACTGCACCAGCAGCCTTCCCGAGACGGTCTTCGCCGGTACCGACGGCGGCGGCATCCTGGTCGGCACCAAGGACTGCACGAGCGGCCTCTGGACCTGGACCACCATGAACACGGGCCTGGCCGACATGCACGTTACGGCACTGACCATGGATCCCTCCACGGGCATCCTCTGGGCCGGCACCAAGGCGGGCGGCGTGTACTACGTGGACACCACCGCGGGCACGACCTGGACGCCCATGGCCACGGACCCGGCCATCACCACGCCGGTTTCCGACATCCTGTTCAGCTCCTTCCCCAACATGATATTCCTGGGCACCAAGGGCCAGGGCGTCTACCGCTATGACGAGACCATGGACACGTGGCACGCCATTAACGACGCCTACAGCACGACCCTCGGCGACCTCTACGTCAACGCGCTGACTTTCGACGCCACCATGGGCCGCCTCTACGCGGGCACCGGCAACACGGGCGCCGCGGGCACCGTGGGCAACGTGTACTACATCGACCTCACGGCCCCCGTGCTGTCCTTTACCCCCACCAGCCCGGCCACGGTCGGCGACACCATCACCGACTCCGTGGGCGTCACCACGCGCAACAACTCGCCCATCGACTGGACGACGCTCATGCCTACCGGCGAACTCCCGCCAGGGCTGTCCGTATCGGTCGACAACACCAATACGCCCGATCCGCTCGTCACGGTCGGCGGCACGCTGACCACGGACGGCTGCTACACCGGCACGCTGGCGGTCTACGACTCACTGCTCAACCGCGTCGACCTGCCATTCTCCTACACGGTCAACCCCGAGGTCGTCATCGCCGTCGATCCCGAACCCGCCCAGCTCGGAACGCTGCAGCACTTCACGGCCACCGTCACGGGTAACACCGGGACGCTGACCTACGCGTGGGCCTTCGGCGACGGCGGCACCAGCACCAGCCCGAGCCCGTTCTACATTTACACCGCACCGGGCACGTACACGGCCACGCTGACCGTGACCGACGCCAACCCCGCCGGCAACGGCGGCTGCGCGAGCGTCTCGAATACCGCCAACTACACCGTGACCGTCTTTGGGCAACTCTCGATCAGCCCCACGGCCACGCGCGTCGGGTCGGGCGCCCAGTTCCAGTTCGACGCCAACGCAACGGGCGGCGACACGACCTGCGCCACCCCGCCCGCCGACCCCTATACCTACAGCTGGACGGTCAAGGACGCCAACACGCAGGCGGTTCTCTTCACCAGCGCCGACAAGAGCCCCGTCTACACCTTCGCGTACACCGGGGACTTCGTCGCCACGGTGACCGTCACGGATTGTTCCGGCGTCTCCCAGACGGGCTCCTGCTCGCTGAACTACAACGGGCCCATGTCCGCCACCTTGACTTCACTGACGAACCCGGCTCCGACGAACTTCCCCGTTAACTTCAACATTACGGGTCAGAGTTCCTCCGCGGGTGCCGTTTACCTGATGACCATCGACTACGGCGACGGAACTCCGGTCGCTCCTCCCATGCCGCCTCTGCCCCCGCCTCCGCCGGGGAGCCCTGCTTCATGGTCCGTCGGGCATTCCTATACGATGCCGGGCACCTACACCGTAAAAGCAACCATTACCGACGGCCTGGGCCATACGACGATCGTAACCTTGAAGGAGGTGGTGTATGCCGAGTTCTCCGGTGTGACCGCGTCCTTCAGCCCCGACCCGATGGCCTGCCAGCTCACCAGCGACCAGTCCGTCACCATGACCCTGACGCCCGTGGGCGGCCTCAACCCCTTCAAGTACACCATCGACTGGGGCGACGGCACTTTCACGACCCAGACCTATGCCGACACGGCAGCGCACAGCTTCACGCACACCTACGCGCCGGGCGCCTCCTACACGATTCACTATTACGTGACCGACAGTGGTAACGTGCAGGTGACCCAGCAGGCGACGTACGGCCCCTTCAGCGTGACGGCCCCTCTCACGGGAACGGACCTCACGGCCAACGGCTACTCCTGCGCCAACATCCAGATGGTTTCGCCCACCGGCACCACCGCCGTCACCTTCGACGCGACGCCCACGGGCGGCTCCGGCTACTACGAGTATGACTGGGACTTCAACAACGACGGTACGGTTGACGCCACCACGACGTCCGCCACGCCTGTTCTCGACAGCACGGCGACGTACAACTACACGATCCCGGCCGGCCAGGACACCGCCACCTTCACGGCGCGCGTGACGATCTACGACACCCATGCGTGCGCCGGACAGTCCACGACCAAGACCATTACCTTTATGCTCTTCCGTCCGCTGGCCCTGACCGGTGCGCCGGCCGCCTGGCAGCAGACGTGCGGCACCCAGACCGTGGCCTTCGACTTCACGGGCACCTTCGCCGGCGGCGTCGCGCCCTACCACGACTACCTGTGGAACTTCGGCGACGGTACCTCGGCGGTCACGCAGACGCCCGTTACGAGCCACGCCTACGCCGCCAGCGGCGACTACACCGTGCAGATGACGGTCACCGACTCGGCCGTGCCGAACTGCGGTGATCCGCCGAACACGATCAACGTGATCGCCAACATCAGCGTGGTCGACGCGATCATGACCACGCCGGTCACCAACGACCTGCCGGCCGCCTACAACAACAACTTCGTGGCGCCCAGGACGATCCACTTCGTCGAGAACGCCACGGGCGGCACCAACGGCCTGGCCTACACCTGGACCGTTTCGCCCGCCGGCCCGACCATTGCCACGCCCGCGGCCAGCGAAACCGACATCGCCTTCCCGGCGGTCGCGACGCCTACGACCTACACGGTCAGCGTCAAGGTCTACGACTCCGTCGTCACCAACGCCTACTGCGTTGAGACCATGACGGTCACGGCCTACCCGGCCCTCGACTGCAGCGCCTTCTCGGTCGTGCCCACCAGCACCTCCGACCTGCTGCCGCTCGACGACACCTTCACCACCACCTGGACCGGCGGCGCGCCGAACTACACCCTGACCTACACCTTCACGCGCACCAAAGACGCCGACGGCAACCCCGTGAGCGATACGCCCATCGTGGACACCGTCCCCGCGCTCAACGGTTCGCCCTACCTCGAGACCTACACCTTCGAGAAGTCCGGCACGTGGGTGGTGGACGTGAACATCGCCGACGCGGAAGGCAACACCTGCGACAAGTCCCTCACCGTCCAGGTGCTCGAGCCCCCGGCCCTGACCGTGACCACCACGACGCTCGTCAACGGCGTCCTCGGTACGTCCGGCCTCGCGCCGCTGACCGTCAACTTCAGCTCCGTGCCGCAGGGCGGCGTTGCTCCCTACACGTTCCATTGGGACTTCGGCAACGGCGACAGCAGCACCCAGCAGAACCCGATCTACACCTACACGACCGAGGGTCCCTACCACGTGACGCTGACCGTGACGGACAGCTACCCCGTAGCGGGCGGCGGTCCTCACACCACCACGGCCTCGGTCGACATCACCGTCTATCCGCCGCTGACGGTCTCAATCACGGCCAATCCCACCTCGGTGACCACGGCCAACGGTACCGTCAACTTCTCGGCCACCGCCACCGGCGGCGACGGAAACTACACCTACGCCTGGACCTTCGGTGACGGCGCCACGGGCACCGGCCAGTCGGTCAGCCACACCTACGCCACGCCGGGTACCTACTTCGCCTACGTCATGGTGACCGACACGCACACCGATACGGCCCAGAGTGCGCAGACCCTGATCCACGTCTACGCCCCGGTCACCCTGTCGGCCTCCGGGTCGCCGAACCCCGCCACGCTGGACAGCACCGGCCAGGTGAGCGTCAACTTCACCGCGTCGGCCTCGGGTGGCAGCGGCAACTTCAAGTACGACTGGAACTTCGGCGACGGCAGCACGGGTACGGGCGCCACGGTCACGCACATTTACACCACGCCCGGCACCATGCACGTGAGCGTGACGGCTACGGACCTGTCCGACGACAACTACTCCGGCTACCAGCAGACCAAGAACTTCGACGTCACCATCAAGCCGAATCCTCCGGTCATCACCGCGGCAGTGAAGGCCACGAATCCCTTCCGCATCAAGCTGTATGGAAGCAATTTCCATCCAACCTGCACGGCCACCATCAATGGCGTGCCGGTGACGGTCAAGTACAAGAACAGCGGAAAGATTCTGCTTAAGCACTGCAAGAGCCTCTGCCCCAAGGGCGTGCCCGTCTCCATCGTGGTCACCTACCCCGACGACGGCGGAGTGTCCAACACCTTCATGTTCGCTCGCTAAGAACGAACGGATAGGCTGAAATGAAGGGCGGGCTTCGGCCCGCCCTTTCCTTTTGGCTATCCCGCCCGGCCTTCTGCGGCCCTCCTCCGCCCTCGGCGCCACCACCTCCATAGACGACCCCGAAAGCATCCATACCGAAGGAAACGGATCCAGTCTGTTCTGCAGGCCACCTGCTGAAAGTCTGGTCGTCAACGCAATGACCACTCACGCCGTGCCCGCCCTGGTCCGTGAGCCCGTAGAACTGCGCCAGTTCATGGGATTACGCGGTGACCCGCGACCCAGGCGGCGAGTATGCAGGGAGCGGTCTTGACAGAATGCAACGTAGCGCCTAGCATCATCACATACATACAACAGAGATCAACGGCATGGACCTTTCCTGCGGGTAGATCGGTAGAGAACGGCGTGTTCTTTGTCGGCTGGCGCCAGTTAATGGAGGAGGGGTATATGGAGTAGGCAGGTCCATCCAGAAGAATGTTTGGTCTTTGGAGTAAGGGAGGCAGGAATGAAGTGGAGAGGGGGAGTATTGGCTTGCCTGGCGGCCGTCCTAGTCGTCGTTCCGAGTCTGGCGGCCCCGCCGAATGGCAATTCTAAACGGACAGAAGTGCGATATCCCGTTGCGACAGCGGTCACAGCGCCTCTCAGGACGCTGCAACCGGAGACGTGCGTGGCGGAACCGCCGGAGACCCACAGGGTCATTCCGAACCGCGCCGTCACAAAGGACATGAAACCCGGTGGTAGAACCGGCGTTCCGTCCAGAGACAGCCTGCTGCGGCAGGTGGCGCCGGCGGCACCGATGCCGGGCCCGCTGCTGAACATGGACGGCATCCCGAACATGGACGGCGTCGTACCGCCCGACACCGAGGGAGACATCGGGCCGAACCACTACGTGCAGTGGATCAACCTGCACATCCAGGGGTGGACCATAAACCGCACCAGCTGGACGGCCACCACCGCCTTCGGGCCCATCACGGGAAACAGCCTCTGGGCGCCGCTGGGCGGGCCCTGCGCGGCCGACAACTGGGGCGACCCCATCGTGCTCTGGGACCGTTTCCGGAGCCGGTGGGTCATCAGCCAGTTCGACCTGGGCAGCAGCGGGAACGGTCCGTACAAGGTCGCCATAGCGGTCTCCCAGAGCGACGATCCGTCGGGGGTCTGGAACCTCTACTGCTACGACTACAGCGCCAGCATCATGAACGACTACCCTAAGTTCGGTGTATGGCCGGACGGGTACTACATGACCTGCAACCAGTTCACATCAGTCTGGGCAGGCGCAGGTGTGGCGGTCTTCGAAGCGGACAAGATGATCACGGGAGACCCCACGGCGCGCATGCTCAAGATGGACCTGGGGACTGTAAGCCTCAACTACGGGAACATGTTGCCCGCTCACTTCGAAGGCATGTTCGATCCGCCGGAGAGCTCGCCGGGCTATTACGTGGAGGTGGACGACAGCTCCTGGTGGAGCCCGAACCTGCCGAGCGACATGATCAGCATCTGGAAAGTCCACGTCGACTGGGGAGCCGGAACCATGACCGTCGGCACGGCGGGGGCGCCGGACCTGCAGATCCCCATCGCCGACTTCACGCCGCTCTGCATAGGAACGCGTTCGTGCATCCCCCAGCCCCCCGGCGGAGAACTGCTCGATGCCATCGGCGACAGAGCCATGTACCGGTGTCAATACCGGAACTACGGAACATACGAGGCCATGGTCTTCAACCTGACGGTCGACGTCGGTTCGGGGCGCGCAGGCATACGCTGGTTCGAACTGCGAAAGGACGGGACGCATCCCGACTGGTATCTCTACCAGGAGGGCACCTACGGACCGGAGGACAGCATCCACCGGTGGATGGGCAGCGTGGCGCAGGACCACATGGGCAACCTGTCGCTCGGCTACAGCATGTCCGGCAGCGCGACCAATCCATCCGTGGGCTACGCGGGACGGCTGGCGGGAGACCCTGCGGGGACACTGCCCCAGTCGGAGGTCATCCTGTTCAGCGGGCCCGGCGTACAGAACACCGGGTACCACCGATGGGGCGACTACAGCACCATGAGCGTCGACCCGACGGACGACTGTACGTTCTGGTACACGCAGGAGTACGTCGCCGCCACCGGCGGGTGGGACTGGCGAACCCGCATCGGCGCCTTCAGGTTCGCCAACTGCTCCATCGGCCCTACTGGGACGCTGTCAGGAATGGTGACGGCCTCCGGCAGCGGAACGCCCATCTCGAACGCCAATGTCTCGGCCACGAACGGCGTCATCACGATCCAGACCAACACCGGTCCGAGTGGCGCCTACACGATGACGCTCCCCGTCGGTTCGTACACCGTGACCGCTTCGGCCTTCGGTTATGCACCGGACACGGCGAGCGGCGTCGTCGTCTATGAGAGCACCGCGACCACCCAGGACTTCGCCCTGGAGGCCGCGCCCAATCACACAATCTCGGGCACCGTGACCGACGCCGGAACCTCCTGGCCGCTGTACGCTGCGATCCATATCACCGGCGACATGGGCTATCCGGGAACCACGGTATACACCAACCCCTCGGACGGCTTCTACAGCGTCACACTGGTGGACGGTGTGACCTACAACTTCACCGTGACTCCCTGGGTCGGCGGGTACTCCCCAGGTTCGGCGACCATCGGCCCGCTTGATGGCGACGCGACGCATGACTTCCCTCTGGACGCCGACCTGGACGCGTGCAATGCGCCCGGCTACCATCGGGACTACGTGTTCTTCCAGGACCTAGAGAACGGCAGCGGCGGATTCTCGACAAGCGGGACCACTAGCTGGGCATACGGCGTCCCCACGAGCGGACCGGGCTCAGCGCACTCCCCCACGCACGCCTGGGCGACGAACCTGTCCGGGGCTTACAACGACAATGAAGACGGCTACCTGACCTCGCCCGTCATCGACCTTTCGGGCTATGCGGGCAACACGGTCATCCTGGAGTGGTGGCAGTACCTGCAGACCGAGTCGTGCTGCGACCACGGGACAGTCGAAGTCACCAATGACGGTGCCACCTGGACGCCGGTTCTGGGGCCAGCACAGGGCAACGTGGATATGAGCTGGGTCAAGCACACCGTGATCCTGGGCTCCAGCTACCTCACGGCCAGCTTCCAGATCCGTTTCCACTTCACCTCTGATTCCTCTGTCACCTATCCCGGATGGTACGTGGACGACGTGGGCGTGGCGGTCATGGACATCCCGCCGCCTCCCCCCCCGATTCTCTCGGAGAATTTCGAGGGGAGCTTCCCGCCGGCAGGGTGGTCGGTCATCGACAACATCGAAAGCGGCAACGTCTGGCAGCGCAACGACTACTTCGGAGCCACGAACAACACCGGCGGGACGGGCTACTGCGCCGACGCAGATTCGGACGCCACCTGCTACAGCGGCGCCTGGGACACCACCCTCGTTTCGCCGAGTGTGACGCTTCCCGCCTTGTCGACCGCGCTGACTTTCAAGAGCAACTTCCAGGACTACGCAGGCGCGGGCCAGGCGTGGTGCGACATCTCGACCGACGGCGGGTCGACGTGGACGAACCTCTTCTACGCCACCGACGACGAACCGGCCGGCGGGACCACCCACACGATCGACCTGGCCGCCTACGCCGGCGCCACCGCCATGTTCCGCTGGCGCTACTCCGACGACGGCGACCAGTGCGCCTGGTACTGGAGGCTGGATGACATCCTTATCCCCGATCCCGCAGCACCGCCGCCGCCCACGGTCCCCTGCCTGTTACCCGAAGGCGGAGGACTGATTTACGGCAACGTCTACGACGCCAACACGGGCGATCCACTCACGGGAGCCTCCGTGGACAACGCGACCACGGGCACGGGCGTGACGACCGCCGCGACGCCCGACCCGGCCGTGGACGACGCGTTCTACTGCATGTACGGGGCGGAAGGCGCCAACGCGATGACGGCCAGCAGGAGCCTCTACGGGACCGACACACAGAATCCGACGGTGCCGCACTTCGGCGCGGTTCAGCAGGATTTCAACCTGCCCACCGGCCACCTCGCCGCCACGCCTCCGTCGCTCGAGATCACGCTGGTGCCGGACAGCACGGGATCGCAAACCCTGACGCTGCAGAACATCGGCGACGCCGACGTGAACTGGACGGTTCATGAACTGCCGGGGCACGTGTCCGCACCGAGCGGCAACCTCTTCGCGAAGAAGCATTCCCCGACCGGACTCACCAAGGCCCAGATGATGACGCGCGCCTTCAGGCAGGAGCGGGAGGAAGAGGCGGAGGAAGCCGGAGAAGCTCGAAAGGACCGGATCGTTCTCTCCCTGAAGGACCGGGAGGACATTGAAGCGAAGGCGAGAGCCGGGGCCAAGAAGACCAAGGGCGAAAAGAAAGCTGTGCCCGCCAGACCGGCCTTCTCGGCCGCCGGGCGGCAACCGCAAGGTATCCTTCCGCTGGATGCGTGGCCGCCATCCGGGCCGGTTCAGCTCGTCCTGGACGACGGCGCGGCGGAGGACGCCATCGGGTTGAACAGTTCCGCTGGGTCCTTCATGTTCCTCTGGTTCAACAGGTTCACTCCGGATGCGGGCGACTTCCCCTTCGCTCTGGATCAGGTGTCGGTGATTCTGGGCAACGGGGCCGCGTCGGTAGGCGACACCATTCAGCTCGCAGTCTACCAGGACGTGGATGGAAACGGCGATCCCTCGAATGCGATGCTCCTCGCCACGTTCGACGAGACCGTGCAATACAGCGACGGAGCCACCTGGAACAATTACACCCTGTCACCACCGGTTCTGTGCAGCGGACCGGGCGACGTTCTCGTGGGAGTAGTGGACAGATTTGTCACCTCCGGTGTCACGCCGCCCATTTACCCGGCCGCTATCGACGAAACGTCTACGCAGGGGCGCTCCTGGGTCGCAAGCTGGACGACCGACCCACCCGACCCGCCCGTCCTTCCCGCAGACGACTTCTGGGGTATCATCGACGGGTTCGGAATCCCGGGCAACTGGATGATCCGGGCCAGCGGCTATCCCGCCGACATCCCATGGATTTCCGAGGCGCCTGCGAGCGGCGCGGTTCCAGGTTCCGGCAGCCAGACCGTTACGGTCACCTACGACACGACGGGCATGACGCCCGGCGACTACCTGGCGACCCTCTCCTTCACCAACGACACGCCCTATGGGGACCTCAAGGTGCCGGTGACGCTGCACGTCATGCAGCCGGTCACCGCGACCTGCGGCGCGGACAATCACACGGGAATGGCCCCGATGACCGTCAACTTCGCCGGCGGCGCAACGGGCGGAATCCCGCCGTACACCTACGACTGGGACTTCGGCGATGGGAGCCCCCACTCCACGGCCCAGAACCCGACGCACGTCTACTACATGGGCGGCACGTTCAACGTCGTCCTGACGGTCGCCGACGACGGAGCGCACACCGATACCGACAGTACGGTCATGCAGGTCACCCCGCCGTATGTGAAGATCATGCACTTCTTCATGGACGACGGCGGGACCTGCCAGGTCTGTCTCAACCGCCTGACCGGCGAATATCAGTGGAATATCTTCAGCGGGCCTGCTGCGGGCACGTACAGTGGAACGGGCAAGGCGTACAACAACGCCACCATGTTCTTCAATGCCCCGGAAGATCCCAACATGTTCTACGTCTATTACGACCCGAATGGGCACCAGGCATGGGGGTATTTCTGGCTTTCGCCGTATTATACTCAGCTGTGGGACACCGACACCACGAACAACCCGGAGGAGTGCATGACGGTCGTGCCCGATTAATGACCATCGGGGATTGAGCGGTTCATTTGAGGCGCGGGGCTTGTGCCCCGCGCCCTCTTCTTGTCTGCCGCCCGTGGGAGGAGGCGGTGCCGTGGTGCCCGAGAACGGTCGTGTTGCCCGGGAACGAATGGGTGCCTGCGCCACGCCTCCGGGGCGGGCCTGGCACCCCTTGCAAAGGCATTTCCCGTATGCTATATTAACGCGGCTGTTCCGGGGTAACCGGGACACGCCGATGTAGCTCAATGGTAGAGCAGCGGATTTGTAATCCGTTGGTTGGAGGTTCAAGTCCTCTCATCGGCTCCAAAATAAACGTGCGGGTTCAGGCTCGTGCGGGCCATGGAGACGGAAACCGGGCGGAGGCCCTTAAAACTCCAGGTGGAGGGGTTCCCGAGTGGCCAAAGGGAGCAGACTGTAAAACTGCCGGCCGTGCGCCTACGTAGGTTCGAATCCTACCCCCTCCACCACCTATTATAATTCGGGAGTCGAAAGACTCCGGGACGTAAAGATCGGGAGCCGGCGCGCCAAGCGGTGAGACTGGCCAAGAAAGGGTCCTCACCCTCGACTCCCGAATTTTAGCGGGTGTAGCTCAGTTGGTAGAGCATCAGCCTTCCAAGCTGAGGGTCGCGGGTTCGAATCCCGTCGCCCGCTCCAAGCAGGAAACGCCGGGATCGCATGGATACGGCGAGCAAGAAAGAGGATAAGGAGAGCGAACACAGGATTCGAAGGGCGGGACACGGCGTAGGGCCGCCGCGAGGATGCGACCGAAGAGGGCGCATCCGCAGCGAAGCGGGGACAAGCCGAGGGACCCACCCCGGGAACCGTAGGACGGCAGGGAACGCAGCGAGCGGACTCCGACGCGAGCGAGGCTCCCAGCCGGCGTAGGTTCGAATCCCGTCGCCCGCTCCAAGCAGGAAACGCCGGGAAGACACGGGCCCGGTAGATCAGGAAAAGGGTTATTCGCACGAAGGCCCGCGTAGCTCAGTCGGTAGAGCGCATCCTTGGTAAGGATGAGGTCACCAGTTCAATTCTGGTCGCGGGCTCCATTCTCCCCCGTTAACACCGAGTCGAAGAAAGGCTCGACAAAAGGTAGGGGTCGTAGCGATGTCGAAGGAAAAGTTCCAACGGACCAAGCCTCACCTCAACGTGGGAACCATTGGTCACGTGGATCACGGCAAGACGACGCTCACGGCGGCCATCACGCAGGTGCTGGCCAAGAGCGGGTTCGCCGAGTACGTGGGATACGACCAGATCGACAAGGCACCTGAAGAGAAGGCCAGGGGCATAACGATCAACTCCGCCCACGTCGAGTACGAGACCGCCACGCGCCACTACGCGCACGTCGACTGCCCCGGACACGCAGACTACGTCAAGAACATGATCACCGGAGCGGCGCAGATGGACGGCGCCATCCTGGTGGTTTCCGCCGCGGACGGCCCCATGCCCCAGACCCGCGAGCACATCCTTCTCGCAAGGCAGGTCGGGGTCCCCACCATCGTGGTCTTCATGAACAAGGTCGACATGGTGGACGACCAGGAATTGCTGGACCTCGTCGAGATGGAGATCCGGGACCTCTTGAGCACATACGAATTCCCGGGGGACAAGACCCCCGTGATCCGGGGTTCCGCCCTGCAGGCTCTGCACTGCGGATGCGGCGACAAGGGTTGCCCCAAATGCGGCCCCATCTTCGAACTCATGGACGCCTGCGACTCGTACATCCCGACGCCCGAGCGGCCCGTGGACATGGCCTTCCTCATGCCCATCGAGGACGTCTTCTCGATCTCCGGTCGCGGTACGGTTGTGACCGGGCGCATCGAGCGCGGCAAGATCACCGTGGGCCAGGAGGTCGAACTCGTCGGCCTCGGCGAAACCCGCAAGACAACGGTGACCGGGGTGGAGATGTTCCACAAGATCCTCGAAGAGGGCCAGGCCGGCGACAACGCCGGGCTGCTCCTGCGGGGCATCAAGAAGGAAGAGGTGGAGCGCGGCCAGGTCGTGGCGGTGCCGGGTTCCATCACGCCTCATTCACGCTTCAAGGCCGAAGCCTACATCCTCACGAAGGAAGAGCGCGGCAGGCATACGCCGTTTTTCAAAGGCTATCGTCCGCAGTTCTATTTCAGGACGACGGACGTCACTGGTAACGTCAAGCTGCCGGCCGACCGCGAAATGGTCATGCCCGGAGACAACGTGGCCCTCGAAGTCGACCTGGTGACCCCCATCGCCATGGAAAAAGGGCTGCGCTTCGCCATCCGTGAGGGTGGGAGAACCGTGGGGGCGGGCACCATCACGGACATTGTGGAGTGAGCCATGCGTGACATCATCCATCTCCAGTGCACCGCCTGCAAGCGGCGCAATTACACGACGACGAAGAATAAGAAGAAGCAGCAGGGGAAGCTCGAGGTCCGAAAGTACTGCCCCTTCTGCCGGACGCACCAGACTCATAAAGAGGTGAAATAGAACCGTGCAGGCCAGTAGCTCCAATTGGTAGAGCGCCGGTCTCCAAAACCGGATGTTGGGGGTTCGAATCCCTCCTGGCCTGCCACCTTCTAATCATCCAGAGAGGCGCTAAGTGAAATTAGTGGAATGGTTCAGACGGTTTCCCGCTTTTCTCAAGGATGTGCGGATGGAGGTGAAGAAGACCTCCTTCCCGAATCGCAACGAGGTTGTGAACACGACCCTGGTGGTCATCATCGTGGTTCTCATCTTCGGCGTGTACCTGTGGCTCGTCGATCAGGTCGTGTTCTCCGCCCTTAACAAGCTGTTTGCGGTGTTCCATTGAGCGAAAACACGATTCCCGAAAAGCAGTGGTACATCATCCACACCTATTCCGGCTTCGAGAACCGGGTGCGGGAGAGCCTCCTTAACCGCATCGAGGCCTTCGGGTTCGGCGAGTACTTCGGCGAGGTCATGATACCGACCGAGAACGTCGTCGAGGTCCGGAACGGGAAGAAGCACGTCTCCACCAAGAAGTTTTTCCCGGGCTACGTGCTGGTGCAGATGCTGATGACCGACGAGACCCGCCAGGTGGTGGTGAACACGCCCAAGGTGACGGGCTTCGTAAGCACCGAGGCGCTCAGTGCGGAAGAGATGGATCGCGTGCTCGGTCACATGACCAAGGCCACGGAGGCGCCCAAGCCCAAGTACACCTTCGAGGCCGGCGAAAAGGTCAAGATCATCGAAGGTCCCTTCGCATCTTTCCAGGGGGTCGTGGACCAGGTCAACGACGACCACTCCACGCTGACCGTCCTGGTTACCATATTCGGACGCTCCACACCGGTGGAGTTGAATTTTTTACAGGTGGAAAAGCTTTAGGCCCTTCCTGACGGAGGGCGGTGCGGTTTTTCCGCAGGTTGTTTGAGGGAGAATTCCCGCCATGGCAAAGAAAGTCATCGGAGAAATCAAGCTGCAGATCCCTGCTGGGAACGCCAATCCGGCTCCTCCGGTGGGCCCGGCTCTCGGCCAGCATGGCGTGAACATCATGCAGTTCTGCAAGGATTTTAACGCCAAGACCAAAGGACAGGAGGGGTTCATCATCCCCGTGGTGATCACGGTTTACGCCGACCGCTCGTTCAGCTTCATAACGAAGACGCCGCCGGCGTCCGACCTCCTCAAGAAGGCCGCGGGACTGGCGAAGGGATCCGGCGAACCCAACAAGAACAAGGTCGGTCGCGTGACCAAGAAGCAGATCGAGGACATCGCCAAGACCAAGATGCCCGACCTGAATACCAAGTCGCTCGAAAGCGCGATGCAGATCATCGCCGGCTCGGCCCGGAGCATGGGCCTGGACGTCGTGGACTAAGGAGCAAACCCATGGCCAAGGTAGGAAAGAAATACAAGGCCGCCAAAGCTCTCGTCGAGCAGAAGGATTACGCCCTGCCGGACGCGATGGATCTCGTCAAGAAGGCTTCGTTCGCCTCCTTCGACGAGACCGTCGAGATCTCGCTGAACCTCGGCGTCGATCCCAAGCACGCCGACCAGATGGTCCGCGGGACCACGGTCCTTCCCCACGGGCTGGGCAAGGCCGTCCGCGTGCTGGTGGTGGCTCAGGGCGAAAAGATCCGCGAGGCCGAAGAGGCCGGTGCGGACTTCGCGATGGGCGAAGATGCGGTGGCGAAGATCCAGGGCGGCTGGCTCGACTTCGATGCGGTCGTGGCCACGCCGGACATGATGAAGGAAGTCGGTAAGCTGGGTAAGATCCTGGGCCCGCGCGGCCTCATGCCCAACCCCAAGCTCGGGACGGTCACCTTCGACGTGAAGAAGGCCGTCGACGACCTCAAGGCGGGTAAGGTCGAGTTCCGCGTGGACAAGACCGGGATCATCCACTGCCCCGTAGGCAAGAAGTCGTTCGAGGACGCGAAGCTGATCGAGAACGCCACGGCGCTCATCGACGCGGTCGTGAGGGCCAAGCCCTCCGCGGCCAAAGGCAAGTATCTCAAGAGCGCGTACCTCTGCACCAGCATGAGCCCCAGCGTCAGGCTGGACGTTTCCGGATACTGAGGAGGGCGCCGTGAACCGGACTGAGAAACAGGGAGCGATCCGGGAGATTCAGGAGGTCATCCAGCAGAACGGCGCGTTCTACCTGGTGGACTTCAAGGGTCTCAAGGTCAAGGACATCAGCACGCTGCGCGACAGGGTTCGGGAAACCTCGGGCAGCTTCAGGGTGGTCAAAAACACCCTGTTGCGGAAGGCGTCCGAGGGGACCGACCTCAGCGCGGCAGTCGAGTGGATGGAAGGTCCGACGGCCCTCGCCTGGGCCGGCGCCGACCCCGTACCCCTCGCCAAGGTGCTGGTCGAGTTCGCGAAGGAAAATCAGAATCTGAAGGTGAAGGGTGCGGTGTTGGACGGCCAGTCCGTCACGGCCGCGGCGGTGGAGGAACTCTCCAGGCTGCCGGGCCTCGAGGGCATCAGGGCACAGCTGATCGGCTTGCTCCAGGCCCCCGCCGCGAAGATAGCAACCATCCTGCAGACACCCGCCAGGAACGTGGCCGTATGCCTGTCTGAGCGTGGAAAGCAGGAAGAAGCCAAGGCGTAATAGGTGTTCGCAGGTTTAAGGAGGATTCCCAAATGGCCGACCTGAATGCTATAGTAGAAGAACTGAGCAGCTTGACCGTGCTTGAGGCCGCTCAGCTGAGCAAGCTTCTCGAAGAGAAGTGGGGCGTCTCGGCTACCGCCGCCGCGCCTGTCATGATGGCCGCCCCCGGCGCCGCCGCCCCGGCTGAGGAGGAAAAGACCGAGTTCGACGTGATCCTCACCAACACCGGTGAGAAGAAGATCAACGTCATCAAGGTCGTGCGCGAGATCACGAGCCTGGGCCTGAAGGAGGCCAAGGAACTGGTCGAGAGCGCTCCCAAGCCGATCAAGGAAGCCGTGTCGAAGGATGAGGCGGAAGCCATCAAGAAGAAGTTTGAGGAGCAGGGCGCGACTGTCGAAATTAAGTAACGAGCAACAGGTCACACCGGTTTGGGGCAGGGCGCCGAAAGGCGTACCCTGCCCGTGTGCCCTTTTTATGAAGGACGTTACCGACCGGGAATGTATTCGACAGGACCCCGTTCCATCTTCGTGTGGGCTTTCTGCCTTCGACCCGCAGCGCCCGCCGGTTCGGCCGGCGGAGACCGCCGCCCCCGGTCCTGAATCATTCCGCTCCCTTTTTACCACGAACTCGAGTTTTAGCAAAAGGGTTCCTGAGGAGATGACCTGATGCCCAAGACAGTTGATGTCGGGAAACGCCAGAGGCTTGAGTTCTCCCGCATCCACACCACCATTCCCATTCCCAACCTGCTCGACCTGCAGAGGGATTCGTACAAGCGATTCCTTCAGATGGAACACCTGCCGGAAGAGCGCGAGAACGTGGGCCTGCAGGAGGCCTTCCGTTCGGTGTTCCCCATCAAGGACTTCCGCGGAGAGTGCTCGCTCAACTTCGTGGATTACTCGCTGGGGGACTGGGAGTGCCGGTGTGGATACCTCAAGGGACTGGAGCACCTGAGACAGACCTGCTCCCACTGCAAAGGAAGCATTGTCATAACGGATACGCAGGCCAGGGAAGTGCAGTGCCAGCACTGCGGCCAGCTGAATCCGATCCAGATACCGCGCTGCCCCCACTGCGACGACGTGGTGAACCTGCGCGTGCACTCCTCCGTGGAAGAATGCCAGGAGAGGGGCATGACCTTCGGCGTGCCCCTGAAGATTCGCGTGCGCCTCGAGGTCTACCAGAAGGACGCCTCCGGGACCCCCTCCGTGCTCGACATCAAGGAGGAGGAGGTCTTCTTCGGCAACATGCCCCTCATGACCGACAAAGGCACCTTCCTGATCAACGGCACCGAGCGTGCCGTGGTCAGCCAGCTCCACCGCTCGCCCGGCGTGTTCTTCCAGGCCAACGAGAACCGGACCGAGTTCGTGGGAAAAATCATCCCGGCCCGGGGCTCCTGGGTCGAGCTGGAAATGGACGCCAAGAACGTCCTCTACGTCCGCATCGACCGCAAGCGGAGATTCCCGGCCACCGTGTTCCTCAGGGCCCTCGGCCTCGGCGAGAACACGGCCCTCCTGCAGCGCTTCTACCCCGTGGACACGCTGCTCCTGGAGGACGGCGCCATCCGCATGAAGGTCTCCGACCGGCTCAACGGCCTGGTGGCCGCCGAGACGGCCAAGGACGGCAAGGACGTCATCGTCGAGGCCGGCAAGAAGATCCGCCGCAGCATGATCGCCAAGCTGAAGAAGGCCGGCGTGGAGTCGATCCTCGTCGAGCACGAGGACCTCACCGACGTCTACGCCTTCCGCGACGTGGCGGACGCCGAGAGCGGCGAACTGCTGGTGGAGAGCGGCCAGCAGGTGCTTGTCGAGCGCCTGTTCGAACTGGCCAGGGCGGGCGTCGACACCCTCGACGTGATCCTGCCCCGCGCCACGCCCGTGGGCGCGGCCATCCTCGAGACGATCAACCGCGACGTCTGCAAGAGCCAGGAAGAGGCCTACATCGACTTCTTCCGCAAGGTCCGCCCCGGCGACCCCGTGACGCCGGCGGGCGCCAAGTCCTTCTTCGATCTCATGTTCTTCGACGAGAAGCGCTACGACTTCAGCCGCGTGGGCGCCCTCAAGTTCCTCACCAAGCTCCACCCGCAGGACTACCGCAGTCTGAGCAAGAAGGGGCTCTCAGAGGAGCTGGACCGCCGGCGCATCCTCACGCTCGAGGACTACTGCGAGATCGTGGAGTACCTGCTCAAGCTCAAGAGCAACATCGGCAACATGGACGACATCGACCACCTGGGCAACCGCAGGGTGCGCTCGGTGGGCGAGCTGCTCGAGAACCAGATCCGCATCGGCCTGGCGCGCATGGAGCGGGCGACCAAGGAGAAGATGAGCGTCTACCACAACCTCTCCACGGCCATGCCCCGCGACCTGCTGAACGCCAAGCCGGTCATCGCCTCCATTCTGGAGTTTTTCGGCTCGAGCCAGCTCAGCCAGTTCATGGACCAGACCAACCCCCTGTCCGAAATCACGCACAAGCGGCGTCTTTCGGCCCTGGGGCCGGGCGGTCTGAGCCGCGAGCGGGCTGGGTTCGAGGTCCGCGACGTTCACACGAGCCACTACGGCCGGCTCTGCCCCATTGAGACCCCCGAAGGTCCGAACATCGGCCTGATCAGCTCGCTGTCGACCTACGCGAGGATCAACGAGTTCGGCTTCATCGAGTCCCCCTACAAGAAGGTGGAGAACGGGCGCGTCCTGAACCACTACCAGATCACCTACCCCGGGGACAGCACCTTCGCCATGTCCGACATCGTGGTGGAGGAAGACCTCCTGGCCGAGATCAAGCGCTGCCAAAAGGCCAAGAAGCGGCCGCCCAAGGCCTCCCCCGCGGCGTTCTACCTGACCGCGTGGGAAGAGGACATGTACGTCATCGCCCAGGCCAACGCCAAGACCGACGAGAAGGGCTACTTCCTGCACGACAAGATCCAGGCCCGCGAGGCCGGCGAGTTCGTGCTCGCCCCCCGCGAGAAGGTCCAGTACATCGACGTCAACCCCAAGCAGCTCGTCTCCATCGCCGCGGCCCTGATCCCGTTCCTCGAGCACGACGACGCCAACCGCGCCCTGATGGGTTCGAACATGCAGCGGCAGGCGGTCCCGCTCCTGCGCCCGGAGGCCCCCGTGGTGGGCACCGGGATGGAGCTGGTGGTCGGCAAGGACTCCGAGTCGACCATGGTGTGCAAGCGGGCCGGCATCGTGGACATGGTGGACGCCAACCGCATCATCGTGCGCGTGGCCGGCGGCGAGGGCGAGGAGTCCTTCGACTTCGGCGCCGACATCTACTCGCTGACCAAGTTCCAGCGCAGCAACCAGAACACCTGCATCAACCAGAAGCCCATCGTGCAGGTGGGCGACAGGGTGAACGTGGGCGACGTGCTCGCCGACGGGCCCTGCACGGACGGGGGTGAACTCGCCCTCGGCCGCAACGTCCTGGTCGCGTTCATGCCCTGGCGCGGGTACAACTACGAGGACGCCATCCTCCTCTCGGAGAAGCTCGTCAAGGAGGACGTCTACACGTCCATTCACATCGAGGAGCTGGAGATCGAGGCGCGGGACACCAAGCTCGGCAAGGAAGAGATCACCCGCGACATCCCCAACATCAGCGAGGGCTACCTCAAGGACCTGGACGAGAGCGGCATCATCCGCATCGGCGCCCACGTCGAGCCGGGCGACATCCGGGTCGGGAAGGTCACGCCCAAGGGCGAGACCCAGATGACCCCCGAGGAAAAGCTCCTGAGGGCCATTTTCGGCGAAAAGTCCGCCGAGTACCGTGACGCCTCTCTCCGGTGCCCGCCCGGCATCTCGGGCGTCATCGTGGACGTCAAGGTCTTCACCCGCAAGGGCGTTGAAAAGGACGACAGGACCAAGTCCATCGAGCAGGAGTACGTGGCGCGGATGGAGAAGAACCTCCGCGACCAGATCCGGATCCTGCGCGAGGAGAACCGTAAGAAGATCACGGACCTCCTGGACGGCACCGTAAGCGCCCAGCCCCTGTACGACGACCTCACCGGCGAGGAACTCATCCCCAAGGGCAAGAAGCTAACGGCCCGGATGCTCTCGCCGATCAAGGCCGACATGCTCCCGCGCATCCAGGTCCAGGCCAAGTTCAAGGAGGCCATCAGCCGGATCCGCGAGATCGAGGAGCGCACGCGCCGGAAGATCGAGGTGCAGGAGCAGGAGTTCCGCGAAAAGATCAGCAACCTGGAGCGCGGCGACGAGCTGCTGCCCGGCGTGATCAAGATGGTGAAGGTCTACGTCGCCATCAAGCGCAAGATCCAGGTGGGCGACAAGATGGCCGGACGCCACGGAAACAAGGGCGTGGTCAGCCGCATCCTGCCCGAAGAGGACATGCCCTTCCTGCCCGACGGGACACCGGTCGAGATCGTCCTGAACCCGCTGGGCGTCCCGAGCCGTATGAACGTCGGCCAGATCCTCGAGACCCACCTCGGGTGGGCCGCCAGGGCCCTCGGCCTGTGGACGGCGAGCCCCGTCTTCGACGGCGCCGCGGAAGAGGACATCAAGGGCATGCTGAAGAAGGCGGGCCTGCCGGAGGACGGCAAGATCCGCCTCCGCGACGGCCGGACGGGCGACCACATGGACCAGCCGGTCACCGTCGGCCAGATCTACATCCTGAAGCTGGCCCACCTGGTCGAGGACAAGATCCACGCCCGGTCCATCGGGCCCTACTCGCTCATCACCCAGCAGCCGCTCGGTGGTAAGGCTCAGTTCGGCGGCCAGCGCTTCGGCGAAATGGAGGTGTGGGCCCTGGAGGCCTACGGTGCCGCGAACATCCTCCAGGAAATTCTTACCGTGAAATCGGACGACGTGTACGGCCGGACGAAGATGTACGAAAGCATCGTCAAAGGCCAGTACCCGGACGAACCCGGCGTGCCCGAATCTTTCAACGTCCTCGTCAAGGAGCTTCAGGGCCTGGCGATCGACGTGAAGGTCCTCGAGGCCGAAGAGCAACCGGCGTCTTCGGACGCCTGACGTCACAGGGGGTAGTACCTTGAGACGAGCAACGTATCTCGAAAAGAAACACAGCATCAACCGGATCCAGGGTATCCAGCTGATGCTGGCCTCCCCCGAGAAGATCCGGGAGTGGTCCCACGGTGAGGTCACCAAACCGGAAACCATCAACTACCGGACGTTCAAGCCGGAGCGCGACGGCCTGTTCTGCGCCAAGATCTTCGGCCCCGTGAACGACTGGGAGTGCCTGTGCGGCAAGTACAAGCGCATCAAGTACCGGGGCATCACGTGCGAGAAGTGCGGCGTCGAGGTCATCCAGTCCAAGGTCCGCCGCGAGCGCATGGCGCACATCGAGCTGGCCGCGCCCGTCAGCCACATCTGGTTCCTTAAGGGGACGCCCTCCCGCATCTCCATCATGCTCGGCATGAAGCTCAAGGACGTGGAGAGCGTCAACTACTACGAGCAGTGGGTGGTCACCGACCCGAGCTTCGTGACGGTCAACGTGGACGAGGTGAAGGAAGCCTACCTCGCGCGGCACCCCAACGATTCCCCGCAGGAGCGCAACCGGATCCTGAGGAACGTCGAAGACGCCGTGTGGAAGTACGAGTCCGCGGACGCCGACGACGGCGGCGCCGACTCGGCCAAGACCTTCGAGCACCTGTCCAAGCTGAACGACAACTCGCGCTACTACAACGAGGAGCTCGCCGGGCACGTGGCCCTGCGCTACAAGGCCCTGCTGTACGACAAGACGCTGGACGCCCTCAGGGCCGTCTACGGCTCCGATGCATTCACCGTCGGCATCGGCGCGGCCGGCCTGCAGGAACTGCTCAAACACTTCTCCGAGGACTGCCAGTGCGCCTCGTGCCAGATCGCGCGCGGTCCTCACCTGTCCCGCCTCCAGTGCGAACAGAACCTTCTGCGGTCCTACATCAAGGTCCTGTCCAACAACCAGAAGCGGGCCAACCTGAACAAGCGCCTGAAGATCGTCGAGTCCTTCACCCGCAGCAACAACAAGCCCGAGTGGATGATCCTCGAGGTCCTGCCGGTGATTCCGCCCGAACTCAGGCCCCTCGTCCCGCTCGACGGCGGACGCTTCGCCACGAGCGACCTGAACGACCTGTATCGGCGCGTGATCAACCGCAACAACCGCCTCAAGAAGCTCATCGAGATGCGCGCACCGGACGTCATCGTCCGCAACGAAAAGCGGATGCTCCAGGAGGCCGTGGACGCGCTCTTCGACAACGGGCGCAGGGGCAGGGTGCTCAAGGGCACCAACAACCGGCCCCTCAAGTCCCTGTCCGACACCCTGAAGGGCAAGCAGGGGCGCTTCCGCCAGAACCTGCTGGGCAAGCGCGTCGACTACTCGGGCCGTTCGGTCATCGTCGTGGGACCGGAGCTGCACCTCAACCAGTGCGGCCTGCCCAAGCTGATGGCCATCGAGCTGTTCAAACCCTTCATCTTCAACAAGCTGGAGGAGCGGGGGCTCGCGCCCACCATCACGCAGGCCAAGGAGATGGTCGAACAGGGCCAGCCGGAGGTCTACGACGTGCTGGACGAGATCATCCAGAAGCACCCCGTCCTGCTCAACCGCGCCCCCACCCTGCACCGGCTGGGCATCCAGGCCTTCGAACCCGTGCTGGTCGAGGGCAAGGCCATCAAGCTGAACCCGCTGGTCTGCACGGCCTTCAACGCGGACTTCGACGGCGACCAGATGGCCGTCCACGTCCCGCTCTCCCCGGCGTCGCAGATCGAGGCGTCGGTCCTGATGATGTCCACCAACAACCTGCTCTACCCGGCCAACGGCGTCCCGATCGTCATCCCGACGCAGGACGTGGTCCTGGGCGTCTACTACCTCACGCACCCCCTGCGGGGCGCGAAGGGCGAGGGACGTGTCTTCTCCTCCACCGAAGAGGTGCTCATGGCCCTGGACACGGGCTGGGTGGATCTGCACGCGGCCGTCAAGGTTCGCTTCACGGGGGATGTCGTCGACCTGACCCGCGTGGCCGACGATCAGGACATCTCGCACACGCCGGCGAAGGCCTACGACGACGAGCTCCTCGAGACGACCGTCGGCCGCATCCTGTTCAACGAGAACCTGCCCAAGGAACTCCCCTTCATCAACGGCCTGATCAAGAAGGGCGGGCTCAAGGACCTCTTCACCTTCGTCTTCCAGCGCTACGGCCGCGAGACCCTCGTCAAGCTGGCCGACACCGTCAAGGAGACGGGCTTCTTCTACGCCACGCGTGCGGGCATTTCGTTCGGGCTCGAGGACATGCAGGTGCCCGAACAAAAGACCGACCTGGTCGACGCGGCCCTCAAGGAGGTCGAGCAGGTCGAGCAGCAGTACCGCGACGGAGCCATCACCAACCGCGAGCGGAAGAACAAGGTCGTGGACATCTGGAACCGCGTCACGGACCAGGTGGCCGACGCCATGTTCAAGCAGATGAAGACGACCGAAGACACGGACCAGGGCTTCAACCCGATCTACATCATGGCCGACTCGGGCGCCCGGGGCAGCAAGCAGCAGATCCGCCAGCTGGCGGGAATGCGCGGGCTCATGGCCAAGCCCTCCGGCGAGATCATCGAGCAGCCCATCACGGCCAACTTCCGCGAGGGGCTGAACGTTCTGCAGTACTTCATCTCCTCCCACGGCGCCCGCAAGGGCCTGGCTGACACGGCCCTGAAGACGGCGGACGCGGGCTACCTGACGCGACGCCTCGTCGACGTGGCCCAGGACGTCATCATCACCGAAGAGGACTGCGACACCCTCGACGGCATCTGGATCACGCCCCTCATGGAGGGCGGGCGCATCATCCAGCCCATCCGGGACCGCGTGTACGGCCGCGTGGCCCTCGACGACATCAAGGATCCCTACACCGGCGACGTGATCGTGGAGGCCAACCAGGAGATCACCCTCGAACTGGCCCAGGCCATCCAGGACGCGGGCATCGAGCGCGTCAAGATCCGGTCGGTGCTCACCTGCGAGACCAAGCGCGGCATCTGCTCGCGCTGCTACGGCAGAAACCTGGGCACGGGCCAGATGGCCGAACTCGGCGACGTGATCGGCGTCATGGCGGCCCAGTCCATCGGCGAGCCGGGCACGCAGCTGACGATGCGGACCTTCCACATCGGCGGCACGGCCAGCAAGGAAGCCGTGGAAACGAGCCACATCGCCCGCCTGGGCGGCGTCGCCAAGCTCGTCAACGTCAAGACCATCACCGACCCTGAGGGAGACCTCATCGCCATCAGCCGGGCCGGGTCCATCGTCCTCGAGGACGAGCAGGGCCGCGAGCGCGAGAAGTTCCCGCTGGTCTACGGCGCCCACATCAAGGTCAAGGAAGGCCAGAAGGTCAAGCCCAAGACCATCCTCGTGGAGTGGGACCCCTACACCAACCCCATCCTCGCGGACGTGGGCGGCATCGTGCACTTCAAGGACATCGTGGACGGCGTGACCGTCTCGGAAGAGACGGACAACGTCACGGGGCTCTCCCAGCGCGTCGTCACGGAGTCGAAAGACCCGACGAAGGAGGCGCGCATCATCCTGCGCGAGTCCGGCAAGAAGTCCGGCGGACGCTCGTTCTCCCTGCCATCCGGCGCCCACATCATGGTGGACGAGGGCATGGAGATCACCGCGGGCACCATCATCGCGAAGATCCCCAGGGAGACCTCCAAGACGAAGGACATCGTCGGCGGTCTCCCGCGCGTGGTGGAGCTGTTCGAAGCCCGCCACCCGAAGATTCCCGCCATCGTGTCCGAAATCGACGGCGAGATCCACTACGGCGAGGTCGTCCGCGGCATGCGGAAGGTCTACGTCGACAACACCCGCACGGGCGAACGCAAGGAGTACTCCATCCCCAAGGGCATCCACATCTCGGTCCTGGAGAACGAGTGGGTGCACGCGGGCGACGCCCTGTGCGAAGGTTCCGTCGATCCGCACGACATCCTGAGGGTCCTGGGTATCAAGGAACTCCAGAAGTACATGGTGGACGAGATCCAGGAGGTCTACCGACTCCAGGGCGTCATGATCAACGACAAACACATCGAGACCATCACGCGCCAGATGATCCGCTGGATGCGGGTGGACGAGGTGGGCGACACGCGCTTCCTGGTGGGCCAGCAGGTGGACCGCTTCGAATTCCAGCGGGAAAACCAGCGGGTCATGGAGGAAGGCGGACAGCCGGCGGTCGGACGGCCTCAGCTGCTGGGCATCACCAAGGCGGCCCTGGCCACCGACTCCTGGATCAGCGCGGCCTCCTTCCAGGAGACCACGAGGGTCCTGACCGAGGCCTGCATCAACGGCGCGACCGACTACCTGCACGGGCTCAAGGAGAACGTCATCCTCGGGCGCCTCATCCCTGCGGGCACGGGCTTCTACACCTACCACGACGTGGAGGTCGAGTACGACGCCACTGTCAAGCCCGCCGAGGAGGAGACCCGTGAGCAGTTCGTCACGGACCTCACGGCCGACCTCGCGGTCCAGAAGCTGCTTGAGGAGCGGAACAACGCCCTCACCGCGAGCAAGGAGGGCGGCGCCGACGAGTCGGACGAGTAGTCCGGCGAACCATCGAACCAGCCGATCGGGGCGGGCTTCGGCCCGCCCTTTTCTTTTGTCTGGAAGGCGCCCGCTGCTAGGCCCCGGACGATTCGTGCTCGACGAGGGCGCGCTCGTAGGGCGTGAAGACCCGCCCGTACAGGAGCACGTAGAGCCCCTGCAGGGCGGCGGCCACGTAGAAGGGCGTGGCGAACCACCCCGCGCCGATCATGGCGCCCGCGAAGGTCGGGGCCACGGACATGGGGACCTGTACGGAGAGGGCGTTGAGGCTCGAGGCGAGGCCTCGCCGATCGTCGCGGACCGCCGAGACGACCAGCGCCTGGCGCGCGCCGATGGTCCCGCGGTTGAGCGCCGAGCGCAGCAGGTAGACCAGCGCGGCCAGGAGGTAGAAGGGCATGACCGGAAAGAGCAGCAGAAGGACGAGTCCGCCGCTGCGTCCCCAGACCACCGAGCGCACCAGGCCGATCCGGCGCGTCATGTGTCCCGCGAGGAAGGAGGCCGCCGCCGTGACCGCGAAGGTTGCAGCCATGACGGGGCCGATGAAGGCCGGGCCGATCTGGAAGCGCATGGCGAACCAGTAGGCGATGAGCGGCCCCGTCAGGCCGATGGCCAGGCCGTTCAGTGAGTTGAGCCCCACGAGCGAAGTGAGGAAGCGCCTTTCGGTCCGCCTCCCGCCTTCCGGGGCGGCGGTGTGCGGCCGATGTGCGGCAGGGCTCCGTCCCCGACGGGCCTCCTCCGGTGCCCTTGCGATGAGGTAGAGGTTGACGGCGTTGCCCAGGAGCACGAGGAGGAAGAGCGGGTGGTAGCTGTCGGCGGGACCGAGGGACATGACCCAGTAGCCGGGCAGGGAGGCGGCGAGGGCGCCCAGCGCCATGCCCGTAAACCCCAGGGCCGTGTTCAGGCTGTACACGAAACCCCGGTTGGCGGGCGCGACGGCTTCGGCGAGCCACGCCTGTTCGGCGGGGGCGAAGGGCCCGGCGGCCCCGTTGGCGCCCCGCCCGAATCCGGCCAGGATGATCGCCGGTCCGAGAAGCCAGGGCGAGGACCAGTTCATGGCCACCACGGCGCACACGCAGGTGAGCACCTCGTAGGTGAGGAGGAACGGCTTCCGGCTCAGCCTGTCGCTCGTGATGCCGACGGCCAGGTTCAGCCCGGCGCCCGCGAATCCCGCGGCGCTCAGAACCAGCCCGATGCCCGTGCCGGACCAGCCGAGGGCGTGCAGGTAGAGCGCGAGATCGACCACCAGGGCGCCCTGGCTGATGCTCCGCCAGAAGCGAGCGGACAGGAGGCATCGCGTTGGAAGGGCCAGACGGCTCCAGGACCTCAGGGTTCGTGCCGCCCAGCCCGGTTCGTCGTCCGTATCGCGGCGGGGCACTTCCGGTCTCCTATGTCCGGTTTATGGTGAGAGACAGGTCGGAGCGCGCGGCGGGGGCCCCGCCGAGAGCCCTTCAGGATCACATTCCGATGTCGCCGTGGCTTTCCGGTGGCCCCATCCTGTCGCCGAGGCCGCCTGGGCCCCGCCGGCCGCCTCTGCCTCGGTCCCTGCGGCCGGCCGGAGGCCGGGGGCGCTGCTGCCGCTGAGGTGCGGGTGCCAGCAACGACAGGAAGCTCTGGCCGGCCTTCAGCTTCTGGAAGATGGCTCCGGGCCCGTCGCCGGTGAGGCGCTCGAGCGTGAGGATCTGCGAGAGCAGTCCCACGCGGCGCTCGACGGCGCCCGGACCGCCTTCGACGCCCCCGCCGAGCGACAGGGTCATGGGGTAGCGGTCGCTGCCCTTGAAGACGAGGTCGGACAGATCCCCACCGGCTTGTCGCACCACTGCCGCCCAACTCCCGGCCTTCTCTTTCTGCGTCTGGATCTGCTGGATGGGTTCTCCGGAGTAGTGGGCGATCATGGCGAGAACGGCAAATCGCTCGACCGTCATGTCGGGCAGGCGCGCGGCCGCCTGCGCGTCCTTCGCCGGAATCAGCCAGGCCGTGCGGACCGCGGCGTAGGCGCGCGACTGTTCCGTCGCGGGGGTCCCGGCCACGGGCCCACTCCCTGCGACCTGCGCGAGAGCGGGGAGCGATACCGCGAACAGTGCGCACAAAAGATAGCGAAGCATGCCGTGCTCCTTTCCCTCAGCGCCCGGCATCGCACCGGGCGCTGACTGCAGTCGGCGTCAGCCCGCCGCGTGCAGGGCGGTGGCCGGTTCGAGCCTCGCCGCCTTCATGGCCGGGTAGAGACCGAATAGGACGCCCATGGCCATGGAAAGACCCACCGCGAGCACTGTGGCCTCCCACGGCAGCGTCAGAGGCCATTTTAACAGGTGGCAGGTGAGCAGGTCCCCGCCTATGCCGACGACGATGCCGACGAGCCCTCCCATACCGGATAGAGCCCCGGCTTCGAGCACGAATTGGACCAGGATGTCCCACCTGCGGGCACCCAGGGCGCGCCTGAGCCCGATCTCCCGCGTGCGCTCCCGGATGGAGATCAGCATGACGGCCAGGATGCCTATGCCGCCCGTGAACAGCGAGACGCCGGCAACGCTTCCCACCAGGAGGGTGAACGCCTGCGTGGTCTCCTCCTCGGATGCCAGGAGCTGGCTCTGGTCCTGGTAGGCGAAGTCGTCGTCCTCCCCCGGCCTGAGCCGGTGGCTCCGGCGGAGCATGGGCGTCACCTCGGACGGAAGCACCTTGAGGGCCTGTGGACTGTCTGCCTGCATGATGATGCTCTGGATGTAGGTGAGGTGGAAGACGCGGACCATCGCGGTGTCCAGGGGGATGTAGACGATGTCGTCCTGGTCGTTTCCGGACAGATCCTGCCCGCGTGGCGAGGCCACCCCGATCACCCGGAAGAACACCTTGTTGAGCTGGATGGTATTGCCGACGGGGTCCGCTCCGTTGAAGAGGTTCTTCACGACGGTCGGGCCCACCACGGCCACGCGCTGCATGCTACGGTTTTCCATGGGCGTGAAGATTCGCCCGCTGGTGGCGGTCATCCCGCGGATGGCGAAGAGCGAGGGCTGACACCCCGCCAGCGTCGTGGAGGTCTGGATGCCCTGGTAACCGGCCACGGTGGTGCCCTGCATGTAGCCCGAGATCCGGGCGATGTCGGGGATGCTGCGCTGCAGCAATTCCACGTCGCGCGGCGTCATGGTCGTGAAGGTGGCCACCTGCCGCGTGTGGTCGCCGTGGGTCCGGAACCGTCCGGCCTGGACCACGAGCAGGTTGGTACCCATGCTCTGGACCTTGCTCACCACGTCCTTTTCGGCAGCCTGCCCGGCCCCGACCATGAGAACCACGGCGGCGACGCCGATGGCGATGCCCGTGCTGGACAGGAACGTGCGGAGTCTGTGCCCCATCAGGACTTCGAGAGAGACCTTGAGCGTTCGGGCTACGTTCATCGCAGGGCCTCGACGGGGTCGAACTTGGCCGCCCTCCTGGCCGGTTGGACGCCGAAGAACAGGCCCACGCCCATGGAGAAGGCCGCGGCGTAGACGAAGGTCTTCCACGTCACGGCCATGGGAATGCGCGGCATGTACTTCGGCACCAGCCAGATGGGGACGAGGCCGAGGCAGATGCCCAGCGCCATGCCGAAGAGGCTGACGATGATGGCCTCCGCCAGGAACTCGGTGAAGATGTCCCGCTGATTTGCGCCCAGGGCCCGCTTGAGGCCGATCTCAGGAATCCTCTCGGAAAGCGACAGCAGGAGGATGTTCATGAGCACCACACCGCCCACGATCAGCGCCACGATGGCCAGCGCCGCGCCCACCAGCTCGGTGGTCCGCGCCATCTCGTTGATCCGCTTGGCGATGAAGTCCGCCGTGATGAGCCGGAAGTCGTTCTCCTGCTTTCCTTCGATGTGGTGCTGGCGCCGCAGGATGGCCGTGACCTCTCCCGCCACCTTGTCGGGCGAGTACCCCGGGCGCACGTTCATGCGGATGAAGCGGATGTAGTTCACGTGGAAGAGCCGGTTCATGCCGGTTGAAAGCGGGATCCACACGCGGTCGTCCATGTCGAACCCGCTGGAGCTGGAACCCCTCCGGGACAGGACGCCCTTAACACGGAAGGCCACCCTGTTAATGAACAGCATCTTACCTACGGGGTCGGCTTCGCCGAACAGGTTCTCAGCCGTGGTGGCCCCGAGCACGCAGACCCGCGTCATGGCGCGCTCGTCGTCCGCGTCGATGGGGCTGCCCTGCTGGACGTACCAGTCGAAGGCCTCTGAGTAGGTGGGGGTGGCGGAGACCACGTTCGTCTGGGTCCCCACGGTCCCGGCCTTCACGTCCACGTCGTGCGAGAAGATGCCCGCTGCGATGACGGCCTGATCCGCGAGGCGGTCCTTGAGCGCCTGCACGTCCTGAAGCTTGAGCGTGGCCTGCGAGGCCGCCCGCCCGCCGGCGCCTCGCAGCCGGCCGCCCCCGGAGAACACCATGATGGAGCGCGGGCCGAAGAAAGACATGATCTGGTCGATGCGCTGCTGGACGCCGTTGCTCAGTCCCACGACGGCCGTGAGGAGCATGATGCCCACGGCCGTGCCGATCATCATCAGGAAGGCCTTGCCCTTCTGGCTCCACAACGCGCCCGCCGCGTGGCGGGACAGCCTGCCGATTCTCATGGCTGGTGCCCTCCGGCGTCAGGGCCCTGGGCCCGGCGCCATGCTGTCAGGATCCTCCCGAAGGAGTATCGGGTCCTCCGTCCGGTCATTGGTGGTTCCTCTCGTCGGTGTCAATGCGCCCGTCCTTGAGGGTGATCACCCGTGACGCGCGAGCGGCCACGTCCGGTTCGTGGGTGACCATGACGATGGTGCGGCCCTGACGGTGGATCTTGTCGAAGATGTCGAGGATCTCCTCGGTGGCGGTGGAATCGAGGTTGCCCGTGGGCTCGTCTGCGAGGAGAATGGCCGGCTCGTTGACGAGTGCCCTGGCGATGGCCACCCGCTGCTGTTGTCCGCCCGACAGCGCGTTGGGCTTGAAGTCCACGCGGTCCTGCAGGCCGACCATCGTCAGGAGGTCCGTCGCCCTGTCCTTCGCGTTGGGCGGATAGGGCGAGGTGTACAGGAAGGGCAGCAGCACGTTCTGCAGGACGCTCACCCTGGGCAGCAGGTGAAAGAGCTGGAAGACGAAGCCGATGCGCCGGTTGCGAATGATGCTAAGCCCCTTGTCGTCCAGGGCCGTGAGGTCCTGGCCGGCAAGCTTGTAGGTGCCGCTCGAGGGCCTGTCCAGGAGCCCGAGGATGTTCATGAGCGTGCTCTTGCCCGTCCCCGACGGTCCCATCAGGGCCACGAATTCGCCCTCCTCGATATCCAGGGAGATGTCGTGGAGAACCGGCGTCTGGACCCCCCCCGTGTTGTAGGTCTTCTCTATGCCTTGCATCTCTATCATGTCTGACTCCACATCCCGAATTCGAGAAATCGAATTCGGGATTTACATCCCGTTCTCGTTGCTCCGCCCGTTGCCGGGTACGTAGACCTTGTCGCCCTGCGAGAGGCCGGCCTTCACCTGCACGAACTCGCCGGACTCGCGGCCGAGCGTCACGGGGCGCTGGACGGGTCCCTTCTCGCCCGGCACCAGGACGAAAGACCGGCCCTGATCGTGCTTCACGGCCCTGAGCGGGATCGCGAGCGCGCCCCTCAGGGTGTTCAGCGTGATGGTCACGTTGGCGGTCATGGTGGGCCGGAGGACACCTTCGAAGGGGTCGGAGATGCCGATGATGACGTCGTAGTTGACCACGTTGTTCTGGATGACGGCCTGCGGATGGATCGCCTCCACCACGCCGTTGAAGACCTTGTTCGGATAGGCGTCCACCGTGAAGGTGGCTTTCTGTCCCACCTTCACGCCGCCGATGTCCACCTCGTCGACGTAGGCGTCCACCTCGAGCTTGGCCAGGTTGATGATCGTCACGAAGGTCGGGGCGTTGAATGTCGCGGCGACGGTGGAGCCTTCCTGTGTGGACACGGACTCCACGATGCCGCCGATGGGCGCGCGGACCGTGCCGTACGAAAGCTGGATTCTGGCGTAATCC
>JBJKRE010000250.1:0-4618 GCA_046704825.1 Acidobacteriota bacterium
CTGCCTGAGGGCCTCGACGTGCCTTTCCTTGCCCCGCTTTCCGACAGCTTTCAGGTGGGCTTGCGCCTCCCGGATCCAGGTTTCCGTACTGTTCACGGCATCCTCCTTGCGGACCGTTGAAGGCCGCTGTGCAGCTCTCCGTATACAACCGCTAAACGGAAGTCCGAAGGGTTCTATTTCGAGGGACGATGTATGGTGTCCAGTGTCCGGTGGCTGCGGAAGTGATCAAGTGATCCAGCGATCAAGTCGGGGAAGGCTTTGCAGCGCGGTGTCCGCCGTCGGCAGTCGGCGGTCGGTGGTCGGCCGCCTTGCCCTGCTCGCCCGGTGCCGCGCGCCTCTATGCCCTATTTCCGGATGGGTTCTAAGTCCCATTTCCCAAATCGCAAATCTCCCCCCCCCGTCTACAACTCTGGTTGGAGGCGCGGGCGGAAAGGAGGCATTATATTGACCATCTATGGGGGTCCTCAGCCTTGGAACTCAGCGTGGAAGGGACAATCCTATCCAAGCTACTATTCCATGGGCGTTGCACGTGAAGTCCACTTCGAACGGGAGCGACCGATGATTACATCTTTGGGCGTGGGCCAGGCGGAGAAGCACCGGGTCAGCTTCTACTGGGACCTGCTGTTCGGCAGGGTGAAGATATCCGTCGACGGCGTCCCCGTTCTCCGCACGTGGAAATGGTTCGACTGGGGTCTGAAATCGAACTATTCCTTAAATGTCGGCACCGGCGAACAGCACGAGGTCAGGATCGAACTGAAACGTCCCAACAGCCTGGCCCGGTACAGGCCGTGGGAGTACCGGTTCTTCGTCGACGGGGAACTGGTCAAGACGCATACAGGTACCTGACTGGGAATAGCGGCGAACCGCTACCGGCTTTGTCCTTCTGCCTCGGCGTTCGGGGTGCACCTGGAAACCAGTGGTGGAAAGGCCGGGGATCACCTCCGCGATGTGACGGCTTCGGCCGTCCCAATCTCTTGCGGCGCCTGCGGCGTCCTTCGTCTTCAGGTTTCGCCCGACCTCCGAGGCGGCTATCTCTGGAACTGGAACGGCACGCTCTCGACCCCGTCGTCCTTGTTCAGAACGGTAATGGCATGAGTCCCCGGGGACAACATGGTATCGAGCGCCGCCGCGCCCTTGGCCACGACGACGGTGGGGCCTTTGTCGACGGCCTTCTTCACGGAATACCCGTCGATGAGCACGTTCACCACGGCGTGGAAGTTCTCACCCGTGATCTTCAGGCGCGTGGGATTGTACAGCAGTTTGACCGCGCTGATGGCAGGCGGGTCGACGTAGAGCAGGGCCCCCGGAAGACGGGTCACGTGGCCGCTGTGCGTGGTGAGTACGACGTCCGCCGGGCCGGCCGGATGGGCGGGGCAATTGAAATCGATGACCCGCCAGTTACCCATCACATTACACGTCGTCCCCCCGACGGTGACGTCGATCGGCGGGGACCCGTTGACGAGGCCGTCGCCCCAGATCTCCGCTCCGCTGTTCCCCGCGGTCGACACCTTCAGGGGCGCAAGCCCGTCGACGACCGCCGGACCGTCGTAGAAAAAGTCCGTCAATGAGATGGTGGAGCCGAGGAAACGGGCTCCGTCGGCGGTCACGACTTTTATCGGCTTGGGGCCGGGACTGTTGGGCGGGGTCGTGGCCAGGATGTGGCCGTCGGGCTCGACGATCACGGAGGGGGAGGGTACGGAACCGAACAGGACCTGCTCGACGGAGTCGAGGCCGAATCCGGAGATGTCGACGTCGGTGCCACCGCTTACTGGGCCGTAACCCGGGGAAATCGCGCCTGCATACGGCGCGGGTTCACCCCAGCAGAGTCCCTGGTAGCAGGCCCCCACGAGTGTCTCTCCATCCGTGGCCAGGGAGGACAGCTGATAGCTGTTCGATCCCTGCTGGTCCCAGGTCCAGTTCTCGAGGTCCCCGCTGAGGACGACGCCGGAGCCGTGACCAGGCGCGATGTAGGTGCCGCGCCACAGTACGACGGCGCCGCCCAACATCACCTGCTGATCCTGCTGACTCCAATCAATGCCGTCCGGGCTGCTCAGGAAGAAGTTGTTCGTCTCGCACAGATACCGTCCCCCGATGTAGGCCACGGCAAGGATGTCCGGGTAGGTGTATGTTCCCGCTCCGTACCGCTGCGTCCAGGTCACGCCGTCGGTGCTGGTAACGATATTGCAATTTGCGCCGGCTGCGACGAAGAGGTCCCCGGCGTAGATGATCTTGTAGAGGTTCGATGTCACGAAGGAAGAACGACGACTCGAGGTTTCTCCGTCGGGGCTGGTCACGAGGATCCCGTCCTGTCCCACGGCTACGAACAAGCCGTTCCCGAAGGCCACGTCGTGCAGGTCCTCGTTGACGCCCGAGGTCTCCTTCGACCAGTTCGACAAATCGGAGCTGGTCTCGATAAGTCCGTTTGAGCCTACGGCCACGTACGTGAAGCCGTCGAAGGCGACCCCGCCGAGAGAGCCCGACGGCCCGCTTGAAGCTTCCTCCCAGGAATGGCCGTCCGAACTGAACACTACGGCCGGTCCGCTATCGCCGTATCCCACTCCGACGAACTTGCCGGCTCCGGGAAGGTACTGGACCCGGGTCACGTGCGTGGAGATCGGCTGAGAGACGTGGCTCTGCCAGGAGAGCCCGTCAGGACTGGTGTCGACTACGGTGCCGTAACCGTTGGTCTGTCCTACGGCGACGAACTGCCCGCCGCCGTAGATTTCTTGGGAAAAAGCTGGCAAAGTGTCGCTCTTATTGAAAGTCCACCGGCGGCCGTCCGGGCTCGTCAGAAAGCCGCCCGAAGTCTGAACGAAGAATTCGCCGTTCCCGGTAACGATCTTGCCCAGGAAGTACTGGACGGAATGCAACCCCTTCTTCTTCCAGTTCACGCCGTCGCTGCTTCTCCAAACGACTCCATTCGGGGCGTCGTCGCTTAGAGCAAGGAATTTGCCGTTGCCGAAGGTCACATCCGAGATTTGCGCTGGCCAGCGGAACGGCGAATATCTCTGAGTCCAGGTCACGCTGTCCGGGCTCGTAAAGATCTCTCCATCCAGGAGAACGCACACGTACACGCCGTTTCCGTAGGCAACGCCTGCGCACCCGCCCGAACTTCCCGACAGTATGAACGCAGGGACCCAGGTTACCCCGTCAGCGCTCTTCATGAGGCTTCCGCCGTATCCGTAACCGAAAAAATACCCGCCGCGAAAGACGATATTCGACGGCCCGCTTACAGACACGAGAGACCACGTTTTCCCGTCCGGGCTCGTGAACAGGCCCCTTCCGCTTGCAACGAACAGCGAATTGCCATACGCGATGCTGGTGAAATCCTGGTAGGTTCCGACCCTCTGCTGATTCCACGACACGCCGTCCTCGCTTGTCAGGACGAGGCCGGCCTGTCCCACGGCCACGTAGGTCCCCGAGCCGTAGGCGACACCTGTCAAGGGCAGACCGGCCGGTGAGGGACTGCTCCAGTGCCAGTAGACGGAACTGGGACCGGCCTGGACGGAGACTGCGACCGCGAGCAGCAGCGCCACGAGGGTTGCCGATACCAAGTGCTTGCAATGGATTCGCATCAGGGTCTCCAAAGAAGTGTCTCCCCGCCGGGAATCGCTTCCGCGAACTCGCCGGCACGATCCGCGTCGGACCTTCGAGTGCCGGCTCCTCGCAAAAACGTCCCGACGCAGATGAAAATAAGTCTATGCCTTCTGCCTCAAGGCTGCAAATGCAGCCCTCTCCCGCGTGCAGTCGTGATTGCAGTGCGAACCGCGGTATTACGATGAATATCTTCAGGGGATAGCGGTGGGGGAGAATATGCAGAAAATGGGGAGAGACACTAACAGTAAGGACCTGACCCCCATTCTTTCTTGCGTCCATCTACTACTCTGGTTGGAGGCCGAACCGGATCGAAGGTATTATATTGAGGATCTTCAGGGATCAGCGGCGGGAGAGGGGATATGCAAAAAACAAGACCTTGTAGCAAGATTCTTCTGACCCAGATTGTCGCCGTGGCCCTGCTGGCTGTGCTCGTTGTGTCGTGCAGCAGGCGTCCTTCCGTGCCCGCCGAATTTCAAGGGAAATATCGTTGTGCGAACGGGTTCGGCTACGGCTATGTGACCCTCGAAAAGCATGGGCGCTTCAAGTATCTGCAAGGGGGCTGCGTTGGGGTCTATTTCAAATTCAAAGGGAGGTACCGCCTTTACGGATCCAGGGTGATCATCGCGCACATGGCCAAGCCCGTGGGACTTGGTCCGGAGGACAAGGTCCCCATCTACTGCGACTTCCGCCTGGTTAAATGGGGCGGGCGGCACATGCTCCTCGACGACAAGGACATGTCCCTTTACTGCGCCTTCGTCGCCGCACGACGCGCCCCTAGCCACTCTCGCCTGGTCGCGTTTTATACCAAGGTCGGCGACGAGAAGAAGCCAATAGGCGACGGCGCTGTCATCCCCGAGGGGTGGGAGGACTACTACCATTTCCTCGTCGCGACGCAACCCGACGAAAAGAGGGCCCTCAAGGGCCAGGTCCCCATACCGCCCCAATGGAAGGAGTATTTCATGCTACTCAGGTGGTGGGGAATCAGGTGAAAGTTCGCTGTTGATGCGCGCCCCCAGCCGGA
>JBJKRE010000251.1:0-3577 GCA_046704825.1 Acidobacteriota bacterium
GCAGGGAGCCGGCGCCGTGGACGGAAGGGGCTACGCCATCGCGGACCTGGGAGGCTACGTCAACGTCACGTCACACTTCAGCCTGCTCTTCAGCGCGGGGCGGTCCTTCCGCGGCGAGCGCCACGAAGTGGCGTACCTCGGGCTCTACTGGACCTGGGGACCGGGGAACTGACGGGGGCTCAGTCCGGTTCCACCACGGGGCGGAACCCTTCGCCAAGGACCTCGTTGGCCTCGGTGATGACGACGAAGGCCTTGGGGTCGATGTCGCCGATGATCTTCTTCAACCGGCTGATCTGGGACCGCGCCACGACCACGTAGAGCACCTCGCGGGGCTTCTCCGTGTACCCTCCCCGTCCCTGCAGGAGGGTGACCCCGCGGCCCACCTCGCTCAGGATGGCCTTCCGGATCTCGTCCATCTCCTCCGAGACGACCATGAGGGCGCGGGCGAAGCTCAGGCCTTCCTGGACCGTATCGATCACGCGGCTGGAGATGTAGTTCACGATCAGGGCGTACAGGACCGGCACCAGGCCGACCACGGGGATGGCCAGCAGGAGGATGGCGGTGTTGCTCCAGAGGAAGACCTGGCCGAAGGGGATGCGCCAGTAGCGGTGCGTGAGCTGGGCGACGATGTCCGTCCCGCCCGTCGTGCCTCGCCCGCGAAGGACCATGCCGATGCCGACGCCGTCCACCAGGCCCCCGAAGAGGGTGTATATGAGCGGATCGCCCCTGACGGGCGACACGACGCCGGTCAGCACGTCGATGGCCACGGACATGACGATGACGGCGAATATGGTCCGCCAGAGCACGCGAAGGCCGCCGCCCCACTTTATGCCCGCCAGCAGCAGGGGGACGTTGATCAGGAGCACCGCCGTCCCGATGGGCCAGTTCCACAGGAAGTGGCCGAGCATGGCGATGCCCGTGGCGCCCGACGCCACGACCTTGTTCGGCGTCAGGAACATGTCCACGCCGGCGGCCACGATGACGGCGCCCGCCGTGACCAGCAGGTAGTCCTTGGCGACGACGGCCGCAGCCGACACCCAGCTCTTGATCCTGGCCATGCACCCTCCCCGCGGTCGCCGCCGTTCCCGGTGCCGCGCCTTTCGTGCGCGGACATACCCCTTCCAGACGTGGGGCCGAAGGCCTCCCGTCCCTCCGGCGGCACCCGGCCCTAGCGAAGAATCCAACTATACTTCGCCCCGTTCCTTAAGTCACCCGTGTCTTGTCTCACGGGATCGCAGAGCCTCGAACGCCGGCGGGAGCGTCAGTCTTTTTCGGGTAGCGTGAGCGCCAGCAGTATCTGGCCGATGGTCCGGTAGAAGCGGATGCGCGCGCTGCGCCTCAGACAGTCGGCGAAGGAAGGCACCCAGGAGGCGACGTGCCGGTCCCAGAAGCGCTCGTACGCCTCCTCGTCCTGAGTCCCTTCTATGATCGCCGCGTTCAGGTGCGCGAGGAACGCGGCCTCCACGCCGAGGTGGTCGGGCGGTTCGCCGGCGAGTTTCGCCATCCGGAAGCCCGATTCGGCGTAAATCCGGAGGAGTTCGCGCCTGACGGAGCGGTCGCCCCTCCGCCAAGCCGATTCCAGGGGTGTGCAGGGCACCCGGTCGCCCGTGAGGAACAGCCGGGCGTACTCGGCCTGGTAGGTGGGTAGCGAGGCCCCTCCGGCCAGGAGGGCCAGTTCGCTCATGAGGGCGCGCGTCGTCAGGCGGAGTCCCGGCATGGGGCGCTGACGGGACGCGACGGCCAGAAAATCTTCGTCGGGCGGCGTGAGCAGGACGACCGACATCAGGTGGGCGAGGTTCCCGGCCGTGACCTGGTCTTCGGCGTCCCTCGGGGCGCACGTGAGACGGAGCAGTTCCCCGGCTCCGTGGCTCACTTGTGTGCCGAGCATGCTCTTCATCCGAAGCCTTCCCCGCTATTCGTTGGTGTACATCACCGGTCGTACAGGTCGAAACATCCGGTCCCGGGCCCGTGGTGTGAAAGGCATGGCTTCGGACAGCCATTGGGACGGCGAAAAACTCGGCACCCTCCACCGCGGATGGCGAACGGTGCCGCTCGCAGGCACTATACGGCACGGGATGGACCTAAAACAGGTTTTAAACCTATGCATTTCAAGGGGTGGGGCATATGCCTCTTCCCGCCCTGCCGGTCCGGTCAAAGGTCCTTTGCTCGCGAGCCGTTCGGTTAAACTTCAAGTCCACCGGGACCGCCGGACACGGCGCGGCCGGGAGGGAGAGGAGGTCCCGGGATCATGCGGATCATAATCGCCGGACACGGGTGCAGGGCCTGCGGGGACCTCCTGGTCAGGGTCAGGCGGATCGCGGCCGAACTGCGGCTCCAGGCCGAGGTGGTCGAGATGAACGATGCTGAGGCCATGGCTTCGGCGGGGGTCGGCCGGACGCCCGCACTCCTGGTGGACGGGACCGTCATCTCCCAAGGCGCCATCCCCACGGACAACCTCCTGCGCGACTGGCTCTCGCGCGCCGCCCGGGGCGAACTGACCTGAGGCCGGACGCAACGCCGCCCAGGCGCTCTCTGTCTTGTACAGCCTCATCCAGTGGACCGGATGCGCGTCCACTCACCAATTTGCGGTAAGCTGTAAACGCACGGTCGGCAGAGAGGCCCCCCATTGCCGCCTTCGGCGGGGGGCGCGACCCACGGGAGTGCGCATGGCCCACCACCACGGACACGAAGCCCGAGCCGACAGTCAGGACTCCAGGCTCTGGCTGAGTGTCCTGCTGAACGTCGGCATCACGGCGGGCGAGATCGTCGCCGGCCTTCTGGCGGGCAGCCTTGCCCTGATGGCGGATGCGCTCCACAACTTCAGCGACGTCGCGGCTCTCGTCCTCGCCATCGTAGCCCGCAGGCTGGGCCGCCGGCCCCCGAGCACGCGCCATACCTACGGGCTCAAGCGGTGGGAAGTCATATCCGCCCTCGTCAACGCCATGGCGCTCTTCCTCGTGACGGCCTTCATCGCGAAGGAAGCCTTCGTCCGCATCCTTCATCCCACGCGGGTGGATGCTGACCTCATGCTGTGGGCGGCACTCGGGGCCTTCGTGGTCAACATGGCCGCGGTCCTCCTCCTGAGGAAACACGACGAGCACGACCTCAACATGAAGAGCGCCTTCCTGCACCTTCTGCAGGACGCGCTGGCCTCTCTGGCGGTGGTGGGGGCCGCGCTCTTCGCGAACACCTCCGTCGGCCCTTACCTCGATCCCATCGCCTCACTCGTAGTGGGGTTCGCCGTCCTCTACAGCGCCTTCTCCATCGTGGTGGAGTCGCTGTCCATCGTGACCGAGGCCGTGCCCCGGGGAGTGGACCTTGAGGCCCTCGTGGACAGCGTGGACGTGCGTTTCGCCCCAACCAGGATGCACCACGTGCACGTGTGGGAGGTCGGGCCGGGCCAGAGGGTCCTCACGGCGCACCTCACCGTACCCGCCATGTCCGTAGCAGAGTCCGAGGAACTCTTCTTTCAGATACGTTCGTTCCTCGAGGACCAGTGGTCCATCGGACACGTGACGCTCCAGCCCGAAGCCAACGGCTGCCAGGACGATCGGGAGACGTCAGGACGCCCGTGGAT
>JBJKRE010000252.1:0-8449 GCA_046704825.1 Acidobacteriota bacterium
CGTTCGTCGCGTCGGGCGCCAGCGTGGTCTTCTACGAAGCCGCCGCGCCGTTTTTCCCCTCGCTGGCGGTCGGCCCCGACTGGTCCCTGGGATTCCTCTTCGGCATCGGCGGCCTGGCGGGGATATACTGCGGGGCGCGGGCTCAGAGGTACGTCTCCGCCGGGGCCATACGGTGGATTCTTTGCCTGGTTGTGCTCTCGGTTGCGGCCAGGTACCTCATGGGCTTCTGATGGAGGCGCGCCGTGGCGTTCAACGGGGGCTACGACTACCGGATCAAGGTCGGAAGCCGGGAGGCCGGCGAGTCCCTCCTTGATTTTCTGGCCGGCAGGTACTCCCATTCGTCCAGGGCCGCGTGGCGGGATCGGATCGCCGAGCGGCTGGTGTCGGTCGACGGACGGTCCGCCGCCCCCGGAGACCTTCTGGCCGAGGGGCAGGAGGTGGTCTGGCACCGGCCGCCGTGGGAGGAGCCGGAGGTGCCCCTGGTCTACGCGGTCCTGCACCGGGACGAGGATCTTCTGGCCATGGCCAAGCCGTCGGGCCTGCCCACCGTGCCGGCGGGCGGCTTCCTGGACCATACGCTCCTGCACCTGGTGCGGAGGCGCTACCCGGAAGCCTCGCCGGTCCACAGGCTGGGCCGTGGCACCTCGGGCATCGTGCTGTTCGCGCGCACGCCGGCGGCGGGTGCCGCCATCGCCCGGGGCTGGCGGTCGGGCGGCGTCACGAAAGTCTACCGCGCCCTGGCTTCCGGGCACCCAGCGCGTGATGTCTTCGCAGTCGACGTGCCCATTGGCCCGGTGCCGCACGCCCTGCTCGGGACGATCCACGCAGCCAGCGCCGAGGGCAGGCCCGCGGTCAGCCGCGTGCGGGTCCTGGAGCGAAGGGAAACCACGACCCTCGTTGAGGTCCGCATCGAGACGGGACGGCCGCATCAGATACGCATCCACATGGCGGCCGCCGGCCATCCCCTCGCGGGCGACCCCCTGTACGCGCCGGGGGGAGGTATACGGCCCGGAGAAACGGCACTGCCCGGCGACACGGGGTACCGCCTCCACCACGGCAGACTGATCGTCCCGCATCCGGCTGGGGGCACCATGCTCGACCTCGCCTGCCTGCCCCCGGCGATCCTGCGCACTTGCGCGGGGAGGGCCGAGCGGGAAGGTGGGCAGAAAGGCGCAGGGTCCGGGCCCGTGTTATAATCCCTGCTCTCAAGACAGGTTTTGTCGGCCGGGCGCGGAACGCGAAAGAGGGCGAGCGCTCGAGGCGGTCGCAGATCCGGCGGCAGCGACGTCAAGGACCTGTCGACCTAAAGGGGGTTGCCTTTGTTGGAGACGATTGCCGGCAGCGCGCTCGAAAAGATACCGTTCTTCAATTACAAGATCCTGGGGAACAGCGTCAGGATGTGGCTCATCGCCCTCGTGGTGGGGCTCATCGCCCTGGTACTGCTCCGGGTCCTGCGGCGTTTCCTGATCCGGCGCGTGGAAGCCTTCGCCAGGAAGACCGAGACCGTACTGGACGACTACGCGGCCAGGCTCTTTTCCACGACGAAAGGGTTCTTTCTCTTCGTGCTCTCGGCGTACGCCGGTACGCAGGTCCTGAACCTGCCGGTGGTGGCCGTCAAGTGGATCGGTACGGTGACCATCGTGGCTGTGCTGGTCCAGGTGGGCATCTGGGGCGACGCCCTGATCAACATGTGGCTCACCCGCTACCAGGAATCCAACATGGAGGTGGATCCCGGGCGGGTGACCACCATGCGCGCCACCACCTTCGTGGTGCGCGTGGCGCTCTTCTCGGTGGTGACCCTCGTGGCGCTGGACAACATTCCCGGCGTACACGTGACGACCCTTATCGCCAGCATGGGCGTGGGCGGCGTGGCGGTGGCCCTGGCGACCCAGAACATCCTCGCGGACCTGTTCGCTTCGCTCTCCATTTCCCTCGACCAGCCCTTCGTCATGGGGGATTTCATCATCGTGGACGACAAGATGGGCACGGTCGAGCACGTGGGGCTGAAGACCACGCGGCTCAGGAGCCTGACGGGCGAGCAGCTCATCTTCGCGAACAACGACCTCCTCAAGAGCCGGATCCGCAACTACAAGAGGATGAACGAGCGCCGCATCCTCTTTTCGGTGGGCGTGACCTACCAGACGCCCGCGGACAAGCTGGAGGCCATTCCGTCCATGATCAAGACCATCGTGGAGGCCCAGGACAGCGTGCGGTTCGAGCGAGCCCACTTCAAGAACTTCGGGGACTCCTCGCTGAACTTCGAGATCGTCTACTGGGTCAAGGTCCCGGATTACAACGTCTACATGGATATTCAACAGGCCATCAACTTGGCGCTCTACCGGAAGTTCGCCGTCGAGGGCATCGAATTCGCCTATCCCACGCAAACCCTGTTCCTGGAGAGGGAGTCCGGCGCCGGGGCGTGAGGTCGCCTCGCGCCCGTGGCACTCACGGGAGGCATCCATGCGCGTACAGATGGACGACAGGGAGACTCGGGTGCTGGGAGCGCTCGTCGAAAAGTCCGTCACGACGCCCGCCTACTACCCGCTTAGCCTCAACGCCCTGACGGCCGCCTGCAACCAGAAGTCCAGCCGCGAGCCCGTGACCGCCTACGACGAGGACGAGGTGGCACGCGTCCTGGAGAGCCTTCGGGACAAGCACCTCATATGGGTCGTGAGCGGCCCCGAGAGCCGCGTGACCAAGTACAAGCACCGCTTCCGCGAGGCGTTCGACCTGTCGGAGGCGGAGCAGGCGGTCCTGTGCGTCCTCATGCTCCGGGGGGCCCAGACCGCCGGGGAACTGCGGGGCCGCTCGGAGCGCCTGCACGGCTTCGGAGCCCCGTCGGAGGTAGAAGCCGTTCTCGGCGGACTGTCGGCGCTGGAGGAGGGCCCCCTGGTGGCACGCCTCCCCAGGCAGCCTGGCCGCAAGGAGAACCGGTGGGTCCACCTGTTCTCCGGCGAGCCGGCCGCCGTCGAAGAACGACAGGCGGAGGCGTATCACGAGCCGGAAAGCCGGGACGCGGACGAGACGTCTCGGATCGAGAAGCTCGAAGAGGAGACCGCGGCCCTGCGGGGCGAACTGGACGAACTCAAGGCGGCCTTCGAGACCTTCCGCCGGCAGTTCGAATGAACGGGCACTTCGACCGCCTGGCGTGGCTCTACGACCGGGTCATCCGCCCGCCGGACCCGGAAGGTCTGTCGCGGGTGCTGGGCCTGCCCGTGAAAGGCGCCGTGCTGGAAGCGGGCGGCGGGACCGCCAGGGTGGCCGCACGGCTAAGCGGAGCGGCCGGACGGATGGTGGTGTGCGACCTGTCCCTCCCCATGCTGAAGCGGGCCGGGACCAAGGAGGGACTCTGGACCGTCCAGGCGCCGGTCGAGCACCTCCCCTTTGCGGACGGCACCTTCGAGCGCGTGCTCGTGGTGGACGCCCTTCACCACTTTTGCGACCAGGGTGCGGCCATGGGCGAACTGGTCAGGGTGCTCGCGCCCGGCGGCCGTCTTGTGATCGAAGAACCGGACATCAACAGTTTCGCGGTCAAGCTCGTGGCCGCGGGGGAGCGGCTGGCCCTCATGGGGAGCCGGTTCCTGCCGCCCGGCAGGATCCGGGCGCTCGCGGAGGGCCGGGGGTGTGCCGCCCGGGTGGAGCAGAAGGACCGGTTCGTAGCCTGGATCGTGGCGGACAAGCCGCAGGCGGCGCGGGGCCTTCACCCGTCCAGTGGCCACGGGACATCTGCAGGGCTACATTGAAGACTGGCAACACGATCTTCCCAGGGGGGACGAAATGAACGTCATCGATATCATGGAAACCTGCCTCTACGCCGGCGACCTCGACGCGGCCGAGAGGTTCTACAGCACGGTTCTAGGGCTGGACGTAGCCGGACGCGAACAGGGCCGTCACGTGTTCTTCCGGTGCGGAGCCCGCATGCTGCTCATCTTCGACCCGGCCAAGACGGTCGCGCTGGGGGGCGACGTCCCCGCACACGGAGCGACGGGGCAGGGCCACCTCGCGTTCGCCGTTCCGGAGAACAGCCTGTCCGCCTGGCGTGACCGTCTGGAGAGCAGCGGCGTGGTGATCGAGAAGGACATGGAGTGGCCATGGGGCGGCCGGTCCATATACTTCCGCGATCCCGCAGGCAACAGCCTGGAGCTGACCACCCCAAGGATCTGGAGCCTGGACGAGAAGACATTCTTCAACGCCGGCTGAGGCCGGATGCGCCCCACGGAGGACCCGGCGGTGCCCGAGGACGAAGAACCCGTCGTCATTCCCATCGACGGTACGCTCGACCTGCACACCTTCAGCCCTAAAGACGTCCGCGAACTGGTGCCCGAATACCTCGTGGCCTGTCGCGAGCGGGACATCCTGGAAGTCCGTATAGTCCACGGGAAAGGCAGAGGCGTGCTGCGGCGGACCGTGCACGCCATCCTCGAGCGCCTGGACTGCGTCCGAGGCTTTCACCTTGCCGGAGAGTCGTCGGGCGGCTGGGGCGCCACCATCGTCTACCTCCAGCCCCGTTCGGGTTCGGACGGGACTGTTGCGCCCCGCTGACCACGACAGGCACGCCGCGCCTCGCCCTCATGTCGGCCCGACACCGCGCGCGTCCTGCACAAGGATTCCGGTGGGGCCGTGTCGGCGGACCAGACGGGCGGATGCAATACGCCCCCCACCCCGCGTGTACAAGTAGAAGGGAGCCCATCCGGCGGCGCGTCCCGTGAGGCGGCCGCGGACCGCTCCTCCGAACGATCATGTGGAATAGCATCGAGACACACACTTACTCGCTCTTAATCGGCTGTTTGACACTGCTCGCCGGATGGGCTCTGTACGCAGCCCTCAGCGCCCTCATGTCCCGATACCACGCGCGCCGGACGCTGTCGGTGGAGGGGATGCCCGTGCGGCTCGATCTTCTGCGGGGGCCACTGCGCATCCTGGTGCCGGCGGTGTGCCTCCGCTTTGCCCTGCCCTTGATGCACTTCCCACCCGAGGCGACCGGCATCGTCGCCCACCTGATCATCGTCTGGATCATAGGGTCGGCGGCCTGGCTCGGAACCCGCTCGGTGGCGCTTTTTCGCACCATGGTGACGGCCCGGTACGACATGGAGGAACGCGACAACCTCAAGGCCCGCCGCGTCTACACGCAGCTCCGCGTCATAGAGCGGGTGGTGGACGCGGTGCTCATCCTCCTGGCGATCGCGACCATGCTGCTGACCTTCCACGCGGTGCGCCGACTGGGCGTCAGCCTGCTGGCGTCGGCGGGGGTGGCAGGGATCATCGTGGGGTTCGCGGCCCAGCGAAGTCTCGCCACCCTCGTGGCAGGCATACAGATCGCCATAAGCCAGCCCATCCGGATCGAGGACGTGGTCATCGTCGAAGGCGAGTGGGGCTGGATCGAGGAGATCACGCTCACCTATGTGGTGGTGCGGATATGGGACCAGCGCCGCCTCATCGTCCCCATCACCTATTTCATCGAAAAACCCTTCCAGAACTGGACGCGCACGTCGGCACAGATCCTGGGCACGGTCTTCATCTATGCGGACTACACCGTCCCGGTCGGGCAGGTTCGGGACGAGCTCCAGCGCATTCTGGAGAACACCCCCCTGTGGGACCGCAGGGCCTGGAACCTCCAGGTCACCAACGCCACCGAGCACACGGTGGAGTTGAGGGCGCTCATGAGCGCCGAGGACTCCTCCAAGGCCTGGGACCTTAGGTGCCACGTGCGGGAATGCCTCATCGCCTTCCTCCAGGCCACCTGCCCGCGCTGCCTCCCACGCGTACGGCTGGACCTCGAGTAAGGAAATGAGGGTGCCCCGGAGCCACGAGCACCGTGCGGTTGGAAGTTTTCGGCCGCAAAAGAGTTATAGTAGTCCGTTGGAACGCAACAGGTTCAAGGGAGAACGCACGATGAAAGCACATGCCGTTGTCTACACCATGACCACCTGCCCCTACTGCGTGGCCGCCAAGAAACTGCTCAAGAAGAAGGGCGTGGATTTCGAAGAGATCAACCTGGATCAACAGCCGGAGCGATGGACGGAATGCGAGGAGAAGTCCGGGCGGCAGACCGTCCCGCAGATATTCTTCGGAGACACGCACATCGGGGGCTGCGACGACCTCCAGGCGCTGGACAGGAAAGGCGAACTCGACAAGCTCATCGCCGAGCTTTAATATGCCTGTACCGCCCCGTCAGCCGTCCGGCGATGTCCGGCTCAGAGACTCCTGCGGGGCCGAAAGACAGTTTGCGAGGAGAGGTAGGTCATGGCTGGATACACCGAAAAGCACGCCAAGAAGGGCATCGACGCCCCTCTGCCGGAGATAGAGACCTGGCCGAACCAGTACCCCGGCTACGAGATCACCATCGAGGCGCCCGAGTTCACCTCCGTCTGCCCCAAGACGGGCCTCCCCGACTTCGGGATGCTCGTGCTCCGCTACGTACCCGGGCCGTCCTGCCTGGAACTCAAGTCCTTCAAGGAATACCTCCTCGCCTACCGCAACGTGGGTATTTTCTACGAGAACGTGGTGAACCGGGTGCTTCGGGACGTGGTGGCCAGTTGCCGCCCCGTGAAGGCGTCCCTGACCGGGGTATTCAACGCGCGGGGCGGCATGAGCGCCACGGTAGTGGCCGAATATTCCGAGGATAAGGGTTTCGGGGAATGAGCGGGAGTATTACCCTGAGCGTCGACACGCCGATCGGACCGCTGGACGTGACGCTTTCCCGGTACGCCATCCAACGAATCGACTTCGACGGGATCGCTCCCGCAGGCCCCGTACCCAAGAGCATCCAGCCCCTTTTCGAAAGGTTTCGACGCCAGCTTGGCGAGTACTTCGAAGGAGTGCGGCGGACCTTCGACCTGACTCTGGAGCCGAGGCCGGACGGCACGGATTTCCAGACGATCGTCTGGGAGACGCTGAGGGACATACCCTACGGAGAAGTCATATCCTACCAGGACCTGGCGGAATGGGCCGGCCGTCCCAACGCCGCACGGGCGGCCGGGACCGCGTGCGGAGCCAACCGTATCCCCATCCTCATCCCCTGCCACAGGGTGGTGGGCAAGACGACGCTCGGCGGGTACGGCGGCGGCCTGCAGGTCAAAAAAGCGCTTCTCAGGCTCGAGAGGGAGCGGCCCCCGAAGACGTGATCAAGCGAACGGGTGACCGAGTCCTGGGCTGAGTGCTGTGGGAGCCCGCCTTCAAAGGCATGTCCCCCCGCCCTTCCAGTCTCTGTTCCCAGCCGTTAGGCCCCATCCCTCGGGCTTCGGGAAGCGGGTCGGCTTCTTTGGTACCTTCAGACCCGAAATCCCAAATCCAAATTCCCAAATCCCTCTCCCCGCCTTGAGGCCCGGGCGAGGCCTTGATATCCTGAACCCCTCATGACCGAACGGAACCGGCTCCCGCACGCCTACCCATTCCGACTGATCGCCCGAGAGGACGAACCGCGCACGTTTTCCTTCTCGGCCTCGGACGCTTGGAGCAGGGGCGGTTGCCTGCCTCAGTGGGCCGTAGTTGAGATGATGACGCAGGCCGCCGGACTGGTCGCCGGATCGGGAGACGCATCGGGCGGAGTGCTGGTCCAGGTGGCAAGGTTCCGCTGTCCGCGGCCCGTGCGGCCCGGCGCGCGCCTCGAACTGGCGGGCGAGGTCCTCCACCGCATGGGACCGCTGGTGCGCGTCAAGATGACGGCCAGGGAAAGCGGGCGGCTCGTGGCGCGCGGGATTTTCACGATCCGGGAGACGGCCGGATGAGAGGGAGGCCTGTCGCCGTGACTGGGTTGGGCGTCGTGTGCGCCCTCGGTGCGGACGTGCCGTCCTTCTGGGAGGCCTTGCTGGGCGGCACTGTGGGAGTCTCGCCCGTCACGCGGTTCTCCGCGGAGGGTTTGAGGAGCCCCATGGTCGCGGAGGTCCGGAACGCTCCGCCTCCTTACAGTGGGAGCCGCGTCGACGGCCTCGCGGTCCACGCCGCCCGCGAGGCGCTGGTCTCGGCAGGCCTGGACGCCTTGCCTCGCGATTCGGGAATCGCGGCAGGCGCGAGCGTGGGCGGGCTCCCGGAAACCGAAGAAGTCTTCGAACGCTACCTGTCCACCGGACGTCTGAGCCGCGGGCTCAGGGTCTACGCGCGCCACCCCCCGGCCACCACCGCCGACGTGCTGGGGGCTCTCTTCGGGTCGCGCGGTCCTCGCGTTTCGGTGGTCAACGCCTGCTCCTCGGGTACGGCTGCCGTGGGGCACGGCGCCCTCTGGATCGCGCAGGGCGCGACCGACTGCGTGCTGGCCGGGGCCTCAGACGCCCTCAGCCGGCTGACGGTCGGTGGGTTCAACAGCCTTCGCCTGGTAAGCGCCGTGGCGCCCAAGCCCTTCGATCCCGATCGGTCCGGCATGGCGGTGGGCGAAGGGGCCGCCTTCCTGGTCCTTGAATCGGCGGATCGCGCCGAGGAGCGGGGCGTGCGCCGGCTGGCCATGGTGGAGGGT
>JBJKRE010000253.1:0-53992 GCA_046704825.1 Acidobacteriota bacterium
CTTCCCCAGAACCTCCGGCCTCTTCTTGCCGAGAATCCGCTCGGCGGCCGTGTTGAAGCAGGTCAGGCGCCTGTCGAGGTCCATGGCCAGCACGCCGTCGGAGATGCTGTTGAGAATGGTCTCGAAACGGTCGCGGTTGAAGCGCGAGATGTAGGCGGTCTCCGTACCGTTTTCCTCTTTCTTATTTCGATCCATGCAACGTCCTTTCACCACGTCCCGATATTAGCAGTTTTGCAAGAGTATTGCCGCCGGGCCCATGCGTCTGCGCATCGGTAGCCCCGGGATGGGGCGCGGGCGGTCGCGGACGCGGAGCGGCCCATGTCCTTTGTTCTGAAGGAGCTAGCACCCACGCAGGACCTGCGCGGGGACGTTCGGCACGCTTCATGCTCTGCAAAGGGTCCTGCACGGGTGCGGGGGGTCCGCGCCCGGCGATCGCCAAGGAGATCACCATGACGACTGAAGAACTCAAAGCGCTGAAGGCTGATGTACAGGTCGACGCCAGGGGAACCGCGTGCCCCGGCCCCCTCCTCGAAGCCAAGCGGGCCATGGCCAAGGTCCCGAAGAACGGCGGCCTCCTGGAAGTCCTGTCCTCCGACGAGGGAACCAACGAAGACATCCCCCTCTGGGCCCGGAAGTCCAAGCACGAGTACCTCGGCAACGTCGAGGAAGCGGGCTACTGGCGCCTCTTCGTCCGCCGGGGCGCTCGATGAGCCAGACGCAGGCGCAGGGTGAAAGCGCGGATCCGAGGATCCTCGCTTTCACCACCCTCAACATTTCGGACCCGGGCGTCGACCTGGCCGGAAGCGCGCACATGCACTACCCCCCGTCCGTGATCCCGCTGAGGGTCCCCTGCTCCAGCGGTATCCGGCCGGGCTGGATTCTCGACGCACTGGAATCGGGGTTCGACGGCGTGTTCGTGGCGGCCGACGGCGGCGACTGCGCCTTCCTCCAGGACTGCACGTCGCGCACCGCCAAAGTCATCGACGAGGCGCAGGCGCTCCTCACGGAGCACGGGTACAGCCCGAAGCGCCTCAAGATGGCCGCCATCTGCTCGGTCTGCTCGGAGTCCTTCGTCTCTCACATGAAGAGCTTCAGCGAACTCCTCAAAACAGTCAAAGACTCCTAACAAGCGGGATATCACCATGAATCAGGACGTTTTGATAGTCGGCGGCGGGATTGCGGGCATGGAGTCTGCGCTCACCCTGGGCGACATGGGGTACAAGGTGCTGCTCGTCGAGAAAGAGGGCAGCGTCGGAGGGCACATGATCCTCCTGTCCAAGGTCTTCCCGACCCTGGACTGCGCCAGCTGCATCTCCACCCCCAAGATGGCCGCCACCGCGCACCACCCGAACGTCACGGTGCTCACCAACACCACGGTGGAGGCCATCGAGAAGCAGACCGACGGCACCTTCAAGGTCCGCCTCAACCGGAAGGTGACCTCCGTGAACGCGGCGGCCTGCACCGGCTGCGGCGAATGCGAGCTGGTGTGCACCGTCGCCATTCCGGACGAGTTCAACTTCGACCTGGCCGCCCGCCGGGCCGCCCACATCCCCTTTCCGCAGGCCGTCCCCAAGAAGGCGATCATGACCCGGTACGGCAGCTCCCCCTGCTCCTTCACCTGCCCCGCAGGCGTCAAGGCGCACGGGTACGTGTCTCTCGTGCGCGCCGGGAAGTACGAGGAAGCCTTCAGGCTCCACATGGAGGACGCCCCTCTGCCCGGCACCCTGGCCCGGGCCTGCTACGCACCGTGCGAAGGGGCCTGCACGAGGGGCGAGGTCGAGGGTTCGGTCTCGATCCGGCAGATCAAACGGTTCATGGTGGACCGCTACTACGCCGACCACCCCGAGCCCGAATACGGGCCGCCCGACACGATCCTCGACCAGAAGGTCGCCGTGGTCGGATCCGGCCCCGCGGGCCTCTCGGCGGCCTACCACCTGGCCCGAAAAGGCTACCGCGTCACGGTCTTCGAGGCCGACGAGGAGAGCGGAGGCATGCTGCGGTACGCCATTCCCGCCTACCGGCTCCCCAAGAACGTGGTGGACCGGGACATCGCCAACATCACGGCGCTGGGCGTGGAGATCCGCACGAACAGCCCTGTCAGATCCGCCAAGGCACTGAGGGACCAGGGCTACGACGCCGTGTTCCTGGGCGTCGGGACCTCCGAAGCCTGGAAGCTCGGGGTCGAGGGCGAGGACCTCGAAGGCGTCAGCGACTGCATCGGGTTCCTCAAGGACGCGAACACGGGACGGCTGAAGGACCTTTCGGGCAAGATCGTGGCCGTGATCGGCGGCGGCAACTCGGCCATGGACCCGGCGCGCCTGGCCGTCCGGCTCGGCGCGGCGAAGGTCGTGATCATGTACCGCAGGAGCCGGACCGAGATGCCGGCCCACGACTGGGAGGTCCAGGGCGCCCTGGACGAGGGCGTCCAGCTCGAGACGCTGAAGACGCCCAAGCGCTTCATCGGCGAGAACGGGCGGCTCACGAAGATCGAGTACATCCGCATGAAGCTGGGCGAGCCCGACGAGAGCGGCAGGCGCCGGCCGGTCCCGGTGGAAGGATCGGAGACCACGATGGACGTGGACCTTGCGGTCCTCGCCATCGGACTGAGGCCCAACACGAACCCCTTCGCGGGCGAACTGAAGGAAAAACGCGACGGTACCTTCAGCGTCGACGAGGAAACCCTTCTGACGCCGATCCCCGGGGTCTTCGCCGGTGGCGACGCCGTCACGGGCCCCTCCATGATCGTCAACGCCATCGGCCAGGGCAAGCGGGCCGCCTTCTACATCGACCGCTTCCTCAAGGGCGAGACGCTGGAAGGCCGGACCTTTGACGACAGGCTCGCCGAAGTTGACAAGAAGGAAGTCCTCGCGCGCGGTACCCTCTCGAAGCGCGAACGGAAGAACGCGCCCGAACTGCCCGTCTCCGAACGCGTCAAGAGCGTGGCGGAAATCGAGGGCTGCTTCACGGAAGAGGAGGCGAGGACCGCGGCGAACCGCTGCGTGGACTGCGGCGGGTGCGCCGAATGCCACGAATGCGTGAATACCTGCCCGGCCGACGCCATCGACTTCACGCTGCGCCCCGGCGAACAGACCGAGGCGGTGCGGTCGGTCATCGTGTCCACGGGCTACAAGCTCTTCGACCCTCACCACAAGGAAGCCTACGGCTACGGAAAGTACCCCAACGTCGTCACGGCCATGCAGATGGACAGGCTCGTGGCGCCGACAAAACCCTACAACCACACGCTCCGCCCCTCGGACGGGAAGGCGCCGGACAACATCGCCTTCGTGCTGTGCACGGGGTCGCGCGACTGCACCGTCGGCAACCAGCTCTGCTCCAGGGTGTGCTGCATGTACTCCATCAAGCAGGCCCAGCTGATCATGGGCGCGCTGCCTCTGGCGGACATCACCATCTACTTCATGGACATCCGGGCCTTCGGCAAGGGCTTCGAAGAGTTCTACCAGCAGGCCAAGGGCATGGGCGTGAACTTCGTGAAGGGCCGGGTGGCCAAGATCGAAGAGACCGAGGACCAGAACCTGGTCCTGCATTACGAGGACATCGAGGGGGGCGGCGGCCACGCAAAGGCCGAACACGACCTGGTCGTGCTCTCCGTGGGGCTCCTGCCCAATCCCGACGCCCTGAAGCTCTTCAAGGGAGGCGCGCTTCAGGCCGACCCCTACGCCTACGTCCGCGAGATCGACGAGGACCTCCTGCCGGCCATGACCAACATCGACGGCGTGTTCGTGGCCGGGACGTCGTCGGCCATCCGGGACATACCGGACACGATCCTGCATTCGGGAGCCGCCGCCGCTCAGACCGCGGCCTTCCTTGAGAAATCGGGGGTGCAACGATGAGCGATCGACGACTGGGCGTTTTCATCTGCCACTGCGGGGGCAACATCTCGGACTACGTAGACGTGGAGAAGGTCCGCGCCGCGGTCGAGAACGACCCCGACGTGGTGGTCGCCAGAACCACCATGTTCGCCTGCTCGGACGCTTCCCAGGAAGAGATGAAGTCCGACATCGAAGCACACAATCTGGACGGGATCGTCGTCGCGTCCTGTTCGCCCAGACTCCACCTGGAGACCTTCAAGGGCGTGGCCTCGCGCGCCGGCATGAACCCCTACTGCTACTCGCAGGCCAACATCAGGGAGCAGTGCTCGTGGGCCCACAGGAACGAGATGCCGCAGGCCACCGACAAGGCGATCCGGATCATCCGCTCCGCCCTGGCCAAGACCCGTCTCAGCGAGCCGCTCAGCACGATCCGCGTGGAGACCACGCCGAAGGTCGTGGTCATCGGCGCGGGCGTCGCGGGGATGGTGGCATCCCTGACCCTGGCCGACATGGGCCTCGACGTCTTCCTCGTGGAGCGCGAGGCGAAGGTGGGCGGCTGGACCCGCCGGTGGGGAAAACTCTTCCCCAGCGACCGGAAGGGTGAGGACCTCGTGGAGGAACTCGCCGGCAAGGTCAAGGCCCAGCAGAGGATCACGCTCTTCACGCAGGCGGAGCTGATCGAGAAATCCGGCACGGTCGGCGACTTCACCGTGACGCTCCGCGTCCGGGACAAGAGCAACATCTCGCTGAAGGTCGGCGCGATCATCGTGGCCACGGGCTTCGATCCCTACCAGCCCGCCGAAGGCGAGTACGGGTGGGGCCAGAGCCGCGTCGTGACCCTGCCCCAGTACGAAGAGATGCTCGCGAAGGGCGACGGCGCCATCACCGTCGGCGGCAAGCCCGTCAAGACGGTGGCCTACGTCTACTGCGTCGGAAGCCGCCAGAGCGAGGACTGCGGCCTGGAGCACCCCAACCAGTACTGCTCTCGGTTCTGCTGCAGCGCCGCGGTGCACGCCGCCATCAAGGCCAGCGAGAGGGACCCCGGGGTGAACCAGGTCCACCTCTACCGCGACATGCGGACCTACGGCAAGTACGAACTGCTCTACGAGAAGGCGAGCCGCGACGGCTCCGTCTTCATCCGCTTCGACGAGGAGGCGCCGCCGGAGGTCTACGACGAGGGCGACAAGATGATCGTGAAGGTCGCGGACGTCCTGGATGCCGGCGAAGAGATCGAGATCCCCGCCGACCTCGTCGTGCTCGTCACCGGCATGGTGCCCAGGCAGAACGACGGACTCGTCGCCGCGCTCAAGATACCCACGGGCAGCGGCGGCTTCTTCAACGAGATCCACCCCAAATTGAGGCCGGTCGAGACCGCGATCAACGGGGTCTTCATCGCGGGCGCCTCCCAGGGCCCCAAGACGGTGGCCGAGAGCGTCGCCTCGGCACTGGCCGCCGTGGCCAAGGGCGGCGCCCTGGTCATGAAGGGCTACGTGGACCTGGACCCCCACGTGGCGGTCGTGAACTCCGAGGCGTGCACGTGGTGCGGGAAGTGCGCCGAGGCATGCCCCTACGACGCCATCGAGAAGGTCGAGGAAGGCGGCAGGGAGGTCGCACGGATCATCGACGCCCTGTGCAAGGGCGGCGGCCCCTGCGTGCCCGTCTGCCCGGAGGGCGCCATCGACCTCAAGGGCTACACCGACCGTCAGGTGCGGTCGATGATCGAATCCATGGTCAAGGAGGCGGTGTGATGGAAAGCAAATCTCCCAGGGACCTTCGCGAGATCATGCGTGACGAACTGGTGATGGGGGACAAGATCGCCGGCCTCCTCGAAGAAGGACCGATGACCATCCCGGAGATCGCCGAACGCCTCGGGAGTCCCAGCTACGAAGTCCAACTGTGGGTCATGGCCATGCGCCGGTACGGAAAGGTCGACGCCCTGCCCAAGGGCCGGGGCGACGACTACTTCACCTACGGGCTCAAGGCGCAGGCCGAGTCATAAGTCTCCAGGAGATCCCGATGCGATTAGATCCTTCACTGCACAGAAAGATAGGCCGTTTCGGGGGCGTGGACGTGGACGCGTGCTACAACTGCGGCAACTGCACGGCGACCTGCAGCCTGTCCGACGAAGACCACGCCTTCCCGCGCCGGATGATGCACTACCTGCAGATCGGCAACCACGAGAAGCTCGTGGGGTCCCTGGACCCCTGGCTGTGTCACAACTGCGGCGACTGCAGCGCCCGGTGCCCCCGGGACGCCAGGCCCAGCGACGTGGTCAACGCCGTGCGCGCGGAGGCCGTCAAGTCATTCGCCTTCCCGTCCTTCATGGGCCGCATGGTCGCTTCGCCGAAGTGGCTTCCGGTCCTCTTCCTGCTGCCGCTCGGCCTCTTCATCGCCTTCGCCGAAGCCCTCAGGGGCATCACGAAGGCCACGCCCAGCCCCGAATTCTCCAACGTATTCCCCGAACTCCCGCTGGAGATATTCATGTTCGTCCTGTCGGCCCTCGTGATCCTGTCCTTCGCTCTGAGCATTTCGAAGTTCGTCAGGGCCACCGGGTCGAAAATCAAGGATTCCAGGCTGGTCAGGGGATTCGTGCCCGCCGCAAGGGAGATCCTCAGCCACGCCAGGTTCAGGAAATGCGAGGAGGAGAAGGGCCGCACCCTGGGTCACGTCCTCACCTTCTCCGGTTTCGTCACGCTGTTCATCGTAAGCTCTGTCGAGGGCCTGGGCACGTGGTTCCACGTGGTGACCCTGCCCCTTCCCTTCTGGGACGCGCACAACCTGCTCGCCTCGTTCCTGAAGATCGCGGCCAACGCGGGAGGGCTCGTGCTCCTCGCCGGTCTGGTCATGCTGCTGAGGGACCGCTACAGGGACCCGGCAAAGCGTGCGAACTCGACCTACTTCGACTGGCTGCTGCCGTGGCTCCTGGTGAGCATCGTGCTGACGGGCTTTTTGAGCCAGGGCACCAGGCTCATGGGGCTGGGGCACGTCATGTTCGGCGTCTACTTCGTTCACCTGACACTCATTTTCATGCTGTTCGCTTACATGCCGTTCTCGAAATTCGCCCACGTCATATACCGGACGGTGGCCATGTCCATGGCCTCCCAACCCGGTGAACGCTGAGGCAGGAGGGGACCTGAAATGCCGGAACTCGAAGAAGAATCGAAGAAGGAAAAACTGGTCGTTATCGGCACGCACGGCGGCGAGGACCCCGAACGGGCGAGCCTGCCCTTCGTGGTCGCCAACGCCGCGTTGGCCATGGACGTGGCGGCAACCGTCATCCTGCAGTCGACGGCGGTCACGCTCGCGGCACCGGGCTGCTACGAGCACGTCTTCGCGCCGGGCCTGCCGCCGCTCAAGGATCTCGTGGACTCCTTCCTGGAACAGGGCGGCAACCTGCTGGTGTGCACCCCCTGCCTCGACGAGAGGAAGATCGACAAGGCCTCGCTGCTCCAGGGGGCCGCACCGGTGAAGGCCGGGCGCGTCGTGGTCGAAATCCTCGAAGCCACCAACGCGATCACCTACTAGAGTTCGTCCTCGCCGGCCAGAGCCGGCCGGGACGGGGGGCAGATGCCGGGCGGCCGGACCGGCCAGCCCACGGAGGTAGCCATGTCCGTAATAGCCATTTCGAGAGGAAGCCTGACGGCGGCCACGCACCTCGCCGAGGAGTTGGGCAAGAGACTGGGCAGCCGGGTGATCAGCCGTGAGGAGGTCATCGACGCGGCCGAGCGGTACGGCATAGACCAGACCGGAATCAGCCGGGAGAACATCATCGGCGAGTTCCCGCCCGGTTTCTGGGAGCGATACGCCGACGCGAGGCACCACTACCTCGTCTGTTTCCGCGCAGCGCTCCTGGACTTCGCCGTCAGGGAGCCCATCATCTACCACGGCAACCTGGCCCACGTCCTTCTCAACGACGTACCCTTCACGTTTCGGGTGAGGGTCAACGCCCCGGAAGAAAACCGGGTGCGGATGCTGATGGAGGAGCGGGGGTACACCCGCGAGCGGGCCGCCGCCGAGGTCCGGGAGATGGACCGCCGGCGAAGGCGCTGGGTCGCCTTCCTGTACGATGCCGACTTCGGCAACACGGTCCCCTTCGACCTGGTGCTGAACATGCGGCTGATCACCATCGCCGACGCCGTGGACCTGGTATCGGCCGAGATTCAGAAACCGGCCTTCCAGAGGACGGAGGAGACCGTTAAAACGCTGTTCGACCTCCGCCTCGGCGCCATCGCCGAGGCGCAGCTCCTGCACTGCCACGCGACCTACGGGCTCGGCCTGGAGGTGTCCGGGGACTCGATCACCGGCAGGGTGACGGTCTGCAGGGGTCCGTCGGGCTCGGACGACGACACGGTCGACGCCGAAATCCGCGAAGCCCTCGAGGGGCTGGACGCTGTAAAAGAAGTGGACGTTCAGGTGAAGAGCAACTGACGCGCAAGCGCCGGGCGGGGAGGGCGCGTTCCGCCGCAGACGCGGCAACTCGGTTCTCCCGCGGCCCGGCTGGACGTCCGGATGCCGTGAACGTCGAGGCGCCCCCCAGAGGGCGTCTGACAGCGGCCCCGGGCCATAGGAAGGCACCATGACGGATCAAATCGAAGAGAACCTGCAGCAGGAAGATGAGATGGACATCGTGGAGGAAGAGAACGAGAAGATGACCCTCCTGGTGTTCTCCAGCGATCTGGACAAGGTCCTGGGGGCTTTCGTCGTGGCTACGGGCGCGGCGCTGATGGACATCGAGGTGACCATGTTCTTCGCGTTCTGGGGACTGAACGTCCTTCGGAAGAAAGGAGCCAAGACCAAGGGGAAGTCCTTCGTTCACCGGATGATGGGACGGATGCTCCCCAAGGGCCCGGACGAGCTGAAGCTCTCCAACATGAACATGATGGGACTCGGCACCAGGATGATGAAGGGCATCATGAAGAAGCAGAAGGTCATGGACCTCCCGTCCCTCATGAAGCTCGCCCAGGACCTGGACATAAGGTTCGTGGCCTGCGAGATGTCCATGAACGTCATGGGGATGAAAAAGGAAGAACTGCTGGACGGCGTCCAGCTGGCCGGCGTCGCCACCGCCGTGGCCAGGGCGTCGGAGTCCAAGACCACGCTGTTTATCAGTTGACCGCTGACCGCTGACCGCCGACCGCGGACGGCGGACGACCGGGAGGATATCCCCCTATGCCCCGGAACGGCTGCAGGAGGGACCTTCAGGTCGCGATTCTTCGAAGGCACCGCGGAACGGTGAGCAGGAACCGCGGTGCGGGAACACGGGCGCGAAGCCTGCAGGGTGGACCCGGGGGCCGCAGGTCCGAGCGTCCACCGACCGCATCTCACTCGAACGCAAAAAGGGCGGCCGCCTGAGGGCGGCCGCCTTTTTAGTGTGCCGAATGAGCGGGGCTCCGGGCTCAGCCCTGGGCCTTCAGCTCCTTCACCGCCTGCGTAAGCAGGGGCACGACCTCGAAGAGGTCGCCCACGATGCCGTAGTTGGCGACCTTGAAGATCGGCGCTTCGGGATCCTTGTTGACGGCCACGATCACCTTGGAGCTGGACATGCCCGCCAGGTGCTGGATGGCGCCCGATATGCCACACGCGATGTAAAGGGACGGGCTCACGACCTTGCCGGTCTGTCCGACCTGATGCGCATGGTCGATCCAGCCCGCGTCCACGGCCGCACGGGAGGCCCCAACGGCGGCGCCGAGAAGCCCCGCGAGTTCTTCCAGGATCTTGTAGTTCTCGGGGCCCTTCATGCCGCGGCCGCCCGAAATGATGACGTCCGCCTCCGCCACGTCCAGCATTCCGCCCTCGGCAGCGAGGATCTGTTCGACGACGGCCTTCGCGTCGCCCGAGGTCACGCCGTGTTCGAGGGGTACGATTTCGGGGGTCTTGGCCGCGTCCCCCACCGGGAACACGTTGGGCCGCAGGGTCACCCCGAACGGCTTGCCGGCCTTCGGCGTCAGGGTGGCGAAGGCTTTGCCGGAGAAGATGGGCCGCGTAAAGACGACGGCGCCGCCCTCCACCGTGTAGCCGGTGACGTCGGACAGGAGTCCGATATCGAGCCTGCCCGTGACCTTGGGCGCGAGGTCCTTGCCCATGGCCGTGGCCGACATGAGGAGCACGTCGGCCCCGAAGGCGCCGAAGGCCTTGGCGACCGCCAGCCCGTACGCGTCGTTGCTGTACTTCTCGAAGATGCCGTCGTCACCGACGAAGACCTTCTCGGCGCCGACCTTGCCCAGTTCCTCGGCGAGCGAGCCGATGGACTGGCCAAGGACCACCGCCGCCGCCGAGCCACCGGTCTGGTCCGCAATGGCTCTCCCGGCCGACATGGCTTCGAGGGAGGCTTTCTTGAGTTTGCCGCTGCGCTGTTCCGCAAATACCAGAACGTTCATTTTCGACCTCCCTTGTCAGATAACCTTGGCCTCTTCGTGAAGAAGCTGGACGAGTTCCTTCACCTGGTCCGGGATCTCTCCCTCCAGAACCCTGCCGGCCGGTCTCGGGGGCGGGAGTTCGTATTTCTTGAGTTCGAAGGCCGCTGCGCCGGTACCCACCGTGGATGCGTCCAGGCCGAGGTCGGCCGCCGAATAGGTCGCGACTTCCTTCTTCTTGGCCTGCATGATGCCCTTGAGTGATGGGTAGCGGGGCTCGTTCAGTCCCTTCTGGCAGGTCAGAACCGCGGGGAGGGAGGTCTTGACGACCTCGGCACCGCCCTCGATCTCGCGCGTGCACGTCGCGTTCGTGCCGTCCAGTTCGAGCTTGGTCACCACGGTCACGGCCGGGATGTCCAGGAGCTGGGCCAGCAGCGAGCCGACCTGCTGGTTATCCTCGCCCACGCCGTGCTTGCCGGTCAGTATCAGGTCGAAGGGCTGCTTTTTGACGGCTGCCGCGAGGGTTTTCGCGGTGGCCATCGCGTCGTTGCCTTCGAAGGCCGTATCCGAAGCCAGGACCGCCTTGTCGGCGCCCATGGCCAGGGCCTGCCGGAGGGTCTTCGTCGCGTCGTCGCCACCCACGGTGAGGACCGTCACCTCGCCTCCGAGCTTCTCTTTGAGAAGAAGCGCCTCTTCCACCGCGAACTCGTCGTAGGGGTTCATGACGAAATTCGCCTCGGAGAGGTCGAGGTGCAAACCGTCCGGGGCAATCTTGACACGGGTCTCCGTGTCGGGGACGTGTTTAACGCACACCAGAATGTTCATCAGCACCTCCTAAATGGATTCGATTACCTGCGCTGCCCCCGACGAACAAAGCTAGTGAGTACTCGCTTGCTCATCGTAGCGCCCTTATAATTAGAGCATATCATTGCTCATATACCCGTGACAAGGCCCTTATCCAGCGGCATGGTTCGGTCCCGGAAGAGGCGCCTTCTTCACCGGCTTCCTATAACGACGCCGAGGGGGAAAACATTCGGTGGTCGCCCGTCGCCGGACCGAAAATAACCGGCCGGCCGGTCTGAAACGTCACGAAGGATCGATCAGGGATTGCTGTTCGCTAGCGGTCGCCGGCGTCGAATTTCGAGAGCACGAGGCAGGCGTTCGTGCCGCCGAAGCCGAAGGAGTTGGACAGCGCGTGCTCGATGGCCATAGGCCTGGCCTCGTTGGGCACGTAGTCCAGGTCGCACGCGGGGTCGGGCGTGCGCAGGTTGATGGTGGGCGGCGCGATCCCGTCCCTCATGGCCTGGATGGTGAGGATCGCCTCGAGCCCGCCGGCTGCTCCCAGGAGGTGGCCAGTCATGCTCTTGGTGGAAGAGACCGCCACGGTGGCGGCGTGATCTCCGAAACAGCGCTTCACGGCGAGCGTCTCCACCGAGTCGCCCGCGGGCGTTGAGGTACCGTGGGCGTTGATGTACTGGATATCCGACGGGGGCAGCCCGGCGTCCTCCAGAGCGTTCACCATGGCGCGCATGGGGCCGTCGCCGTCCTCCGACGGCGCGCTGACGTGGAAGGCGTCCCCGCTCATGCCGTAGCCCGTGAGTTCGCACATGATACGGGCGCCTCTCGCCCGGGCGTGTTCGAGGGACTCGAGGACGAGCACTCCGGCACCCTCGCCCATGACGAACCCGTCCCTGTCGGCGTCGTACGGGCGCGATGCGGTTTCGGGCTCGTCGTTTCGGGTTGACAGCGCCCTCATGGCCGCAAATCCTGGGATGGACAGCGGGGTCACGGCCGCCTCGGCGCCGCCCGAGATCATGACGTCTGCATCGCCCCGCTGGATGTAGCGCATGGATTCACCGATGGCGTGCGAGGCCGTGGCGCAGGCCGTCACGGTGGAGATGTTCGGTCCCTTCGCCCCGTGGCGGATGGAAATCTGGCCGCTCGCCATGTTGATGATGATGCCGGGGATGAAGAAGGGGCTGACGCGTCCCCAGCCCCTCTCCATGAGAATCTTGTGCTGTTCTTCGATGGTGCGCAGCCCGCCGATGCCGCTTCCGACGGCCACGCCCACCCGTTCGGCGTTCCCGGAGGTTATCTCCAGGCCGCTCATGGCCAGAGCTTCCTGGGTGGCCGCCAGCGCGAACTGGATGAAGCGGTCGATCTTGCGGGCGTCCTTCTTGTCCATGTAGTTGAGCGGATCGAAACCGGGGACCTGCCCCGCTATGCGGACGGGGTAGGAGGATACGTCGAAGCCCTCGATGGGACCGATCCCGCTCTCACCCTTGAGGACGCGCTCCCACGTACCTTCCGCGGTGAGGGAGAGGGGCGACAACACTCCGTACCCAGTTACGACCACTCGGCGCTTCACGGGTGGCTCCACCTATTTTTCTACGTGGGCTTTAATGTAGTCGATTGCGGCTTGGACGGTCTGGATCTTCTCGGCCTCTTCGTCGGAGATCTCGATCCCGAACTCTTCTTCCAGGGCCATGATCAGCTCTACGGTGTCGAGGGAATCGGCTCCCAGGTCATTGATGAAGGACGCCTCGGGCTTCACTTCTGATTCGTCTACGCTCAATTGGTCGGCGATGATGCTTATCACCTTTTGTTCAACGTTCATCGGCATGATCCTCCATAGCACGAGGGGGGGATTCTACCTTTAAATGGAGGGAAATGCAAGAGGAGGCCCGGGTTGCGCGCTGGCCAACCAGCGAGGCAAACTGTAAAATGAGGATCCGCGGACAGGGAAAGCAGGAGGAACCCGATGGGACACAGGGCGGCGGTTATCGAGGACGAAAGGGACATTCAGGAAACCCTCTGCTACGCACTCGAGCGCGAGGGCTACGAGGTCGACGGCTTCGGCGACGGTGCCACGGCCCTTCTGGCTTTCCGGGACCGCGTCCCGGACGTCGTCATCATCGACTGGATGCTCCCCGGCATGTCCGGCGTGGACCTGTGCAGGATCCTCCGCGGCGACCAGCGCTTCAGCAAAACGGGATTGCTGATCCTCACGGCGCGGGGCACCGAGATGGACGTGGTGGCCGGCCTCAGTTCGGGCGCGGACGACTACGTGATCAAACCCTTCCGGACCCGCGAACTGCTGGCCAGGGTGAAGGCCATCCTGAGACGGTACACGGCCGAGCCGGACGCCTCCAACATCAAGCGCGTGGGGGGCATCTGGCTGGACACTGCCACCTACCGGTCCGGTTCGGGCGACACGGTGTTCGACCTTACCCCCACGGAGTTCAAGATTCTCGAGCTGCTCGTCCGCCACCCCGGCAGGGTGTACTCACGGGGCCAGATCCTGAACAACCTCTGGCCGGATGACAAGGCCGTCGAGGACCGGGCCGTGGACGTTCACATCGCGCGGCTGCCCGACAAGATGGGACAGGAGAGCGGCAGGGTCGAGTCGGTCCGTGGCGTGGGCTACCGGCTGAGGGCCGAATAATGAGGTATTTCAGGCGCTTCCTCCTGCTCATCGCCTCGGTGATACTGCTCTTCGTGTGGCCGGGCGGCGTGGAGGGCACAGCGGCGTGGCTGGTCAGAATCCTGGTCGTCGTGGCCGCGGCGGCCATCGCCACCCACTGGGCAGTGGCCCCCTGGAAGGAGTTCGAGGTCGCCGCGTCCAGGGTCCAGGACGGCGACTTCGCCGCCAGGCTCGACGACATTTCTCCGGGAGACCTGGTCACGCCCTCCAGGACGTTCAACTCCATGGCCCACAACCTGTTCAGGTCCCTGGAACTGGCCAGGCAGAGGGAGCAGAGGCTCATGGCCGTGCTGGCGGCCACGGACCGGGCGATCCTGGTGCTCGACCGCGACGGCGAAGTCGTCCTGTCCAGCCCCGTCACCTTCAACCTTTTCCCGCGCTTCAGCGAGAAGGGCGGCGTTCCGAGCCTCGCCCTTCCGGGCATGGGGCAACTGATAGAAGACGCCCAGCAGAACCGGGAGACCCGGCGCAAAAAGATCGAGGAGGGCGAGCGCGGGCGGGGTCGCGTCTTCGTGGCACAGGTGACGCCGCTCCAGAAGGAGGGCGCGGTCATATATTTAAGAGACATCACGCAGGAAGCCCACCTGGAGAGGATGAAGGCCGACCTCGTGGCGAACGTCTCGCACGAACTGCGGACCCCCCTCACGGCCTTGAGTTCCCTCAGCGAGACCCTGGCCGACGACGGCCTCCCGCCCGATCGGCGCACCTACTTCTCCCAGCGGCTCGAACACCAGATCACCAGGATGCGGGCGCTCGTCGACGACCTTCTCTCGCTCTCGCGACTGGAGGCCGAAGAGATGACCGCCCAGGCCGAGCGGGTCTCGCTCTCCGCCTTCTGTTCCGACCTGATCAAGAGCCTCCAGCCCCTCGCAGAGTCCACGTCGGTCAGGCTCTCGGTGGACTGCCCGGACACGTGCGTCGCATATACGGACCGCGGTCTCCTCGAGATGGCCGTGCGCAACCTCGTGGACAACGGCATCCGTTACAACCGCCCCGGCGGACAGGTCCGGCTGATGTGCCTCCAGGAGGACGGGAGCCTGAGGCTCCAGGTGGAAGATACGGGGGAGGGCATCCCCAACCAGCACCTCACGCGGATTTTCGAGCGTTTCTACCGGGTCGACCCGCACCGCTCCAGGGAGCGCGGCGGAACGGGGCTGGGCCTGGCCATCGTCAAACACGCAGTCAACAAGCTCGGCGGCGAGATCGAAGTCCACAGCACGGTGGGCAAGGGCAGTACGTTCACCCTCCGGCTCCCCGCCGAGGGGCCCGAAAAAGAGAGAGAACCCGCGCCCCCGGACCGCAATGAGGACCCCACCTGACAGACGGGTGACGCCGCACAGGCCCGTGGCCGCCGCCGGAGGGAACACGTTCATGGCATCGTGGAGGAGCAGTCTCCGTGGCATCTGGGGCGAACACGGCGCCTGGGCCGTCGTCCTCTCCTGCTACGCCTCCGGTGTGATCATCGCGTGGCCTCCGGCCGCGGCTTCGATACTGCTGCTTCCGGCCGTCGTCTTCCTGACGGGCGGCAAGGGCCTCGCTCAAAAGGTCCGCAGGACGGGGCGGGGACGGATCTGGCTCGCGATCTTCGGCACGGCAGGCGTTGCATCGGTCCTTCCAACGGCCGTCGTTGCCCCGCTGGGGTTCGCGGCCGTGGCGGCCCTGTCGGTCCCCTTCCTGGGTGCCTATTTCCTCATGGCCGGCTCGCCCAGGCTGACGCGGTCCCTCGCCGTCGAACTGTACGGGACCGCGCTGCTGGGCACGGTGTCCGGCCTGGCTTACCTCGGGTCGAATCCGGAGGACCTGAAGAATGCGGCGCTCGCGTGGCCGCTTTTCGTATGCCTCTTTCTGCCCGGAGTGCTCAGGGCTCGGCTTCCCAAGACACCGACGGTCCCCCTGCGCACGGCCTGCATCCTCCTGGCGGCATGCGGGGCGGCCCTCGTGGTCGCCTACGGCCTGGCCGGCCGCGTGGCCTGGTGGGGTGTGCCCGCCGGACTGGTGTTCCTCGAAGACGTCCGGGGAGCCTTCGTCATACCCGGTTGGACGACCAAGCGCCTGGGCGTCGTGTTGACCGTCAGGAATTCCCTCGCCTGCCTGGTGCTCGCGGCCGCCTGGCTGGCTGCCTGAAGACAGCGCCGCGTGCGTTCCTGCGTTCGGGGGCGCACATCACCCACTGAGGAGGTACCATGACCCCTGCCGAAAACGAAGCAAAAGACGAACAGGCTGCGTGCATGTTCTGCGGCAACGGCGACTCGAAGATCCCGCTCATTCCCCTGCGCTACCAGGGCGGTGAGGCGTTCATCTGTCCGCGCTGCCTGCCGCGCCTCATCCACCCTGAGCGTCGCCACGGTGATTGACCGGTCCGGGCCGCCCTTTTTCTTTTGCCCAAAGGTGTCTAGAATGGCCCAAAAGGAGGGCCTCCATGGATCAGGAAATCGTCAAACTACTGCACGATGCGCAGGACGTAGCCGTGGTGGGCATTTCCGACAAGCCCGAACGTGACAGCCACGCAGTGGCGGCGTTCCTGCAGGACCTCGGCTACCACATCGTACCCATCAACCCCCGGCTCACCGAGGTGCTCGGCGAAAGGTGCTATCCCAGCCTGGCAGACTACGGAAAGGCCGTGGACATCGTGGACATCTTCCGGAAACCCGAGGCCGTGCCCCCCATCGTGGACGAGGCCATATCGACGGGCGCGAAGGCCGTATGGATGCAGGAGGGCATACGCCACGAAGAAGCGGCCCGGAAGGCACAGGACGCCGGCCTCACGGTGATCCAGGACGAGTGCATCAAGAAGGTCCTCGCGGCACTGGGAGGCCGGCCGTGAACCGGCGGAGGACGCTCGCCATACTGACAGGCACGGTTCTGGGACTGGCTCTTCTGGCCGCCGTCCCGGTACACAGGCTCGAAGCCAGCGGCAGCCACGGGTGGATCCGGTTCAGAGGGACCGGCAAGGTCGTCATTTCGGGCCGGGGCACCTTTATCGTCAAGAACCGTTCCAACCTCCTGCTGACCATCCACGGCACGTGGGGAAAGAAGAAGACCTACGCCGACTCCGTCACGTACACCCACTTCAAGGGCAGCGTGGAATCGATGGGGCCCGCTGGCATCCTCGAGATGAGGGGCTGGGACCTGGCCCTGTCGGTGAAGGGCCGGGGCAAGGCGTGGTTCCGGGGTGAGGGGACCTACAGCCTGGACGGGGCGCCGGCCAAGCCGTGGGTCAACGACATGACAAAGTGGGCCAAGGTGAAATTCACACACTGACCGGCCGGTCGTAACGGCCGGTGCCCGCATTCGGCGGATAACGGGAGGCTAGGGGGACCATGGATAGACACCCCGTTATGGGCGAGCTGCTGCTGATGGAGGGGCTGCTGACGAAGGAGCAGCTGTCCGCAGCCCTTGAGGCCCAGCGCCACGACGGGGGCCGTCTGGGGTACCACCTCATCCGGCTGGGCTTCGTCAACGTCCAGCGGCTCAGCCAGTTCCTCCGCGAGTCCATGGGCCTCATCCCCTACGACCTGGCCCAGTGGATCAGCGACCCGACGGTCACCGAGGTCCTGCCGGCCAACATCGCCCAGTTCTACCAGGTCGTCCCCGTGGAGAAGAAGGGCAACACACTGACCGTGGCCATCGCGGACCTGGACAACCCCAGCCTCGTGCCCGCGCTCGAAGAGCTCACAGGGCTGACCATAGACCCGCTCGTCTGTCCGCGGGAAACGGTCATCCGTGCGCTCGAACACTTCTACGGCGTATCCAAGGACCCGGGCGTCGTGCGCAACCTCTCGGGCGATCACCTGTTCGTCCTGAAATCCTCCCCCAAACGCATCCGGCCGCTCCACTGGTCCACCCTGAAGCCCGATTCCTCGGCCACGGACTGGCTCAGGACCTCGCTGGCGGAGGCCATCCGGTCGGGCTGCCGCACGGTCTACATCAAGCCCGGAGAAACCAGCCTCAAGATCGCCTTCAAGCATGCCGAACGGGTAGAGGACCGCTTCGCCCTCCACCCGAAGAAGCGGGAAGAGATGGACGCCCTGCTGCGGGAGCTGGCCCGCATCCGCGACACGAGCCACGGCGCCCGGCTCGAGGGCAGGGTCCGTCTGCAGGTGGACTCTCGCTTCCTGACCGTGCACGTCAAGGGACTGGCCACGCTGCAGGGGACGCGTTACACGCTGACCCTCTACGACGAGCGCTACTTCCTGCGCGACTGGAAAAAGCTCTCCGAACAGCTGGACGATGTGGAGAGGTCGAGTCTGGAAGAGATCCTGCGCGGCGGCTCCGGCCTGATCCTCCTGTGCGGCGCCCCCAGCAGCGGGCTCAACCAGGTGTTCTACGCGCTGATGGCCCGCCTCAAGGACACCCTCCAGCCGGCCGTTTCGCTCGAAGAGTACTCGCTGCTCTCCCTGGACGGCATCGCGCAGATGGAGGTCTCTCGACAGGAAGGGGCCACCTGGCCCGAGCTCATGGCCATGGCGCTCAAGCAGGAACCCAGGCTCTTCGCCTGCTTCCCCGTCAGGGAGCGTGCCTCCATGGAACTGGCCTTTCTCGCGGCGGCGCACACACGCGTGCTCGGCGTGCTGCACCAGCCCGGTGCCGCCGCCGCGCTCAGGTGGCTGTACCGCAACCAGTTCCGCTCTCCCATGCGGGCGGGGGTTCTCAAGGGGATTCTGACCGTGGCGTCCGTCCCTCAGCTCTGCCCCGAATGCCGCCTGCCGGTCGACGTAACGGGACGGGAGGGCCATGCCTACCCGCTCTACACCCGGCAGGGCTGCGAGCAGTGTCTGACCTGGGAAAGCCTGCCCACGGAAGAAATCCTCGAGTGGCACCCCGTAGACGCCTCCCTGCAGAGCGCCCTGGAGAAGGAGCTGACCCCCGAGGACGTACGGCAGCACCTGATGAGCCAGGGCGGAGTGCCTATAGAAGAGCGCGTCCTGCAGCGGTGCCGGGACGGCAAGGTGGACGGCCAGGAGGCCCGGACCTACCTCCCGTGACCCCCCTGAACACACTTGACAGCCTTTGAAAAAAGGCATTATAGTTCAGCGTAAACCAGGGAGGATGGAGAATGACCAAGACGGAATTGATAAGGAAACTTGCGGACGTTACCGGTCTCCCCCAGAAAGATGTCCGCGCCGTTCTGGAGGCGCTTACGGACTCTAAACCTGGTAGAGGCATTATAACGACCAGTTTGAAGCAGGGACAGAAAGTCATCATTTCCGGATTCGGAACTTTTTATGTGAGAGAGCGCAAATCGCGTCAGGCCAGGAACCCAAAAACAGGCGGCAAGGTCAAGGTACCCAAACGCCAGTACCCGGCCTTCAAACCCTCCAAGACCCTCAAGGACTCGCTCAAGGGCTGACGTGTTTTTTGACACCGGTCGCGAAGGGCGGGGCAATTGCCCCGCCCTTTTCGCGTAGCCCATGCCGTCAACGCCCCTCATCCCCGGCGCCGCATCCCCTCGGCTCATCCGAGCTTTCGCCAGCCTTCCGAGAGACACCACGGGAGGTGCCGCCCCAGCCCGGACAGCCCTCGCGCACTCTTTGCGCTGGGGCATTTGGCTCTGCTATACTCAAGGTCCTAGGAGCCCGATATGACAGTATTGAAGACCTCGATCACAGACAGCGTCAGGAAGAGCCTGGAGTTCAAACGAAACAGGGACAACCTCAAGAGCATGGTTCGCCAGACCGCTGACCACGCCGAGATCCTGAGGAAGGGCGGGGGTGAGAAGGCCGTACAGAAGCAGCACGCCAAGGGCCGGCTCACGGCCAGGGAGCGTCTTAAGGGCATCCTGGACGAAAATGCCCCGTTTCACGAACTGGGCATCTTCGCCGCCTTCGGCATGTACGAAGAGTGGGGCGGCGCGCCAGCCGGCGGAGTCATCACGGGCACGGGCTCCATCTGCGGCAGGCTCTTCATGGTCATAGCCAACGACGCGACGGTCAAGGCGGGCGCCTTTTTCCCCATCACCGCCAAGAAGGTCATCCGGGCCCAGACCATCGCTCTGGAAAACCGCATACCCGTGTTGTACCTGGTGGACAGCGCCGGCGTCTTCCTGCCCCTCCAGGACGAGATCTTCCCGGACCAGGACGACTTCGGCCGGGTCTTCTACCTGAACGCGCGGCTTTCTGCGCTGGGCGTCCCCCAGATCGCCGCCATCATGGGGTCCTGCGTGGCTGGGGGCGCATACCTGCCCGTCATGTGCGACAAGCTTCTCATGACGGACGGGTCCGGTCTCTACCTGGCTGGCCCGGCCCTCGTCAAGGCCGCCATCGGCCAGACCATATCATCTGAAGACCTGGGCGGAGCGGGTGTCCACGCCTCCATCTCGGGCACGGTGGACTACCACGAGAAGGACGACCAGGCCTGCATGGCGAGGATCCGGGAAATCGTGTCGCACATGGGCGCGCGCGATGCGACGCCCTTCTCGCACGAGGAGCCGGCAGAGCCCCTCTACCCCGTGGATGACGTCTACGGGATCTTCCCCGACAGCCCCCTGGGACAGTACGACGTCAGGGAGATCATCGCCCGCATCGCCGACGGCAGCGAGTTCACCGAGTACAGGCCCGAGTACGGACGCACGATCGTGTGCGGGAACGCCAGGATCGGCGGGTGGTCTGTGGGCATCGTAGCCAACCAGAAGGTCCACGTACGCGAAAAGGGCAAGCCCCTCGAAATCGGCGGCGTCATCTACGTGGAGAGCGCCAACAAGGCGGCCCGGTTCATCATGGACTGCCACCAGCAGCGCGTCCCCATCATTTTCATGCACGACGTGAACGGGTTCATGGTCGGCAAGGATTCCGAGTACGCCGGGATCATCCGGGCGGGCGCCAAGATGGTCAACGCCGTATCCAACGTCGAGGTGCCCAAGATCACGGTCATCCTCGGGGGCTCTTACGGCGCCGGGCACTACGCCATGTGCGGCAAGGCCTACGCGCCCCGGTTCCTCTTCGCCTGGCCCAGCGCCAAGTATTCGGTCATGGGCGGGGACCAGGCCGCCAACACGCTGCTGGATATCCGCCTGGCCCAGCTCAAGAAGTCGGGCAAAACGATCACGGACGAGGAGAAGCAGGCCGCGCTCGAAGAGATCCGCTCGCGGTACACGACCGCCCTCGACCCCAAGTACGGCGCAGCTCGGCTCTGGATCGACGCCATCATCGATCCGGCGGAGACGCGGGCCTACCTGATCCGGGCCCTGGACTCGGCCGCTCACAATCCCGAAATCCCGCCGCTCAAAGTCGGCGTGTTCCAGACGTGAAAGGGCGCAGGGGAGGCGACATGGCGGATCCGGTTCTTCTCTCGTTCCCAAGTCGGCCGGTGGCGGTGGTGACGCTCAACCGCCCGGACGTCCGCAACGCCCTCAACACGGAACTGGTGGAGGGCCTCAGCGAGGCCCTTGAAGGCCTGCGCACGACGTCCGAGGTCCGGTGTGTCGTCATCACCGGCAGCGGGAGCGCCTTCTGCGCGGGCGCCGACCTCGCCTCGCTCAAGGCCCTTCAGACGGCCTCCCTGGCGGACAACGAGAAAGACTGCCGAAGACTCATGGACTTCTACCGCCGGCTCGCCACCTTCCCCATGCCCGTGATCGGAGCCGTCAACGGCCCCGCCCTGGCGGGGGGCTGCGGCCTGGCCTCCCTGTGCGACGTACTCGTGGCCTCGCCCTCGGCGAAGTTCGGCTACCCGGAGGTCCGCATCGGGTTCGTGGCGGCCATGGTCCTGGTCTTCCTCGCGCGGCAACTCGGCGAGCGGCTCGCGAGGGAACTGCTCCTCACCGGCCGGTTGGTGGACGCCGAAGAGGCTCGCGGGATGGGGCTCGTAAACCGTGTCGTCCCCGCCGAGTCCCTGATCGAAGACGCGGCCGGACTCGCGGAGCAGATAGCCTCGAGCGCACCGGCCTCCCTGTCTCTCACCAAGGAACTCCTCTGGCACACCTCGGGCATGCCCGTGGAGCAGGCCCTTGAGACGGCGGCCCGCGTCAACGTCTTCGCGCGGCAGAACCCCGAAATGCACGAAGGCCTGGCGGCCTTTCTCGAAAAGAGGAAACCCAAGTGGTGAAGTCCACCGCCCAGCAGGCCAACCTGTCCCGCCACCAGCTCTTCATCCGCTGGCTCGACGGCGTACGGGCGGACTGGCTCTCCGAGTGGGTCGAGGCCATCCGGACCGAAATCCCGGCATACTCGGGCATGGAGCCGGAGGAGATCCTCGTGCCCGTGGAGCGCCACGCCGAAGCCCTGAGGCACTACTGGGACATGGGGCTTCAGAACCTCCTCTTCGACTTCTACCAGGACCTCGCGCGCAAGCGGTTGGCCGAAGACGTCAGGCTGGCCGACGTGGCACGGGCCGTGGCCGTGGGCGAGAGGCTCCTCCTGGAGCGCCTCGAGGCTTCGGGCCTGACCGGCAGGGAAGGGTACCAGGAACTCATCGTGGACACCTTCCGCGACGGGTCCTATCTGCTTCTCGAATGCTACCAGACGGCCACGGAGGAGATGGCAAGCGAGGCGCGGGCCCGCATCGAGGCCACGCGCGCCGACGCCAAGAAGACCCTGGAGCAGTGGGGCCTCCTCAACCAGATCCTCTCAGGCATGGACGTGGGGATCGTACTCTACGACGAGGCCCTGAACGTGGTCTGGCTGAACCAGAACGTACCGCGGGAACTGCTGCGCGTGCGGCCCGAACTGGCCGTCGGGCGCAACTGCCACGAGGTCCTCACCCACGAGGAGGCCGAATGCTCCCGGTGCGCCGTCTGCCACGTGCTCGAAGGCGCCACGCCCATGCGCCAGCTCGTGCAGACGGGCAAAGGAAAGGGGGCCAGGGACTACCTCAAGATAACGCGCCCCATCTCGGGGGGAAACCTCGAAGGGCCGCACGCCATGGAGATCTACCTGGACATCACGGCCCAGCTCGAGGCGCAGAGGTCCCTCGCCCGCACGCAGGAGTTCGTCCGCAACATCCTGAACTCGTCCGTGAGCGGCATCATCTCCACGGACATGAAGGGGCGGGTCACGCTCTTCAACCGGACGGCGGAGAACATCTTCGGGTACACCGAGGACGAGATGCTGGGCCGGCGGGTCGCGGACTTCTACGAGCGGGGCGTCCACGAGGCCAGAAGCGTGATGCGACGCCTGCTGAGCGAGGAGGTCATCACCGACTACACGACCAGCTTCCAGGGCAAATCGGGCGACTACATCCCCCTGAAGGTCACCTTCTCGCTCCTCCACGACGAGGAAGGCACGCTGCTCGGGACCATGTGCTTCTGCCAGGATATGCGGGCGGAAGAGGCCCTCAAGAAGGAGGTCGCCGACAAGGACCAGTACCTGCTCTCCATCCTCCAGGCCTCCATGGACGGGCTCGTGACGCTGGACGCCGGAGGCAGGATCGCATCCTGGAACCGGGGCGCCGGCGTGCTCTTCGGCGTAGAGGCCCCGTTCGCACTGGGTCGTTCCATCGACGAATTCCTGCCGCCCACCGCCATCCGGGACATGCCCTCGTCGTCCGCGGTCCGGCCGGACGGCACCCAGCACTTCGAGGCCAGGATCCCCCGGGGATGCGACAACTACACGGACCTCCTGGTCACGCGGACGGCCATCCGGGAAGCGGCGGGGCGGGAGGCCGGGGCCTCCCTCGTGCTCAAGGACGTGACCGAGCTCAAGAACCTCCAGAACGAACTGGCCCAGGCCGAGCACCTGGCCGAACTGGGGCGCCTCGCCGCGAGCGTTGCGCACGAGATCAAGAACCCCATCGCGGGTCTGCGGGGCGCCATGGAGGTGATGGCCGACCAGCACCAGCTCGACAATCCCAGGTTCTCGATCTTCCACGAGGGCCTGACGCAAATCCGGCGTCTGGACGGCCTCGTGAAGGACCTCCTCTCCTTCGCGCGGCCGTTCGACGTGAGGATCGAACCCATTCCCCTGCACCTGGTCGTGGAGGCCTGCATCCCGCTTGTCCAGCGGACGGCCGAGGAGGCGGAAGTCGATATCCGGCAGGACGTGCCGGAGGACCTCCCCCTGGCCCTGGCGGACCCCCAGCGTTTCCAGCAGGTGCTCGTCAACCTGATCCAGAACGGCGTCCAGTCCACGCCACCGGGGGGCGAGGTCTCCATTTCGGCCTTCCGGTGCGAGGACGAACTGGCGCTGGAGATCAGGGACACGGGACAGGGCATTCGACCCGAGGATCTCTCACACATATTCAAGCCCTTCTTCACGACCAAACACATCGGGACGGGGCTCGGGCTGTCCATCGTGCAGAGGATCGTCAACGCTCACGGTGGCCGTATCGAAGTGGATTCCAAGGTGGGCGAGGGGGCGGTCTTCACGGTGTACCTCCCCTACGAGTCCGGGAGTGAGTGATGGCACAAGAAAGCATCTTGCTGGTCGAGGACGAAAAACTGATCCGTTGGTCGCTGGCCAACCGCCTCTCCAAGGAAGGCTACAGCGTGGTGGAGGTCGACCGCGGCGGCGACGCCCTGAAGACCCTGGAGGAGAAGGAGATCGACCTCGTGCTCCTGGACTACCGGCTGCCAGACATGGACGGCCTCCACGTCCTGAAGAACCTCCCCCAGTCCTCACGGGACATACCCGTCATCATGATGACGGCCTACTCCACCGTCGAGAGCGCCATCGAGGCCATGAAGCTGGGCGCCTTCGACTACCTGAACAAGCCATTCGAAATAGAGGAGCTGCTCGTCACGCTTCAGAAGGCGCTCGAGAACACCTCCCTCAAACGGGAGCTGAGCCGATACAGGCGCGCCCAGGAAGAGCGCTTCGGCATGAGCAACCTGGTGGGGCGGAACCCGCGCATCGTCGAGGTCTTCGAACTGGTCAAGAAGATCGCGGCCTCCTCCGCGACCACCATCCTGCTCCAGGGCGAGAGCGGCACGGGCAAGGACCTGCTGGCCAACACCATCCACTACGCCAGCGACCGCGCCAAGAAGCCCTTCATGAACATCACCTGCTCGGCCCTGCCCGAACAGCAGCTAGAGAGCGAACTCTTCGGCTACGAGAAGGGCGCCTTCGCCGACGCCAAGACCAGCAAGAAGGGCCTGTTCGAGCTGGCAGACGGGGGGACGGTCTTCCTGGACGAAGTGGGCGAAGTGGGGCCCAGCCTCCAGTCCAAGCTCCTGAGGTTCCTGGAGGACAAGTCCTTCAAGCGCGTCGGCGGGACCACGGACATCCACGTGGACATCCGCATGGTCGCCGCCACGAACGCGAACCTCGAGCAGGCCGTGGCCGAGGGCCGTTTCCGCAAGGACCTCTACTACCGGCTCAAGGTGATCCCGATCAGCCTGCCGCCGCTCAGGGAGAGGCCCGAGGACATCCCGCTGCTCGTCAAGCACTTCATCGACCACTTCAACCGGGAGTTCAAAAAGAACACGCGAGGCGTCACCCACACAGCCATGCAGGCCCTCATGGAGTACCCGTGGCCGGGCAACATCCGCGAGCTCAAGAACCTCATCGAGCGCGTGATGATCCTCGAGAACAAGGAGATGATCGACCACCCGGACCTCCCGACCGAGATCCTGGTCCAGGAGCCTTACAAACCCGTCGAACAGGCCTTCACACTGCCTCCAGGCGGCGTGATCCTGGAGGACGTGGAAAAGAGCCTCATCGAACAGGCGCTCAAGCGCACGGGCGGCAACCAGACCCGCGCGGCAAAGCTGCTGGGGCTGACTCGCGACACCCTGCGCTACCGGCTCAAGAAGTTCGACCTGGACTGACCGCCCGGGAGGCGCGACGCCTTTCCTGTTGAAGACGGGGTCGCATGGACACCATCATCTTCGATCTCGACGGCACGCTGATCGACAGCAGGGCCGACATCCTGGCCGCCTTCCACCACGCGTTCATGGCGCTGGGTCTGGAGACTCCCCCCGCGCCCAGGCTCCTCAGGACCATCGGCATGCGCCTGGAGGACTGCTTCCTGCCGTTTGTGGAGGGACGCCCGGAGGAAGCGGACCGGGCCGCCGGATTCTTCAGGGCGTGGTACAAAACGCATTTCCTGGACTCTACGATGCCCTTCCCGGGGGTGGAAGCCATGCTCGGCCGCCTGTCAGGACGTTACCGCCTGGCCGTCTGCACCATGAAGAAGGCCTTCTTCGCGCGGAAGATCGTGAGGGCCTTCAACTGGGACGGCGTGTTCCGAGAGGTGGTGGGCTCGGAGGAGGGGTTCCCCCCGAAGCCCGATCCCGCCATGCTCCTGGAAATCTGCCGGCGGATGGACATCCCGCCCGAAGAAGCGGCCTACGTCGGCGACACGTCGACGGACGGCACGACGGCTTACGCCGCGGGCATGCCCTTCTATTTCGCCGGGTACGGGTACGGAGAGCTCGACGGACCGTGCGGGGCGAAGCCCCGGAGCGTGCTGAAGACCCCGGCGGAGCTGGCTGAACTGCTGGCCTGATCGCACCCGGCCGGGACCGGCGGATCATTCCCGGGGAAGCCGCCTGAGGCGGATCCTGAAGGTCGCACCCGGACCGGCTGGATTGTTTTCGCCGGTCAGCAACCCGCCGTGAGCCTCGACGAAGTGGCGGGCAAGCGCCAGACCGAGCCCTCTCCGGCCCTTGTGGCTGGTTACGAAGGGTTCGAACAGGCGGCCTTCCATCTTCGGCTCGATGCCCGTTCCCGCGTCCACGACCTCGATGGTCACGGTCCCGTCCTCCACTGCGAAGTCCACGCGCACGTCCTTGTCCGGCCCAGAGCTCTGGAGCGCGTTGAGGACGACGTGGAACAACGCCTGACTGATCTGCTCCGGGATGCCCGCCACCTGAACGTCGTCCGCAAACGGGGCCAGAACGAGCCTCCTGCCGGCCCCCGGGTCCTCCCGCTCGACGGCTTCGATCGCGGCGGAGACGATTTCGCCCACCCGTCCGTCGCCCTGGCCCGGACGCCTCGAGAGCTCGATGATGTCCCGCATGAGGCCGTCCAGGCGCTTGACGTGCGTCTGGATGTTCGCCAGGAATTCGGAGGCCCGGCCGCTCGTGCACGCCTCGCGCCCCAGGGCCGCGGCGTTGACACGCAGCGCGAAGAGTGGGTTCCGCACCTCGTGGGCGATGCCCTGGGCAAGGACGCCGATGGTCTCCATGGTCCGGGCGCGCTGGAGGCCCGCTTCCAGGCGCCTCCGTCTCATTTCTTCCAGCTTTCGTTCCGTCACGTCCCGGATGATCCCCCTGAACCCCGAGGCCCGCCCGTCCTCGTCCCTGATGAGCGATACGGAGGTTTCCACGTGCCGGGTTTCTCCGGACTTTCGACGGATTTTCCAGTTCAGGACCTTCGACGGCATGCCCGTCCTGTAGACCTTGTTGAACGTCTGAAACACCCTCGAGGCAGCGGCTTCGCTCATGATCTTCCGATAGCTTTCCCCGATGAGTTCCCGGCGCGGGTACCCGAGCATCCGCCCCAGTCCCTCGTTCATGAACCTGAGCGTGCCCTCCAGGTTCACCTCGAAGTAGCCGTCCTCGATGGACTCCAGGATACCGCGGTATCGCCTCTCGCTTTCCCTGAGGGCCTTCTGCGCAACCAGGTGCGTGGTCACGTCCCGCGCCACGCCGCGCACGATGGCGGGGCGGCCCTCTTCCCGGCGGAGGCTGTTGTTGTAGGCGAGCACGCGTTCCGCGCCGTCTTTCGCAAGAACTCGCATGAGCCCGTGAACCCGTCCCCGCGCCCGGATGTCGTCGATGTAGGCCGGAAAGAGGTCTTTTCCCGCGGGCGGGAGGAAGGACCGGAGGTTCCTGCCCACCAGTTCGGAGGCGTCCGAATAACCGAGGCACCCCAGTGCGAACGCGTTCACGCTGATGATGGTTCCCGACATGTCGTGCGTGATCATGAAGATCTCGGCGTTCTCCACCAGGTCCCGGTACTTCTCCTCACTCCTGCGGACGGTGCACTCGGCCTCGCGTCGCGCCGTCACGTCCAGCAGGGCGCCGAAGATGACCGGCTCCGGATCGGGCGGCTCGTTTACCAGACGGGCGTGAATGAGCGCCCAGAGCCTCCGACCGTCCCTTCGCTTCAGCGCGAACTCGAGGCCGGAGACGCGGCCCTCCCGCTGGAGCGTGTCCAGCAGTTCCAGCCTCGCCTCGGGATCTTCGTAAGATTCCCAGACGTTTGCATTTCGAAGAGCCTCCGGGGATTCCCAGCCCAGGCTCTCGGCGAAGGCCGCGTTGCAGTCGAGTATCCGCCCTCCGACCGTCGTCTTGTAAACCCCTGCCAGGTTTTCCTCGAAGAGGGTCCGAAAGCGTCGTTCGGACGACCGCAGCGCCCGCTCGACCTCCAACCGATCGGAGATATCGATGGATATCCCGCCGACGTACCTCACGCTGCCGCTGCTGTCACACACGGGGAACTTGGAGGCCATGAAATGCCTCACCCCCTGCCTCGTGGCGATGGCCTCATCCCGCCAGGTGAGCGTCCGCTTGCTCAGGACTTCCCTGTCCTGGCGAAGAATCGCTCTGCCCACCTCGTCGGGGAATACCTCCGTGACCCTTCGCCCGATAATGTCGGCCCTGGGGAGTCCCGCGTTTCTTTCCCACTCGTCGTTGAGGTAGACGTAACGACCGTGGGTATCCCTGACGAATGCCACACCGGGCAGGTTGTCGATGAAGGACTGGAAGAGATCGCGTTGTGGTTTATCTCCCGGGTCTCTCACGATGAGGTCTCCTGGTAGTGGACGGTCCCACCGTTGCCCGAAGCGGGATGGACATGCTGCGCCGCCGTGGCCGTCGGGATCGCCTCCGACTGTGCCTCCGTCCCGCAATGGTGCAAGAACCGGACCCATGCGATCCCGGCCTCGAGTGACCGGCCGCAACTGCTTCAGCCCGTTGACTTGTCAGGGTGCCAACCCTCTCCGGTCGAACGCCCGGGGGGCCGGACGACGTCGGATCAGTCTCACATGTGAGACTCCGTGGCAATCGGATTCAAGACGTGCGACTCAGCCTGCGGGGGCCTCAGAGGGGGAACTCTCGAGCAGGGGCAGTCTTACCGTATTGGTGGCCCCCGGGGCCGGAGCGTTGTTCGACGCCGAGATGGCCCCATCGTGCGATTCGATGTAGTGCCTGGCGAGGGCCAGCCCCATTCCCGAGTGGCCTTTGTACGTGGTCGTAAAGGGTTCGAAGAGGCTGCTCAACATGACGGCTGGTATGCCGCTGCCCGCGTCGACGACGTCCACCTCGCAGACTCCGTCACGCTGCCTGCAGACCATTCTCACCTCGCTGCCGGCCGGAGCCACCTGAAGCGCGTTGGTCAGAACGTGCGTGAAGGCCTGAGCGATCTTGCGCGGGACCCCCCAGACCACGACGCCGGAGCCGGGCGCGTCGCAGGTGAGGCGCACGTCCTTGTCTCCGAACGCCGTCTCCACCATCCCGCAGGCCTCGCGGAGGATGTCGTGCAGATCGGCCTGCACGAAATCACCGGCTTCGACGGCTTGACCCAGTTCCAGGAGGCTGTACATCAGGGTGTCGAGCCTCTTGACGTGGGAGAGCACGTGGTCCACGTGCGCCTTGATCTCCGGCGTCATGTCCATTCTTCGCATCAGGGCGGCTATGTTGAGCTGGATGGCGAACAGCGGGTTGCGCACTTCGTGGGCCACCCCTTCGGCCAGCTTGCCGATGGTCTCGAGGCTACGGGCCCGGATGCTCTCCATTTCGAGCCTCTTTCTTTCCGTGACGTCGAAGAGCGTACCCTCGATCACTCCGCCCCCATCGGCGCCCCGGACCAGGGATGCGTTTTCCAGAATCCAGAAGAACGTGCCGTCCCTGCGCCGCCCCACGGACTCGAAGTTCTTCACCACTCCCCGTTCCCTGAGCGTCTCCACGAAATGCCGGTGGTCCTCGGGGTGGGCGGTGAACTTGTGCGCAGTATCGTCGAGCGCGGCCTGCGGGGACGCGTAGCCGAACATCTTAGCGAAGGATTCGTTACACTCGATCAGACCGCCGTCGATCCTGCAGCGGTAGACGCCGGCCAGATTCCGTTCGTACAGCAGTCTGAACCGCCTCTCGGACTCCTTCAGGGCCTTCTCCGCCATGAGCTGGGCCGTCACGTCGTACGCCATTCCCCTGACCACGGGCTCCTGAGAGTCTTCTGTCCGCAGCGTGTTGTTGTAAGCAAGCACCCGCACCTCTCCATCCCGAGTCCTGAACCTGACGTGGCCGTCGCTCCTGCCCGCCTTGCGAATCTCTTCCAGGTAGGCGTCGAACTCGGGCTCCACCCCGCTGTCGAGCATGCTGCGAAGGTTCGTCCCGACGAGCTGGTCGCTGCGCTCGAAGCCGAAAAAACGGACGGCGGACCTGTTCACGGAGAGCAAGCGGCCCGATAGATCGTGGGTCATGATGAGTGCGGCGCTGTTCTCCACCAGGTCACGGTAGCGCGCTTCGCTCTGCCGAAGAGCCTCTTCCGTCCGCTTCCGGTCGGTCACGTCCCGCACGACGGCCTGGAGCACCGGCTCTCCCCCGATGTCGAGCCTGCTCAGGCTCACCTCCACGTCGAAGGGCTCGCCGTTCTTTCTCAAGTGCTTCCAGGCGAAGAACTGCAGGCGCCCCTCCAGGGTGGCCCCGATCCGCTCCCGGGCGGCCTCCTCCGACGGACGCCCGTCCACCTGGGAGGGGGGAGAGAAGTCGACGGGGGAGCATCCCACCAGTTCTTCCCTGTCCCGTCCGAAGATTTCGCAGATCCTGCGGTTGCAGTCCACGATTTGCAGGCCCTTCATGAGAAAGATTCCGTCGCTGGCGTTCTCGAACAGGCTGCGGAACCTCTTCTCGGATTGCAGCCCGGCATCCAGCTCTTTCGTGAGGGCTTCGTTCAGGCCCTGGGCAGCCCTGGTGCGCTCCTCGATGCCCGCAGCCAGCCGCTTGTTCCTGTCGACGACGAGATACACGACGGCAGCCAGGAGCAGGATCGCCCCGACGACGGACGCGTGCACGATAACCATCGTCGTGTGGTCCACCTGGCTCGCGTCGTGCAGATTCCAGACCCTGGACACGAAGACCGCAGCAGCGATCAGCACTGCGAGTGATGCGAAAAAAGCGACCCGTCTTGGCGGGCGAAGAAACCGGCCCGGTCCGGACCTTGCGGCCTTATCCGCCACTGAGCCCCCTCCCCATGTTCATCCTTCACAACCTCTTAATCGCTCACCTGCCCTTTTCTGGTGTTTCTCATTATAGAACTGCACGGACTTAGTTTTCAACGGATTAGGTCGATGGGTTCGCCCCAGGGGCCGGCCTCAGGGCCGATCCCGCGGCCCGAGGGTCGTCATGCTATGGCGCTGATCTCCTCGGCGAACGCCAGAACGTGGCCGTCCGGATCGAGGCTGTAGGCCGCCCGATGTCCCCAGTCCCGCTCCATGAGGCCGCTGAGTTCCATGGCCCCGCAGGCGATGGCCCTGTCGTGGTACGCCCAGGGCGTGTCGACCACGAGGTACAGCTCGCAGCAGGGCACGCCCGACCCCGCCCCCTCTTCCGGCGGCCGGATGCCCAGCAGCCGGCTCATGGATTCGAAGGGCATGAGTCCGAGAGTGCTCCCATGGTTCAGCGTGAACTCAGTCATGCCGGGCACGTGGAGGCTCGGCCTCCGGCCCAGCACCTTGCTGTAGAAGGCCGTGCTCCGCTCCTGGTCCCTCACGTACAGAATCGTATGGGCTCTTTTCATCCCGACCTCCTCGCCCCGCCGGCCCGCGAAGTTCGTTCAGCGGCCTGCTGGTTGGATTATAGGTTCCAGGACACCGGGCTTCACGTGCGTCCCTTCGGGCGAGTGTCCGGGGGACCGGCGCGCGGTGTGCCCCGCCGACCGGAAAATCTCTCTGCGGTCGAAAAGAGCCTCCGCCGGCGGGCCTTCAGTCGGCGTCGCGACCCGGTGCGCCGATCGTCTCCGGCATCCCGAGTCCGGCGTCCCCGATGCCGTCCGAGAGGGCGTTGCCATCTCCTACGACGACCCAGACGAGCTTGTCGGGCGTCAGGACGTCCGCGCCCGCACGGCGCACGTCGTCCAGCGTCAGAGAGCGGAGGGCCGCGAGCATCTTCTCGTGGTAGTCGAGCGGGAGGTCGAAGAGCCAGAGAGACGCCAGCCCCGAGGCCAGCTGCCCCTGGGTCTCGAAGCTCTGGGGATACCTCAGAACCAGGTTGTCCCTCGCGTTCGCGAACTCCTTTTCGGCGACGGGCTCGCCCGCCAGGACGCGTTCGATCTCGCCGCGGAGTTCGGCGATCGACTCGGCGGTCTTGTCCGTCTGCACCGAGGTGGCGACGATCCAGGGCATGGTGCCGGGGCGCGGCTCGAGGTAGGAGTGGGCGCCGTAGGTGTAGCCCTTGTCCTCCCGGAGATTCATGTTGACCCGGCTGGTGAACTGTCCGCCCAGCACCGCGTTGAACACGACGAATGCGGGGTACGAGGGACTCTTCCTGGAGATGGCCGGCTGGGCCGCGGTCACGTAGGACTGGGGCGCCTCGGATTTCGGCACCAGGTAGAAGCCCCGGTTGCCCCACCGGGGCTCCTCGGCTTCCGCGCCCGCTTCCTGTGGCCGGCCCCGCCACGGGCCGAAGGTCTCCAGGATCTGGGCCTCGGCTTCCTCCGGAGTCACGTCGCCGACCACGAGGAAGAGGGTCCTTTCGGGGCCGTAGAACTGGGCGTAGAACGCCGCGACTTCCTCTCGGGTCAGCGTCTCCAGCGCTCCCGGCGTGCCGTCGACCGGATGTCCATAGGGGGAGGATTCGCCGTAGAGCCGGGCCTTGAGGGCCCTGTCGCCCAGTTCGGAAGGGTCGTCCAGCTTGCGCACCAGTCCGGCGAGCTGCTCCTTCCGCAGTCGTTCAACGTCCTCGGGCCGGAAGTCGGGACGCTGCAGGACGTCGCCCATAAGGGCCACCCCACCCTCGAAATGTTCCCTGAGAACGGAGAGTGCGACGGCCGTCTGGTCGCCGTCCACCGTGGTGGTCAGGGAGGTCGCCAGCTCCTTCTGGCGCCTGGCAAGATCGAGAGGCCCCATGCCTGCCGCCGCCTCATCAAGCAGTCCCGCAGTGAAAAAGGCCGTACCGGGCCTGCCGGGCGGATCGTACGCGCTGCCCGCCCTGACGACGGCCGCCAGGGTCACCATGGGGAGGCTGTGGTCCGGCAGCACCCACAGTGCCGCTCCGTTCGGAAGCGTCGTACGCCTGACGTCCGGGAAGGAGAAGCTCTTGTCCGGCCCCTTGCCGGGCATGGCGGACCGGTCGACGGCCACGGTCTTGGGACGCGCGGGGAGGATCGAGACCCCGGCGTAGCGCTCCGGTGAAAGGAAGTGCAGGGCCGCCCTCTGGACGGACTCGGGCGTCACCGATTCGATCCGCTCCAGTTCCTTGGAGAGGCCGTCGGGATTTCCTGTGAAGGTCTCGTAGTAGTTGAGGATGTCGCTCACACTGCCGAAGCCGCCCACCGTCTGCAGGCGCTTGATAACGCCCGCCTTCAGACTGTCCACGGCCGCCTTGACTTCAACCGGCTCGACGCCATCCGTCTTGATCCGCTCGATCTCCTCCCAGGCCGCCGCCTCCGCCCGACCGAGCTCGACGCCCCGCTGTGCGGTAACCACCACCTGGAAGACCCCCGAAACCTCTCCCCCGATCTGGTAGGCCCACAGGGACTGGGCGAGCTGATCGTCCATCTGGAGCCGCCTCACGAGCCTCGAATCCTTGCCCGTCGAGAGGACGTAGGCGAGGACCGAGAGAGTCGCGTCGTCCCCCGTTAGCTGGGGGGGAGTGGGCCACTGGAGATAGAGACGGGGCAGCATCACGCGGTCCTCCGCCTCGATCCTGATCGGCTTCGACAGCACCGGGACATCCTGTCTGACGGGGGACACCACGGGACCGGACGGGATGGCCCCGAAATACTTTTCGACCAGCGCCAGAGCGGATTCGGGCTCGATGTCCCCCGCCACGCAGAGCGAGGCGTTGTTGGGCGTGTAGTACGCCCGGAAGAAAGCTTTCACGTCGTCGAGGGTGGCGGCGTCGAGGTCCTTCATGGACCCTATGATGGAGTGGTGGTAGGGGTGCCCCTTCGGGTAAAGTGCCTCGAGGCAGGCTTCCTCCGCCACGCCGTAGGGCTGGTTGTCCGTGGTCTGTCGCCGCTCGTTCTTCACCACCTCCCGCTGGTTGTCCAGCTTGGTCCGGTCGATGGCCGGCAGCAGCCAGCCCATCCGGTCCGATTCCAGCCAGAGGGCCCGTTCGAGGTACGGCACGGGCACCACCTCCCAGTAGTTGGTCCTGTCCTCGGACGTGGATCCGTTCAACCTCGCCCCGACCTCCTCGAGCGGCCGGAAGAAATCGTCCGGATAGTGCTCGCTGCCCTGGAACATGAGGTGCTCGAAGAGGTGGGCGAAACCGGTGCGCCCTTCCACTTCGTCCTTGCTGCCCACGTGGTACCAGAGATTGACGGCGGCCTGCGGAAGGCGGTGGTTCTCACAGAGGATCACGGTGAGTCCGTTGGCCAGCCTGTGTTTTCTGAAAGGGATATGGAACCTGCTTCCCGAGCGTTCGGTCATGGGGTAAGAACCTCCGATCTTTATTTCTGCTTCAAAGTAATCAGCATCTTAACACGCACCCCCGGCTCCGGCCACGGCCGGTGTGGGAATCGCAGGAAATCGGCGGGTGTTAGCCTTTTGCAGTCCACGGGGGATGAACCCTCCGATGCGTGATATTATTGCGATCAGAACGCAGACGGGAAACGACCGAAGACGAAGGCCCATACGGACGGAGCGCCACGGCGCCGCGGAGAGCGGTAAAAGGGGCCCCGAACAGGACCTTGACGAGGAGGATCAGATGAAGTGGAACAAAGGAGTCGTAGCGGCCGCCGGTGCCCTGCTGGCCCTGGCGTTCGTGGCCCAACCCCAGCCCAAGCCGGTCTCGTTTCAGAAGGACATCCAGCCCATCTTCACCGACTCGTGCGTCAAGTGTCACGGGCCCAAGGAACAGAAAGCGAAGCTGGACCTCAGCGAAGGGAAAGCCTACGAGGCCCTGGTGAACGTGCCCTCGGCCGAAGTCCACACGATGATGCGCGTGAAGCCCGGCGACGCCGATCAGTCCTACCTCTGGCTGAAGCTCCAGCACACCTCACCCAAGGGCGACGGGATGCCGAAGTGGTGGTTCTGGTCCCGCAGCCTCCCCCAGAGCCAGCTGAACCTGATCAAGATCTGGATCGACCAGGGTGCCAAAGAGTGACCGCTCCCTGAACCCGGTCGATGCGGCACCCGTGGGGGCCGGTGCATTTGACCGGCCCCGGTAGCATGGTCGCAGGTTCTGTTGCGGGGCACCTTCCCCAGCCCTACATTCAGAGTAAATGGGAGGTGCACATGCCGCTTTTCGTGTTGATGACCCGGCTTGCGCCCGAAGGTATGCGAGACGCCTCGGGGCGCAAGAGACGGGGCAAGGAATGGATGGGAAAGGTCGCGGAGGTTTGCCCGGGGGTCAAATGGATCTCTCACTACGCCATCCTGGGCCCCTACGACTTCATGGACATCTACGAGGCGCCCGACGCAGAGACCGCGCACCGGGTGTCGCTCATCTCCAGGGCCGAGGGCGCGCTGAGCGTTGAGAGCTGGCAGGCCCTTCCGTACGACCAGTTCCTGCGCATTTTCGAACAGGTCAAACCCTGACCCCACATTGGCGGGACGGTTCCGTCACAGGGCCACCACCCTCCTGACGGTTTCCCCGTCCGGCCAGGGTTCGAACCGGTAGATAAAACACCTCCGGGCCCCTTCGGCCCCTTCGCAGAAGCTGCGCAGCCTGTAGAGGGTGTCCCTGTGCGAGAAGGTGTACAGGGCGTTCCACTCCGCGTGGGGCCGGGTGGCTCGGACGACGAGCCCGTCCCCCTCGACCGAAATGCGGTCGGACTCGCCGGCACTCCCGTAGAGCGCGGTCATCCGCGCCTCCTTCGCCCGGTCGGCCACCTTGCCGGCGAACCACAGCGGCGCAGACAGGAAGACGCTGCCCATGGGCTCACCCGTTCCCAGCGCGTGGACGAGACGGACGGCCGAATCGACGATATAGACCGACAGCAGCATTCCCCAGGGCGTGAAGAAGAACGAGAAGAAGCAGACCATTCCGTACCAGGTCAGGAGTCCGACCTCGCCCGATCCCCGGTCGTCGGCGATCAGGCCGGCCACCTTCAGCGAATAGGCCTTCTCGTAGGCTATGAACACGACGCCCCACAGGAGGACGCTGGCGATCGCGTGCGCGTAGGCCGAGGCCTGCCCCAGCACCCCATCGTCCGCGGGGAGTTCCCACGGCCAGAGCGCCCGGTACCTTGCGGGCAGGACCGGCCAGACCAGACATGTCAGGACGGCCAGCAGGTATCGCATGTCCAGGCCAGAATACCACGGGGAAGGCCGACTGGAATTGGCGAATTGGGATTTGGAAGTCGGAAGGCGAAAGGCGAAAGGCGGAAGGCGGAAGTAAAGAACGGCGAGGGAGGGCCTTTGGAGCAATACTTATCACCGCAGAGGCGCAGAGGACGCGGAGAAAGGCATGAGAAATACTGAATTCATACTTCGGCAGACGGTCGACCTTTGCAGGGACGCAGAGGGGATGGAATGATGGCCTTCGAAGCCATACCCCCACGCACTAAACACCAAACACTTAACACTAAACACCCAACACAAGGCGCTACCAGCGCCAAGGATTTGGGAATTGGAAGGCGGAAGTAAAGAACGGCGAGGGACGAGCCGTTGGAGCGGCTGGGGACGGGCCTTCGAAGAGCCGCCGTCTGCCGTCTCTTCTTTAGCCTTCAGCCTTTTGGCTTTAGCCCTTGGCAGCGTCGAAGGCCTTCCCTCGCCTCGATCACATGCGGTCAGTTCTCGTCGGCCCCTGCGGCGGCACCGAGCTTTTCGGAGAGCAGTTCGCCGAGCGATACGCCGGAGCGCGGGGCCTCGTCATCCTTGAGCAGGGTCTGGGCCAGCACCTCGCCCAGATTCAACCCCGGCGAGGGCGGCGGCTGTGAGGGCTTCCGCGGCGCCTCGGACTTCCGCCTCGCGGACCTCTTCGGCGGCGGCGCGGGCGGCTCCAGGGCCTCGGGGGGAAGCTCCGTTATGGGCTCAGGCGCGTCCTTTCCCAGCTTGCCGCGGACGACGCGGATCTTCTCCTCCAGTTCGCTCCCGGCCGACTCGAGCTTGGCGATCCGGGCCTGCTTCTCTCTGATCCAGCCCCGCATCTTTTCGGCCTGGGAGTCGTCGTTGGAGGCCTCGACCCGGCTCTCGAGATCCTGGATTTCCCCTCGAATCCGCCCGAGAACCAGGTCGTTCTTGAGGGCCGTGGTCTCCCACCTCGCCAGGTGCTCCCTCATCCTGTCGATCCAGTCGTGGTGCTTCTGCTTCTTTTCCTGTTTCTCCTGGCCGATGCGCTCGGATGCCTTTTGCCACGCGGCCCTGAGGATCGTCCGGATCTTTTCCCTTTCGCCGTTGCTCATGGGCGACGTCCTGAGGTCCTTCTGCATGGCCTTGACCTGCTCCTGAACCTCGTGGGGGTCGTCCTCCTGCGCGGCGGCCAGGATGTCGTCGGCCTCCTGGCGGAAGGACCGGGCAACTTCGCTGCGCCTGGACTTCCGGAGGCCCTTGACGGCCTCCCGGACCTCGACCCACTGCTTCCAGCAGGCTTCGCGGTCGGCCCGGACCAGGCGGATGGCGTTCAGGTCACCGCAATCGTCGGAATCTTCGCCGGACTGCTCACCCGAAGTCGCCTCGGGCGCCGGTCCCGCCTTCATCAGCTCGAGGGCCTGGTTGAGCAGACCCTGGGCCTTGTCCAGGTCGGGATCGCCCTCCTCCGGGGTGAGGAGCGCGGAGGCCTCCTTGACCAGCGCATCGATGGCGGCCTTCTTCTTCTTGGAGGCGCGCTTGGATTCGACCCTGTGGTCCTCCTGCAGGGAACGGGTCTCTTCGCAGAGCGCGTGGAACTCGGTCCAGAGCGCCTCCCGCTCTTCGACCTCCAGAGGCTTGAAGGTCTTGAACATGGAGGTGATCTCCCTGGCCTGCGCCCAGAACTCCGCGAAGTGGATGTGTTCCTTGTCCTCGAGATACGCCTTGATCTTGGTGACCTCGGCTCTAATGACCTCGGCGTTGGCCTTGGCCAGCTGAATCCACCGTTCTCTATCAAGCGTCATGGGCTCCCCCTGAAGTCCTTGCGCCGTACCATCTCCAGGTTGGGCCGGCGTTACGCGACGACGTGGAATTATAGCAGAAAAAAGCCGATTCGTCCCCTCGCGGGGGGGTCCGTCGCGAGCCGGCTCATTCCTGCGGTGCGCACCCATCCCGCGGGAACTGGCAGGCTCCTAGAGCCGGGACCAGAAACGGACGAACACCATGGTCGAGAGGACGAACCCCAGGGGGACGTTGACGAGCACGCCGATGCTGAAGGCCCAGAACGGCTTGAGGCCGAAGATGGCCAGGTCCTTGAACCGCGTCGACAGGCCGATACACAGGAAGCAGAGCACGAAGGCCCACGAGCGGAGCTTCTTGACCGGGGCGATCACCTCGGGCTGCAAAACGCTTTCGAACCAGTTGGAGGACTGGGCGAGCGCGTCGATGGCCCATCGCTGGTCCTGTGTGGCGGCGGCCGCCTTCAGGGCCTTCACCTGGCTGCGGGACAGTTCGCCCACGCTGCGGAGGGTCCCCGTTTCCACGTCCACCGCGACCCGCCCCGCCAGTTCCGGCGGGGGCCTGTAGCCGGAGAAGTCCGCGTGGTATTTCACGCCCTGGAAGGTTCCGGCCACGGGCGCCGTTCCTTCGTGCGCCGGCGGCGGGCGGCTGGACACCAGGCTCATGAGGACGCACGCCGCCAGGAAGCCGATGACGAACTTCGGAAAGCGCTCCCAGACGATGCCCGCCCCGACGCGGCGGCCGCCCCCCGCGGCGCTACCCTCCCAGTGGATGACCGAGACCACCGCCAGGATGAGGCACCAGATGCCGATCCAGATGTCCCGACCGATGACCTTCATGAGCGTGAAGGCGTTGATGGGGGCGTCTCCGAATTTCGTGGCCAGTTCGGCCACCACCGCGAAGCCGGCCGCGTCGGCGAACTCCGACGTGCCCACCCAGGCGCCGGCCTCACCGGGGCTGATGGGAAGGGGGACGAGCATCTTGAGGGCGATGGTCAGCGCGAAGATCATGACGATCGCCCAGACCGTCACCACGGCAATGGCGATGGAGATGTGGTCCTTCCGGGCCTTGACGGCGCCTCCGACCGCGATCGACGCCGAGACCCCGCAAACCGCCCCCGCCGCCCCGAGCACGGCGCCGAATTTCGGTTCGAGCTTGAAGATCCGGGTGGCGGCGAGAAAGATGGTGAGCCAGGTCGTCACGGACACGATGGTCGCCTGCACGAAGGCCACCGGCCCGGCGCTGAACACCAGCGTGAGCGGCAGCGTTGCGCCCAGCAGGACGATGCCGGTCTTGATGTAGTACTCCGTGCACAGGCACTCCTTGAACCAGTCCGGAATCCTTACGGCGTTGGAAACGACGAGGCCGACGATGAGCGCGAGCAGGGGCGCCTCCACGTTGAAGCGCTTCATGACGCTCCAGCCGGCCAGGTAGAAGATTCCCAGGGAGCCGAGAAAGAGGATCACGAAGCCGGACAGGAAGGTCTTGGGCGGGTGCCCCATGATGGCCATGGAGACGGTGAACACGCCGCCGAACACCAGGAAGATGACGCCGTAGCCCCAGGCGTGCTGCAGCAGGTCGGGCGGCAGCGCTGCGAAGGTGCTCCACTTCGGCGGTGTGATCGCCCACCCCCGGATGCTGCCACCGGCCCAGAAGGTGAGGAGGGCGAGCAGCACCAGGCCCAGACCCATCCATACGGACCACCAGTCTTCCGTCTTCCACAGCTTTTCGAACCGGCTCCCCCCCATGGCAACCTCCACCGCATCCCCTGCCTGCAAGACCGCCCTGCCTCCGTCGAAGGCACCGTCCTTCTCCGACCCTTCGGGCCGGAGCGCCACGCGTGTCCGATCTGTGGTGTATTCCCCTCTTGCCCATGAAGATAAGGCCGGCCGGCCCTATTATCCAGTCCCCGGCACGGGGCAGGGAATAGATTCGTTTGAACTTGAGTTATCTCATGTGGAGGTAATTGATGGGCACCCATTACGAGGGACCGGAAAACGAGCGACACGCCTTGAGCGCCTACATCACGCTCATGAGGGCGTCCGAGACGGTCACCGCCGCGGGCTCCGACACAATGGCCGAAACCGGCCTGACCACCAGCCAGTTCGGCGTTCTCGAGACCCTTCTGCACCTCGGACCGCTGTGCCAGAGGGAGCTGGGGAACAAGCTGCTCAAGTCCAGCGGCAACATCACGGTCGTGGTCGACAACCTGGAAAGGCGCGGACTCGTCAGGCGAGAGCGGAGCACATCCGACAGGCGGATGGTGACCGTGCGGCTCACGGACGAAGGCCGGGCGCTCATCGAGTCAGCCTTTCCGGGGCACGCGGCCCGAATCGCCCGGGCGATGGGTGTTCTGGACAGGTCGGAACTGGACGACCTGAGACGATTGTGCAGAAAACTCGGCCGGGGCCAGGCCCGGACCGGTCAACGCAGGTCACGCGGCACCCGCACGTCCCGCCGGACGAGGCGGGCGACCGAATCGAACTGAGAACGAACGGAGGTTTTACAATCATGGAACCAAACGGATCATCCCATTCCGCGGGCGGCTTCGACGTCAACGCGGCCCTGCCGTGGGTACCGCTCGCCGGAAGAATTCTGCTCAGCTTCATCTTTCTCTGGAGCGTGATCGGGGACCTCGGCAGCTGGACGGGACGGACCGCCTACATGGCCTCCAAGGGCATGTCCGTACCGGCCCTGTTCCTGGCGGGTGCCGTCGTGCTCAAGCTCGCGGGAGGCATCTCGCTGGTGCTCGGCTACAGGGCCCGCCTGGGCGCGCTCATGCTCCTCGTCTTCCTGGTCCCGACCACCCTGATCTTCCACGCGTTCTGGAGCGCCCCGCAGGCACAGTACGTAAGCCAGCTCATCAACTTTCAGAAGAATTTGGGGATCATGGGCGGTCTGCTCATGGTCATCGCCCTGGGCCCCGGACGGTGGAGCCTGTCCGGCCCGTCCCGACGGTAGTCAAGGAGGAACCACCCATGAAGATTCAAGTCGTGTTCTACAGCATGTACGGCCACATCTTCGCCATGGCGGAGGCCGTGGCCCAGGGCGCCCGGGAGGTCGAAGGCGCAGACGTGGCGCTCTACCAGGTCCCCGAACTCATCCCCGCGGACGTGCTCGAAAAGAGCGGTGCCGCGGCCGCCCGGAAGGCCTTCGCACACGTCCCGGCAGCCGTTCCCGAGAAGCTGGCCGAGGCGGACGCCGTCATCTTCGGGACGCCGACCCGGTTCGGCAACATGTGCGCCCAGATGAGAAATTTCCTCGACCAGACGGGTCCCCTGTGGGCAAACGGCGCACTCATCGGCAAGGTGGGGAGCGTCTTCACGGCCACGGCCACCCAGCACGGGGGCCAGGAGACGACGCTGACGAGCTTTCACACCACGCTCCTGCACCACGGCATGGTCATCGTGGGCGTCCCCTACTCCGAACAGCGGCAGATGACGCTCGATGAAATCACCGGCGGCTCGCCCTACGGCGCCAGCACGATCACCGGCGGCACCGGCGCCCGGCGGCCCAGCGAGAACGAGCTCGCCATCGCCCGGTTCCAGGGACGGCACGTGGCCGAGATCACCAAGAAGCTTGCGGCGGGATAAGCCATGGAGGAAGCGCTCGACTCCCGCATCGCCGCGCTGGGACACGTGGTCCTGAGGGTTCACGACCTCGGGACCTCGGTCCCCTTCTACCGGGACGTCCTCGGACTCGAAGAGGTCGCGAGGTACGGCGAACACATGGCCTTCTTCTCCGCAGGCACGAACCACCACGACCTGGCCCTGCTGGAGGTCGGCCGGTACGCCCCGCCCCCGGACCCTCGCGCAGTGGGACTCTACCACGTGGCCTTCAAGGTCGGGGACAGCCTGGAAGACCTCCGCGCCTGGAAGAGGCGTCTGGAATCACTGGACGTAACCATCCTCGGCGCCAGCGACCACAAGGTCAGCCAGGCCCTGTACATCTCGGACCCGGACGGCATTCAGATCGAACTTTACGTGGACGCCGACCCAGAGATCTGGCGCGAAGACCCCGCCGCCGTCGCGACAATAGATCCGCTCGACCTGTGACGGATAAGCAAGGACCGACTTGCACAGTGAGGCAGTGAGACGGTGAGCGAAAAGTATGCGACCTGCGATTTTGATAGATGAACGACGGAGAGTCTCTGAATTGGCAGTGGCTTTCGATGCGGAGCATCGGAAGCTGCGTCCCGACGCGAGGGGGCCAGCCCGCGCGAAGGGCAGGATGGCCACACCGCAGGCGTACTTTTGTACGTCGAGGATGTGGGCGTCGCAGCCCGACAAAGCGGATGGTCCGCTCCCGTCGGCGCTTTCCCGAAAAGTTGGGGGGAGGGCTTCTCGGTCATTTCGCTCAAGGCCGCGGCGCGCAGCGCAGGATGGACAAGTCCGGGGCAGTCGAAAAGCGATCCGGCGGAGGCCTCCTTTCATGGGCTTTTTGAACTGCCACGGTCTGGCCATCCTCGAGGTGCCGCAGGCATCCGCGCGGACGTGGTCGAAAGTCCTGGATCGGCCTCTTCGAAGGCCTGCCTTCGCCTCGATCACTTGATCACTTGATCACTTTCTTAAAGGATGTGCGACATGATGACCATACGCAGGGCCGCCGAACGGGGACACTTCAACCACGGCTGGCTCGACACGTTCCACACCTTCTCTTTCGCCGGCTACTACGACCCGGAGCACATGGGTTTCCGCGTGCTCCGCGTGATCAACGAGGACCGGGTGGCGCCGGGACAAGGGTTCGGGACCCACCCCCACGACAACATGGAGATCCTCACCTACGTGCTCGAGGGGGCCCTCCAGCACAGGGACTCCATGGGCAACGGCTCCGTCATAAGACCGGGTGAACTGCAGCGCATGACCGCCGGCTCGGGCGTCACCCACAGCGAGTTCAACGCCTCGGACGCCGAACCGGTCCACCTCTACCAGGTCTGGATCCTCCCCGAGCGGCGCGGCCTGACGCCCGGTTACGAGCAGAAGGCGTTCGCCTTCGACGAAACCGACGGCCCCGTCCGCCTGGTGGCCTCCCGCGACGGACGGGACGGCTCCCTCACCATTCACCAGGACGCCGACGTCTCGCTGATCCGCCTGGACCAGGGAAAGAAGCTCGCCCTGCCCTTCGCCCCTGACCGGCACGCGTGGGTTCAGGTGGCGCGCGGCGCCCTGACGCTGAACGGGAGAGAACTCGACACGAGCGACGGCGCCGCCCTGGGCGACGAGAACGTCCTCGAATTCGCCACGGGGAGCACGAGCGCCGAGGCCATCCTCTTCGACCTGCCGTAACCGGGACGGCATGCCTCCCGCCCCGGCGCCCGGGAAGACGCCGGGCCCAGCCGGTCTCCAAGCCCTTCCGGTGTCCCCCGACGCACGCGCCGTCCGGGTTGCCGCGGCCAGGCGTCGGAACCTATAGTTAAGCGGGTAGGGGTACACGCTTCGGGCGCAGTGCCGTAAAGGGGCGCCGGAATCACGGGGTGAGAGGCTGGCCTGAGAATGCATCAGATCCTCCTTGTGGACAATGACGCAGACACGCGGACCCATCTCTCATCGTGGCTGACCGCGGAAGGCTACAGCCTCACGACGAGCTTTTCGGGTCAGAAGGCCATTCAGGCGGCCTCGTCCCATTCCCCCGACCTGATCATCATGGACCTGGTCCTGCCGGACATGGAGGGCGACGAGCTGTGCCCGATCTTCAAAGGCCGGGAGAGCACCATGCAGATCCCCGTCCTGGTCCTGGCCGACTCGGCCGATTCGCCGGCCTGCACGCGCGCCATCGAGGCGGGGGTGGAAGAGTTCGTTACGAAGCCCATCCGCCGTGCCGAACTGCTGGCGCGCATCCGCTCCATGCTCAGGATCCGCAACCTGCACGACCGCCTGCGCCTGGCCTATTACCACATCGACGAGATGGGCGCCTTCGCCGAACACTACGCGGACAAGATCAACGCCGAGTGGAAACCCGAGAGCGTGGCGCTCCAGATGGCCAGGCAACTGCTCGGGCCGCACCTTCACCGCGAACATCATCCCGCCTTCATCTGGGGCGGCGTGGTCATCAACGGGCGCCGCCACGGGCTGTACTTCTACTTCGGCGATGTGAACGACGAAAAGTGGAACAGCGGAACGACCCTCTCCGGCCTCGGGGAAGTGGAGGCGGCGCTCGAGCCCTACGCACGGGGCGATCGAGAGTTCCTGTCCGACGCCCCCATGCCTGAACCGCTGCGCGAGATAGTCGGGGCACCCCGCGACCTGAAGCTGCCCAACTTCGCAGCGGTGAGCTCAGGCGCCAACATCCTGCTCGTCGCCGGATACCCCTGGCCCGTGGACAACTACGAATTCCCGATCCTGAGGGCCAGCGTCCGCCACTGGAACGTCTTCAAGCGCATCTGGCAGGAGACGAGGCGCACGCAGGGCGCCTTCTTTTACATGATGGAGGCGCTGGCGCTGGCCGCCGAGTTCCAGGACAGAAACATATCGGGACACATCCGACGGGTGAACCTCTACTCCGGGGCCATTTCAAGGACGCTCGGCGGCGAACGGGAATTCGTGCACTGGATCTCCCAGTGCGCCCAGATGCACGACGTGGGCAAGATCACCATCCCCCTGGAACTGATACGCAAGCAGGGCCCGCTCACGGAAAAGGAAATGACCGTCATGAAGCGGCACACCATCCACGGGGCCATCATCCTCGGAGGGTCGCCCAACCTGGCCATGGCCGCGAGCATCGCCCGCTCGCACCACGAGAACTACGACGGGACGGGATACCCGGACGGCCTCAGGGGCGAGGAGATCCCGCTGGAGGCCCGCATCGTCAAGATCGCGGACATTTACGACGCCCTGCGGATGGAACGCCCCTACAAGCAGGCATTCTCCCACCAGGAGACCGTCCGCGTCCTTCTGGAGGGCGACGACAGGGTCCGTCCCTCCCACCTCGACCCGGAGATCCTGAAAGCGTTCCTGACCTGCCAGTCCGAAATCGCGGAGATCTACGAGGACTCCATCCGCTCCACGCCGATGGAAGAATCGGGGCCCATGACCCTGGCCGTCCGGCAGGAATAGAAGGCGCACGCCCCGCGTTGCCTGACTCGAGCGACGAAGGAGCGCGCGAGTGCCCCCATTCGAGAACCTGGAACCCGCAGAGATCGAACGCATTCTCGAATCTTCAGCCACGGCCGAACTCCTGGACGTGCGCGAGCGGCACGAGTGGGACCTCTGCCACCTGGACGGCGCGAGGCTCAGTCCGCTCTCGGAACTCCGGTACTGGCAGCACCACCTGAGGGCCGACGGAGGACCGTACATCGTCTACTGCCACCACGGGATCCGGAGCTATCAGGTATGCACGTACCTGGCGGGGCTCGGGGTGCGGAACCTGATCAACATGAAGGGCGGCATCGACCGCTGGAGCCGAACGGTCGACGGCACCTTGCCCACGTACTGATCCCGTGGTTCGGGTTCTCCTGGCGCACGGCGTCCGGCCGGGACACCGGTAGGTCCTCGGACGGCCAGGTCCCCCGTCGGCCTTGCCAAGAATGGCCCGAGAGGCTACAATCACCCGGCTTGGAGGTCAGGATCGTGTCCCAGCCCATTCGCGTTCGTTTCGCCCCGTCACCCACCGGCCACCTTCACCTGGGCAACGTCAGAACCGCCCTCTTCAACTGGTTTCTGGCCCGGCGGGAAGGCGGCACCTTCGTGCTCCGCCTGGAGGATACGGACGCGGCCCGCTCCACCCAGGCCAGCGTCGACTCCGTGCTCGAAGACCTCAAATCGCTCGGCGTGGACTGGGACGAGGGGCCCGGGGCCGGCGGGGACTTCGGCCCCTACCGCCAGACCGAGCGGTACGACCTCTACCGGTCTTACCTGCAGACGCTCCTCGACGAAGACAAGGCCTATCCCTGCTACTGCTCGCAGGAAGAACTCGACCGCGACCGCGAAGCGGCGCGCGAAGCCGGGCGCACCTACATCTATCCCGGGACGTGCCGTCACCTCACGCCCGCCCAGCGGGCTGAGAAAGAGGCCGAGGGACGGCGCCCCTCCATCCGCCTCAAGGTCCAGCCCCACACCGTTTCGTTCACCGACAGAGTAAGGGGGCACGTGTCGATCCATACCCACGCCTTCGGGGACTGGATCCTGGCCAGGCCGGACGGGTCGCCCACCTACAACTTCGCCGTGGTCGTCGACGACGCGCTTATGCAAATCACCCACGTGATCCGCGGCGAGGACCACCTCTCCAACACGCCCAAGCAGATCGTGCTCTACGAGGCACTTGGCTTCGCCCCCCCGGCCTTCGCCCACCTCTCCATCATCCTGGGGCCTGACGGCAGCAAGCTCTCCAAGCGCCACGGCGACGTGTCGCTCGACGCCTTCCGCAAGCGGGGGTTCCTGCCCGAAGCCATGATCAACGGCCTCGCGCTGTTGGGCTGGTCGAAGGAAGACGGGAAGGAGGTGCTGGACCTTTCCGAGATCACGGACGTCTTCGCGCTGGACCGGGTCAACAAGTCCGCCGCGGTGTTCGACGAGGCGAAGCTCAGGTTCCTGAACCGGGAGCACATCAAGAAGCTGGACGCGGCCGACCTGGCGCAGGGCGTGAGGCCATACCTGGAAGAGGCCGGGCGCCTGCCCTCGGGCGACCTGGACGCACCGGCGCAGGAGTGGCTCTACCTGCTCGCAGAGATGCTGCGCGACCGGATCGACGTGCTGTCCGACGCGCCGTCCGTCAGCGACCCGGTCTTCCTCTTCGACGCCGGCACCATGGACGAAGCGGCCCGCGAGAGTCTCCAGGACCCGGATGCCCCCGCGGTCATCGGGGCCTTCATAGACAAGGCCGAGTCCATGGACCTCGCCCTCCCGGGCGCCTACCGCGAAGCCGTTCTCGCCATCAAGGCCGAGACGAAGATCAAGGGGCGCAAGCTCTTCCACCCCATCCGCGTGGCCCTCACCGCCGCAGACTCGGGCCCGGACCTCGAAAAGCTGGTGCCGCTGCTCGCCGCGGGGAGCCGACTCTCCCTGCCCGCGCCCGTCCTGGGACCGGCCGAACGGGCCCGGGCCGTGCTGGCCCTTCTGGCGTAGAGCACCCGTTCCAATAAGCGCAGACCCTCACCCGGCCCGTCGCACCGGACGGCTGGCTGCACTCCGCGTACAGGCCCGGGGCGCTCCCCGGTTGTTCGTCAGTACCGGTAAACCCAGCCCACTCTGACGTCGAGCTGATCGGTGTTCCACGCATCGATCCGGTGGTAGGCGACCTGGAGGGCGAAACCGGGCCTGCCGTAGAACCGCCGGTAGCCGATGGCCAGGCCGTACGTCGCGCTGTCGTCGAATTTGTAGGTCCTCAGAAGCCCCCACGATCGGCTGTAGGAGTGGCCCAGGGTGAACCCAAGATTCGCCTGCAGGTAGAGCTGCCCGTCGCCCATCTTCCTCAGAAGGAACTCCGGCCCCGCCTCGATGATGCCGTATCGCTTCTGAAATGACGATTCGAAGAAATGGCCGCCGTAACCGAGAGTCCGGGTCTTGAACCACCCCTCGTTGAACACGGCGCCCATGTGGAGGGCCCACCGGTCCGTAAAGAAATACGAGCCGTCCACGCTGGCGACGAAGCCCGGATCGGCCTTCACGCTCCCCGGCCAGCCCGTGTCACTGGTGTAGGAGGCCCAGCCGGACCCGGCCGCATAGCCGGGCAGGAAGGCCACGTACACGCTGCCTGCCTGCGCGTAAAGGCCCATGCTGGCAGTCGCCAGAAGTATCACGATCACTATTTTCTTCATGCCTGTCTCCCTGACTCACCGGACGGCGAAACGGCCCCCCCGATCCAACTTCCGCCTCGCACTTTCCCGCGACGAACCGCTGAAGGCCAGGATGAAAAGACGTTCCGGCCACAGCCGTATACCGCGCACTGAAACGCTCGCCGGCCGACGGCCGTCAAAAGCGGAACACGACGCCCACCCTCACATCCACGTGGTCCGTCTTCCACTTGTCTACCCTGTGATAGGCCAGTTGGGCGGCGATGCCGGCCCTTTCGCCGAAGAAGTGCCTGTAGCCGATCGCCCCCCCATAGGTCGTTCCGTTTCTGAACGTCGCGTCGCTGGGCCCGCCGTAAGCCTGGTAGGATTCGTGCGCGAAAGTAACTCCGACGTTGAGCTGAAAATAGAGCTGGCCGTCTCGGCCCAGCGGCGCCACGAGTTCCGGCCCCACCTCGAAAATCCCGTAGGTATTCTCGAAATCTCTCACAGACCACCACGGTGTCGGGCTCATGTGATAGATCAGCACCCTCTGCCTGAATTTGCCCTGGTTGTATATCAATCCCATGTGAAGGGCGAGATTGTCGGTGTAGAAGTACTCGCCGTCGACGCTGGCGGTCAGCCCCGCCAGGGGCTTCATGCTGCCGGTTTGCCCCACGTAGTCGGGAAAGCCGGCCGCGCCCGATTCGAGCTGGAAGCCAGGCAGAACCGAGACATACCAGGAGCCCACCTGCGCGTGTGCGGCGAAGGCCATTGACGCCAGAAACAGGAACAAGACGACTTTCTTCATGTTATCCCCCGTCCATATGCCGCCCGCAGTTCAGAGAGCGGAAAGTTTCCCCTGGCGATACAATCGTAGTGTACTTTTCGGGGACGATTATAGTCGTCTTAATCAGATCTGTCTATGGTATCGGCCGTTCCGGCATGGGAGCAGAGCGCTGGAACGGCACGCTCGAGGCCGAGTCAGACGGGATGAATATCCGGTGCGACCTGGGAAAGGACGGCCTCCATGAAGATGGCTGCCGTGCCGTCGCTGTAGTAGTTCTCGCCCCGGCCCAGCCGCTTGAAGCCGTAGCGCTCGTACAGGGCGATGGCCGGCGCGTTGTTTTCGCGCACCTCGAGGTGGATGTGCTCGGCACCGTTCTGCCTTGCGTAGCTCGTGACGTGGAACAGGAGCGCCTCACCGAAGCCGCGGCCCCGGCACGCCTCGTCCACCGCCACGTTGATCAGGTGGGCCTGCTCGTATATCAGCCACAGGAAGGCGTAGCCGACGACCCGCCCCTCCCACTCGGCCACGAACGAGGCGCAGAATGGATTGCGCGCGAACTCGTACTCCAGCGATTCGTAGGGCCACGGGCTCGGGAAGGTCGCGGACTCGATGCCGCTGACCCTCCCGAGGTCCGCCTCACGCATGGGCCGGATGCAGGCGAGTGCTTCCCGCCTCAGCGCCACGACCGCAGGCCCTCCGACTCAGGGCCCGTCATGGCAGGGGCTGGTCGGTGATTTTCTCGTAGGCTTCCCGGTACTTCTCGGACGTCCGGGCGATGACCTCCGCGGGGAGTTCCGGCACCGGCGGCTCCTTGTTCCAGTTGATGGACAGGAGGTAGTCGCGGACGTACTGCTTGTCGAAGGACGGCTGAGCCTTGCCCGGCTCGTAGAGGTCGGCGGGCCAGAAGCGGCTCGAATCGGGCGTGAGCGCTTCGTCGCAGAGGATCACGTTGCCTTCGAGCATGCCGAACTCGAACTTCGTGTCGGCGATGATGATGCCCCGCTTCCTCGCGTAGTCCGAAGCGAAGTTGTACAGGCCGAGGGACAGCTCCCTCACCTTGTCGGCGAGTTCCCCGCCCACCAGCTCCACGGCCTGTTCGAAGGCGATGTTCTCGTCGTGGCCCGTCACCGCTTTCGTCGAGGGCGTGAAGATGGGTTCGGGCAGCCGGTCGCTCTCCTTGAGCCCGGCGGGCAGGGCGATGCCGCAGACCTTGCCCGTCTTCTGGTAGTCCTTCCAGCCGGAGCCGCTCAGGTAGCCCCGGACCACGCATTCCAGGGGCAGCATCTCCGCCTTCCTGGCCAGCATGAAGCGGCCCTCCAGGCTCTCCTTGTGCGGGCAGAGCTGGGACGGGAGGTCGTCGGGGTCGATGCTCGCCATGTGGTTCTTGACGATGTGCCGGGTCTTCTCGAACCAGAAGGCCGAGAGCAAGTTGAGCACCCGGCCCTTGTCCGGGATGCCGTTGGGCAGGACGTGGTCGAAGGCGGACAGGCGGTCCGTCACCACGATGAGGACCTGGTCGTCCAGGTCGTACATGTCCCTCACCTTGCCTCTGGAGAGGAGCGGGATGTCCGAATATTCCGTTTTCGTCACTACAGGGCGCATGGTCATTCCTCCTGAATGTCCGGCCGGCCTGCCGCCGCCGGACCGGTGGTTAGGGGCTCCGCCGCCCCCGCGCCGTGCGCGGGCTCACGACGGAACCTTTCCGGTTCGGGGCCCGCCCTTCACGACCGTCACCTCCCGTCCCTTCATGACGACCGTCAGGCCGGCACCCTTCCGGGCGGCCGCGGCGAACTGTTCCGCGTCCTTTGCCGAGTCCCATTTCGTCGTCCAGGTGAAGGCCGTCTCTCCGTTCGGGCCCACATAGACTTCGTAGGCATCGCCTCCCCAGCCGGCCGCCGCGCGGTCGGCCGTCTCCCCGGAAACACCCCATTCCTCGAGAATAATGCGCACGTTGAGTTCGCCCCAGGTCCCGCCGTCCAGCTCCTTCCAGCCGGCCTTCTTCCAGCCGGCCGGCGCGGTGACGCGGACCTTGAGCGGCGGGTCGTTCCCCGCGAAGTACTTGGCCGGATGCAGGACCTCCTCCATGGACTGCGGCGGGTGTTCGTAGAGCGCGTTGACCCCGGCGAACCCGGAGCGGGCGTAGGCCGCCCGAACGAGCCTCAGCCCCCCCAGGTAGGCCATGAGGAGGTTCTGCTCCACGTAGGCCGGCGCGGCGCGCCCCAACATCTCCTGACCGAGTCCCATTGTCTTCGCGAGGTCGTCCATGTTCTTCTGCTTCGCGGGCGGTACGCCCAGCAGCGAGTACATGTAGCGGAGCATGACCCACGTGGCGTCGCCCTCCACCACGCAGCGCGCCGCGCTCGCACGGTCCTCGTCGCTGTGGTCTTCGAGCGGCAGGCTCAGGAGGTGGAAGTGCTGGTCGGTGAGGGCGTGGTCCAGCTCGTGGACGAGGAAGATGTCGGACATGCTGCCGTTCTTGATGCCCATTTCCGACAGGAGGTCCTCCCCGCCCAGGGCGTCCTTGTCCACGTACAGCACCTTGGCCCTGGGGTCGTACAGCCCCGCGACCTGGTCTTCGAGGAGTCCCGTCATGACCTTGCGGAGGTCCATCTTCGGCGGGATCAGGCCGAAGGTCCTGAGCACCGTCTCCATCTTCGGCCACTGCCCTGCCGGGTACTCCCGGTCCATCTCCTCGACGAGGATCTGCTTCATCCGGGCGCCGTCCACGTAGCGCGCCGTCACCGGCCGGGTGAACGTGAGCCCCCGGAGCTTTTCGACCTGGCGCTCGAGCGCGTGGAGGTGGTCCGCGGCGGAAACCGGCAGAACGAGGAGGAGCAGTAAGGCGGCGGCTAACGAACACCGTCTGCGCATACAGAGATTGTGCCACCACCCCCCGGGGGGGTCAAATGGGTGGGGAATTTGGGAATTGGGAATTGGGATTTCGGATTTGGACTGCCGCAGTCGGGATGCCTTCGAAGGCTCGTCCCCCGTCGTCTTCAAATCCCAAATCCCAAATCCCCAATCCCAAATCTCTTACTTCTCCCGTTTGCACCGCCCACGGGCCGTGGGTATAGTGAACCTCTGATGGAGGGGGGATTCCCCTCCCGCTGGGCAAATCTGGAGGGATTTTCATGGCGAAGATCGTCGAATGCGTCCCCAACTTCTCCGAGGGGCGCGACATGGCCGTCATCAAGCAGATCACCGACGCCGTCGAATCGGTGGAGGGCGTCGTTCTGAAGGACGTGGACCCGGGCGCCGACATGAACCGCGTGGTCGTGACCTTCTTCGGGCCTCCCGAGGGCGTGAAGGAGGCGGCCTTCCGCGCCGTCAAGAAAGCGTCCGAAGTGATCGACATGAGCCGCCACCACGGCTCCCATCCCCGGATGGGCGCCACGGACGTGTGCCCCTTCGTCCCCGTGAACGGCGTCACCATGGCCGACTGCGTGGAGATGGCGAAGGAGGTGGGCCGGCGCGTGGGCGAGGAGCTGTCCATCCCCGTCTACCTGTACGAGCACGCCGCCACGCGCCCGGAACGCAGGAACCTGGCGGACGTTCGCCGCGGCGAATACGAGGGCCTGGCCGAAAAGCTCAAGAAGCCCGAGTGGGCCCCCGACTTCGGGCCCGCCGAGTTCAACGCCCGGGCCGGCGCCACGGTCGTCGGCGCCCGCGAGTTCCTGATCGCCTACAACATCGACCTCAACTCCCGGTGTAAGGACCACGCGACGGACATCGCCTTCGCACTAAGGGAGAAGGGCCGGTCCGCGAGGACGGGAAACACAACCCCCTTCTACTACATGGGCAAGCTCATGAAGCACGAGGACGGGCGGTACTTCTGCGGAACGTGCGGCCACATGGCGGTCGCCCCCGCCGCCCTCTTCGACCACTGCCGCTCGGAACACGGCTACGACGCCGAGGACCTCTACCGCCAGTGGGGCACCGCACCGGACAAACTGGCCGGGCAGTCCGTCAAGATCCCCGGCCTCTTCACGCACTGCAAGGCCATCGGCTGGGTGGTGCCCCAGTTCGACCGGGTGCAGATCTCCATCAACCTCACCGACTTTACGGTCACGCCGCCCCACCTGGTGCTCGAAAAGGCCCGGGAACTGGCCGCCGAGCGGGGCCTGGTCGTGACCGGCAGCGAGATCGTCGGGCTGGTGCCGCTGCAGGCCATGCTGGACGCGGGGCGCTTCTACCTCGAGCGGCAGGGGCGGTCCACCGGCATTCCCGAGGAGGACGTCCTGAAGACCGCCGTGCAGAGCATGGGCCTCGCGGACGTGTCGCCCTTCGACATCCGTGAAAAGGTCATCGGTTTCCGTGAGCCCGCTCCAGAAGACCTCGTCGCGCGGCGGACGGACGACTTCGTGCACGAGGTGTCCCGCGAGTCCCCGGCGCCCGGCGGCGGCAGCGTCGCTGCGCTCGCCGGCTCGCTCGGCGCGGCCCTGGCCGCCATGGTGGCCAACCTGACCGTGGGCAAGCCGGGTTACGAACCCGCCTTCGAGGCCATGGCCCGGACCGCCGTGGACGCCCAGGGCGTCAAGGACGCACTCCTGGCCGCGGTGGACGATGACACGCAAGCGTTCAACGCCTTCATGGACGCCATGCGGTTGCCGAAAAAGACGGCCGAAGAGAAGGCCGCGCGCAAACAGGCCATGCAGGCCGGGCTCCGGCAGGCGGTGGCCGTCCCCCTCGAAACGGCGCGTAAGAGCCTGGCGGCCATCGCCCTTGCGAAGCAGGCGGCCGAGTCGGGCAACAAGAACTCGGTGTCCGACGCGGGCGTGGGCGCGCAGATGGCCTACGCCGGCATGAAGGGCGGCGTGCTCAACGTGCTGATCAACCTCGGCGGCATCGAGGACCAGACCTTCGTGGCGGAGATGAGGGACGAGGTCGAGCGCATCGAAAAGGAGGCCGCACGGCTCCTGGACGAGACCATGGCCGTCGTGCTCAGCAAGATATAGGCGATTTGGGAATTGGGATCTTGGATTTCGGATTTGAAGGACGGCCGGGGACGGGCCTTCGAAGGGAGAGACTCTCACCACAGAGTTCACAGAGCACACAGAGGAAAAGAGCAGATCCTGGATTAAAAGGGCGGCAGACGGGAAACCCTCGAAGGACCCCCAGCGACTATTTTCCCGGTCACTTGATCCTCGATCACTGCGCCGACAGGCGCATCAGACGCGCAGTGTGGACCCCGCGAAGCGGCGTCCACCGTCCTCCTGTTCCCATCCCAGTGTCGGTGGACGCTCGGGCTTGCAGCCCCCGGCTCCACCCTGCCAGGTCACTCTATTATGCGCAGGCGCACCTAGCAGGCTGCTCGCAGAGCTCCTCGCATCTCCACTCTCCACGTATTCGGTGGGCAACGCCGCTTCGCCGCTTTTGCCCACTACGCAACTACGCAACCAGGCGGATATCTGAGAACAATTTAGGTCCAGGCACCGCCCAATCACGCGGGATGCGCCCGGTCCGGCCCAGAAGATGCCCTCACGCGGGAACGGCGCTGGCGTGCGATGCTCCACGTCTTCGCATCCCGCGCCGGGCTCAATCAGGCGGTCGGACCAAGATCCTAAGCGTGCAAAACCCGCACAATCACGCGGGCGCTGCCCGGTCCGGCCCAGAAGATGCCCTCACGCGGGAACGGCGCTGGCCCGGACCTTCTTCGGACGGCTGCTGGCGTGCGATGCTCCACGTCTTCGCATCCCGCGCCGGGCTCAATCAGGCGGTCGGACCAAGATCCTAAGCGTGCAAAACCCGCACAATCACGCG
>JBJKRE010000254.1:0-5341 GCA_046704825.1 Acidobacteriota bacterium
GGTTGGGATTGACCTGCCACTGCCCCGTCTGCTGTACGATGAGCGCCATGACCCCGGCCAGGGAAGGCGATGCGGCGGAGGTGCCGCTGATGGGATAAAGCCCTCCCTGGATCTCCACGATGTATGCGTCGTGCTGGGCGGCCGCCATGGACACGTCGGGCAGGTCCCTCGCCCCGTCCGAGGGCACACCAGGGCAAGTCTGCCACGAGGGTTTGGCGTAGACGATGGAGGCGCCGCCGCCCGTCGCCCACAGGTCCTGGCACGTGTCGTCGAAGGGACACGAGGTGACGGTCCCGCTCTCGTTCCAGGCGATTTCAGGTATGTAGGAGAGCGCCGAGTCGTAACCGCTCCCGGAATTCGTGGAGTTCCAGTAGGTGCCCGAACCCTCGTCGAACTCGGTGCCGCCGACGGCCACGTTGTAGGGTGTGGAGGCGATGCCGTTGACACCCTGTCCGCTGCCGTAGCTCGAACTGGCGGCGTCACACACGGAGGCACCGCTGTCCCCGGACGATACGAAGACCGAGATGCCCTCCGAGGCCGCCTGCTCCCAGAGGTTGTTGTAAAAGGTGTTCTCGGCGCTGCCCATGTTCGACTCGCAGGACCCGAAGCTCGAACTCATGACCGGGGCGAGCTGGTTGTCCACGATGTACTGGGCCGAGAGGTCCACTCCGTCCGTCGAATAGGTCGACTGCGAGATGACGAAGTCTATCTGTGCGCCCTTGGCGACGGCTCCCGACCACTCCACGTCCAGGTCGGCCTCCCCGTCTTCGCCGGATCCGAGGTCGCCGGGGTCCGTGCCGTTGACGATGACGTTGACAGGGTTTGCGGGGAGCCCCATCTGGGCACGAAAATCGCTCCAGTCCGTGGACGGCGGGTGGGTCCGGCCCACGATGGCCACGGTTACGCCGCTTCCCGTTATGCCGGCGTCGTAGAGCGGGTTGATGTCATAGATCACCGCGTAATCGTTGGGGGACAGGTAATGGTCGTAGCCGTATGTGTAATACGGCTGGATGCTCCCGGACGCCACCGGGTGAACTCCCGTGTTCATGGCCTGGCGGGGAAAGCTGTTCAGGGATACGACGCCGGCCACGTAAGGTATGAGCGCCCTGGGGATGGAGATGTCGGTAGCGTTGCTCCGGCGAATCACGCCTTTCACCAGATAGTTGTGAATCTGCGTCCCGAACGCCTGCGCCACCTCACGGGCGGTCCCCGAAAAATTGATCCACATCCTGCCCTTGGCGATGGAGTCGACGGTAAGACCTTCGTCGCGGAGCCAAGCGGTCACGGCGTCGACCGTCGACTGATCCGGCCCGAAGCGCTTGCCGAACTCCTCCGGCGTGAGCCAGCGGTGGTACTGAGGCGACGCCGGGTCCTGCTGGCTGGCGAGGAGCGCGGTCAATTCGGCGCGCTTCGCCCTAGAGAGCTTGAAGGCGAGAATGATGCGGTTCATCTGCAGTTCCGGCTTGACCGGGCCCTCGTCAAATCGTGGTTGCGCGAGCGCGGGGACGGTGCCGGACAGGGGCACCAGATCAACCGGATCGACCGCGAGCGGCCCCGGCCCTTCGGCCGAAGGCGTGGCCCCGGGTGGCGGACCAGCCAGCGCAAAAAGACCGATCAGGAGCCCGAACGTGAAAAGAAAAGTCAGCCGGATGGGGTGAACACGCTTCATGGGTTGTCCTCCTTCTTCGTCGAGTTGCTTGCGTTCGGTATGAACGACCGGCCGTCGGGGCCAATCGGAGGTGTTCTCCGCACACCGGAGCAGGGGGCAGCGAAAGGTCTGCGGCGATTGCCGCACCCGCGCCCGCCGTGCCGAAGCGACGCGCACACTCCCCCCATCGCCGCAACCGGCGGGGTCCTGGTTCCTTCGTCTCCATGGAAATCCCGGGGACAATGCAGGCTACGTTGGAGCCCGGTTGGGTCATTCCCTCCTGCCCGCCTTCTTTCTCCCCCCTTGTACCGGCCGCTGGAACCAGCGCCGGCTCAGTGCGATGCTGTCAATATATTGCACGGCCCCAATGATGGCAAGCGCTCCGCCTGCACCCCACGCCCCCGCCTTGCCATACGCGGCTCCGCAGGACTACCATGATGCCTCATACGGGACGACGAAATGAACGAAAGACTGCGGAACTTCCTCTTTCCCAGGATCACGCCCGCCTTCATCATCCGGGCGGTCGCGGTGGCCGTCTTCGCCTATTTCTTCTTCGGCTATGTCTGTACGCCTTTCGTGGTCCGGGGCGGGAGCATGGAACCCACCTACCACAACGGCGCCGTCGATTTCCTCTGGAAGCCGGCCTTCCTCTTTTCCGGCCCTGGCCGCGGAGACGTGGTGGCGATCCGGCTCGCAGGCGACGAGGTCGTCTACCTCAAACGCGTGGTCGCCCTCGCGGGCGACACCGTGGCCTTTAAAGACGGGACGCTCATCGTCAACGGAGAACCCGTCCGGGAGCCGTACGTCAACGGACCCTGCCACTGGAACCTTCCGCCCCGGAAGGTCGATCCGGGCAGCGTATACGTCATAGGCGACAACAGGAGCATGCCCATGGAACAGCACGACTTCGGACAGGTCTCCGCCCAGCGCATCGTGGGGACGCCGCTATGGTGACGCGGAACCGCCTCCTGGCCGCACTCGCCATCATCCTGGCAGCGTGGGCCGTTTACTTCTTCTTCCCGACGCGGACGCGGCAGGTCAAACGTCAGTTCAGGGCCATCTCCGAATGGGTCGACAAGAGCGGCGCCGAAGGCAACCTGGCTATGGCAAGGGAGGCCACACGAGCCCCCGACTTCTTCGCGAACCAGTGCACCTGGGACGCCCAGGCCTACAACCTCACCGGCGCCTTCACCCCACGGGACGTCACGAGGTATTACTTTGCGGGAAGGGAGCGTTTTTCGAAGCTCTCGCTCAAGTTCTACGACCTCGGTATCAGTTTCCCTCAGAAGCACACGGCGGACGTGACGGCCACCGCACGGATAGTGGGGACCCTGAACGAAGGGGACCACGTGAGCGAAACGCACGAAGTGAAATGCGTCATGAAGAAGACGGACGGAAAGTGGCTTCTGACACACGTTACCGTGGTCCAGGTGCTCAAGCGCTGAAGCAGGCCGCCCCCCCGCGCCGTGGATCCGGGAACTCAGTATGCTTTGGGCGGGTCCTTTGAGGCGCTCTGGAACGTGAGGCCCAGGACCACGTCGTCGTCTTTTATCGTGCTGTACGTGAGGACGACATCCGCAAAGCCGTTCTGAAAAGTGCACACCACGTGAATGTGCCAGCGTATGCCGTCCACCTCTGTGGCCTTGACCTCGCGGCTCTCGAAGGGTCCGAACCGGTCCACCAGAGCCTGCCATTTTTTCTGCAGCTTTTCCGCCGTCAGCGTCCTGGCGAGTTCGGGAGAGAACCTCTCAACGGCCTGCTGGAAGTTTCCCCCGCTGATGAGATCCACCACGTAGCCTGCCTCGTCCGTGGGCGCCGACGCCAGGGCGTCGCCCGCGCCGGGGTACTGCGCACGAAAGGCCAGCACCGACGAAGCGAACAACAGAAAGACCAGAACTCTCTTCATGCTCCCACCTTGTGAAACCGCGGCGCCCGGCGTCAGTGCCTGTGCCGGCCTCCATGCCCCCTCGCGCCCGCCTGGAACCCGCCCCCCCCGAACGCGCCCGGGGGCGGTCCCATGCGCGGCAAGAAGGGCCGCCTGCCAATCGGCGTTCCGCCGTGCCGCACAACGGGCCGCATCCCGCCGTGAGGCCGCAAATGCCACCAGCGCGCGTGCCGCCGCGCCGCCGATTGCCCCCTCCTGTGACCGTTCACCAGCCGGACCGGCTTCGGTTTCGGCGGGTGGTGGCGATGGTGGTGCGGCGGTATCCAGTACACGTACCAGATGTCCGAAGGGAACCAGCAGTCGAAGGGGTCCCAGTACCACCAGGGCGGGTACAGGCCGTAAAAGCCCGCGTACGAGGTGTCCCAGCCGCCCCACCCCCAGGGGGCGAACCAGGGCGAAGGATACCAGGGCGTGTCCCACGGCGACCATTCCGCGGAAAAGAAGTCGGGCTCCCATCCGAATCCGTACCAGTCTCCGCACCGCCAGGCGGCGACGGGCCCGCCGGCCGAAACCGTCACGAGGTTGAACGGCCGAGTCTCGAAGGGTGACGCGGCGGCCCGCCGCGGCAGCGACCATGCGGACAGGAATACGAACAGGCTAGCTGTGATCATCCAGCTGCTGCGTCTCATGCTTCACCTCCAGCCTTGGATGTACAGGCGGCTCTCGATCCTTCCCGTCCGCCGGACCTCCATGATCTAATATGGTACTCTTGATCCGTACCGCGCAAGACGTGCCTCGCCGGCTCAGCCTGCGGCCGCCGGCGGCGGAGCGTGACGCGTATCGATCAGGCGCCGGCCGAAAGGGCCGCCTCCGAGAACCCCAGCCGCTTTCCGAGCTTCCTGAAGTTGACGACCCACTGGGACGCGAAGCGGTCTTCCTGCTTCGCCCGCCGCTCGTAGGCGGGAAGGTCAGTCCGCCTGACGGCGTCGTAATCGTTCTGCACGGTCCACAGTTTGACGTCGAAGGGCAGCAGGGCCACGATATCGAGAAGTCCGAACAACCGTTCCAGTCCGTCGATCTTGTCGGGCTTGTCCCTGAATGCCGCCATGCAGGCTTCAACCGTGCCGCGCAGGGCGAACTCCAGTTCGTCCGTTTCGAGCCTGACCTTGAGGTCTTCCACCTGGGCGAGGAGCGCGCGCGTCCGCTCTGCGGACGCGGCCTCGCCTTTGAACTCGCGGCGTAGGTCCAGGTTCAGGATGTACTCCGCGGCGCTCCGGAACGACCTGGGCAGGGGCACGCCGATGTGAGGCAGGAAGCGCATCATGGCCGTGTGCTCTTCGTAGATGTGCCGGTATGCGTTCTCGATCTCCTGGAGCGTGGGCTCCATGATGGCGTGGATGATCTCCCTCTGCTCCCGCCTGAACAGGTCCTTCAGCGAGTAGATCGACTTTCCGAAATGCTTGTCCAGCAGCCTGATGACTTCCGCGAAATCGCTGCTGTGAAAGGCCTCCCTCACCTCCTCTCGCAGGTCTTTGAACTCCTGTTCGGAGATGAAGGGCCGGGCCCCGCAGTAAAGGACCTGGTCCCCCAGGTGGATGGCCCCGAAACTGACCAGGCTGGTCTCACCCGTTATCCTCGAGGTCAGCCGGACCCTGCCCACGCCCATGGAGGTTTTGCCCGTCCGGGCCGGTTCGAAGGTGTCCACTTCGGCTTCAAAGCAGTAAATGCGCGTCTTCTTTTCGTAGGACTGGAAGAGCGAGCTGACGGCAAAGTGGGCTCCCACCCTCACCAGGTCGAGGGCAGCGGGG
>JBJKRE010000255.1:0-2507 GCA_046704825.1 Acidobacteriota bacterium
TTGATCAGCAGTCCCGTCTGCATGCCTGTCACCTTAAGATAGGTTATCAGTTGGGCCTGATGCACCGGCAAGAGGCGTTCAACCGATTTGACCTCGATGATGAGTTTGTCCTCAACCAAAACATCCAAAAGATAGCCACAATCGAGATGAATACCCTTGTAGTCGATGGGCAAGGAAACCTGTCGCTCAAAAGACAGTTTTCTCAGGGCTAGCTCGTGGCAAAGGCACTCTTCATATACACTCTCGAGCAACCCCGCACCCAGGTGGCTGTGTACCTCCATCGCGGCGCCTATGACTTCTTCTGTCAGCTTGTCCTTTATCAAGATTTCAACCTCTCCTTCCTCCCATCCTCCCTGTTCAAACAAATTCTCTTGGGTCGGTGAGGGCGCCGGTGAGGGCGCTGGCGGCTACGGTGAGGGGGCTGCCGAGGTAGACCTCGGCGTCTTTGGAGCCCATGCGGCCCTGGAAGTTGCGGTTGGAGGAGGAGACGCAGCGCTCGCCGGGGGCCAGCAGGCCCATGTGCGCGCCCAGGCACGGCCCGCAGCCGGGCGGTCCGACCATGGCGCCGGCGTCCGCGAGGGCGGCGATGGTGCCGTCGGCCAGGGCGGCCTGGAAGATGGAGCGGCTGGCGGGGATCACGAGGAGGCGCACTCCGTCGGCCACGTGCCGGCCCTTGAGGATGGCCGCCGCGGCCTGCAGATCGGACAGCCTCCCGTTGGTGCAGGTGCCCAGGTAGGCCTGCTGGATGGGCAGGCCGGCCACCTCGGAGACGGGGGCCACGTTGTCCACGGTGTGCGGTTTGGCGACGACCGGCTCGAGGGCCGACAGGTCGTAGGCCAGCTCCCGGCAGTAGGCCGCGTCGTCGTCGGCCCAGACGGGCTCGATGGGCGCGCCCGGCGCGTGCTCGGCGAGGTAGGCTTCGGTGGCGGCGTCGACCGGGAAGACCGCCAGCTTGGCGCCCATCTCGATGCCCATGTTGGCGATGGTGAAGCGGTCGTCCTGGGGCACGGACGAGAGGTCGCCGTGGAACTCCACGGCCTTGTAGTTGGCGCCGTCCGCGCCGATGTCGCCGATGATCCTCAGGACCAGGTCCTTGCCGATGACGCCCTTCGGGAAGCGCCCCCTCAGCGTCACCTTGATGGTCTCGGGCACCTTGAGCCACGTCTCGCCCGTGAGCAGGAGCACCGCCGCCTCCGTCCGGTCGATGCCGGCGGAGAAGGCGTTCAGCGCACCGTAGGTGCACGTGTGGCTGTCGGAGCCCAGGATGAGGCTGCCCGGCAGTGCGAGCCCATTCTCCACCATGAGCTGGTGGCAGACCCCCTCGCCCACGTCGAAGAAGTGCTTGACGCCGTAGTCCTTCACGAACTGCCGGATCTTCGCGTGGCCGATGGCGGTCTTCTCGTCCACGGCCGGCACCACGTGGTCGATGGCGATGACGGGCAGGTCGGGGTTCACGAGGCCGTAGGTCTTCAGGTCCTCGGCGATCTTGCCCACGATGGCGCTGGTGTTGTCGTGGGTCAGCAGGTGGTCCGGCTTCACGGTGACGATCTGGCCGGGGACGACTTCTGCGACACCCGCCCGCTTCGCCAGAACCTTCTCAGCAAACGTCTTACCCATTCTTCCACCTCTGTCTTTTACAGGGAGGAAGGGAGGACTGGAGGTTTTTCTCGCGAATAACAAAAGCCTCCCTTTCCTCCCATCCTCCCTGTTCATCCTTATCCGAGTAATCCGCCGCGGTGGTAGGCGGAGGCCTGGACGTCGGGCCAGGGCTGGGCCGGGACGACCGAGCCGTCGGCGCGCCGGATCTCGCCCTTCATCAGGTCGAGGCTCACGACCTCGCCGTCCTTGATGCCCGTCTCGACCAGGTCGCTCACCACGATGGGAAAGCCCGCGTTGATGGCGTTGCGCTCGTAGATGGCCCCGAAGCTTTTGGCCACGATGGCGCCGACGCCGAGGGCCTTGAAGCAGTCCACCGCCTGCTGGCGGCTGGAGCCCGCCCCGAAGTTGGCGCCCGTCACTACGATGTCGCCGGGCCGGGCCTTCTTCGCGAAGTCCTCCCACCCCGCGAGGTTGCCGAAGGCGTGCTCGCCCATCTCCTCCAGGCGCGTGATGGCCAGGTGGCGGTTGTGGAAGATCATGTCCGTGTCGATGTTGTCCTTTTCGATCACCCAGACGCGACCCTCGAGCACCGTGGGCTTCTTCGCGTCGGCGCGGATGGGTACGGGGCCGGACTTTTTTGCCGCCTCCACCACCCGGAGGGGCGTCCTGGCCGCCTCCCGCGCCGCCGGCCGTTCGGGGATGTGGCCGGGGTCCGTGAGCACGCCCGCCACGGCAGAGGCCGCCGCCACCGCCGGGCTGGCCAGGTACACCTCGCCCTTGCCCTGCTTGCCGGCGAAGTTTCGGTTGCCCGTGGAGACGGTCACCTCGCCGGGCCCGTTCTGGCCCACCTGGCCCGCGGCGCACCCGCCGCAGCCGGCGTTGGAGATGAGCGCCCCCGCCTCCTTGAA
>JBJKRE010000256.1:0-6632 GCA_046704825.1 Acidobacteriota bacterium
ACCGACCCCCGCGCCGTCTTTTCCCTCAAGGGCCTGCTTCAGTCCTTCCTGGGGTAGAGGCGGCCACTTCGGAGCCCGCCCGTCCCGATCTTCGGTCCACACGCCAAAAAAAGGGGGAGGACCTGGCGGTCCTCCCCGTGAGATACCGGCTGGAGCCGGTAGGGGTAAAGGTTTCAGCAGTCGCCCGCCGTCAGGTCCGCCATGTCCTTGGCGGTCTTGGGATCGGCATGCGGGACAAGGGTGCCGTCGTTGTCGACGAGCGCCTCGTAATCGCCCGAGTTGTTGTACTCATCCAGCAGGTTCGCCAGGTCCATGATGGCCTTGCGGTTGTTTCCGCTGAGGATGTCGGCGATCTCTGCCGGAGTGAGCGGGAGCGCCTTTCCGTTGGAGAGCGCGCTGTTCAGGAGCGCGGCCACGGCCTGGTGAGAAGCCTGGACGCGTGCCTTGCAGAGGTTGTCGCGCTTGCTGCCGTCGGAGTTCTGGGCGACGTTGGCGTAGAGCATGCCGAGCACGTCGTCGCACGAGGTGAGCGTCTTCCATCCAAGGTTCATGGAGCCGCCCATGTGGACGTCGAAGATGTGACAGGTGTACTCCCAGTGGGTCTTCCAGAATCCGAGCGTGCGCGTGGCGCCGCCTTCCGTCACGGCGCAGACCGCTTCGTCGCTGCCGCTGGCGACCGTGCCGTCGATGCCATAGCTCGGATCCAGGGTGAATTCCACGCTGGCCGTGTTGCTCACCTCGGTACCCGTGGCGATCATGCCGTCTTCGACCATGAAGCAGCCGTTGTCCGGATCATTGACCAGTACGTCGCAGGGCGGCGAGGGATTCACGCCCAAGGTGAAGGTCTGGTCGATGTTGAGGTTGGCGTCTACGAGGTGGGCGATCATGGGAACGTCGCCGGTGTTGTACAGGTTGATCCGGAAGTAGGCCGACGCGCCCACGGGCACCGGGTCGGTCAGGCACGACTTGTGGATCTCGAAGGCCGGGTGGAGGATATCCGTGCTGCAGCTCGCGCTGTCGGAGTACTGGGCCGAGACGTTGTACGACGCGGGTATGGCGAAGGTGGCCGTGGCTGTGTTCGGAAGCGGATCGGGGTCGGTCTCGAGAACCGTTCTGGACGCGGTGATCGTGCAGTACTGGCCGACGCCCAGCTCAGGTCCGCAATCGCCCGCACCGGTGAGGTCGCCCAGAAGGTTGTCGCCGATGGAGACCTTCGACAGCGGGATATCGCCGTCGTTGAAGACCGTGATGACGTAGTTGACGCTTCCCCCGACGATCGCGTAGGTGCTGCACACCTTGGTGACGTGCATGGCGGGGTGGACGATGTCCGTGCTGCAGCTGTCGCTACTGGTGTAGTCCGCCGTGATGTTGTAGACCGCCGGGAGGCCGTAGTGCACGACAACGGTGTTGGGCAGCGGGTCGGGATCCGTCGCCAGGACCGTCCGTGATTTGGTTATCGTGCAGCTAGCGCCGACGGTCAGCGTGTCGCCGCAGCCCGCCTCGCCGGTCAATGTGCCGAGGAGGCTGTCCGCGATGGACGTCTTGGTCAGGGGCACGTCGCCGTCGTTGGTGACGGTGATCGTGTAGTCGACGCTCCCGCCCACGATCGCGTACTCGCTGCAGGTCTTGGTGACGTGGAGGGCCGGGTGGATGATGTCGGTGCTGCAGCTGTCGCTGTCGGAGTAGCTGGCCGTGATGTTGTACGTTCCCGGCAGGCTGTAGGTCGCCGTGGCGCTGTTGGGCAGCGGGTCGGGATCGGTCTCGAGGACCGTCCGGGTCATGTTGATCGTGCAGCTCGCGCCGACGGCCAGGGTGGCTCCGCAACCGGCCTCACCGCTCAGGTCGCCCAGAAGGGTGTCGCTGACGGAGAATTTGTCCAGCGGCACGTCGCCCGTGTTGCTCACGGTGATGGAGTAGTGGACGGAGTCGCCGACCCTGGCGTAGGCGTCGCAGCTCTTGGTGACGCTGATCGCCGGGTGAATGATGTCGGTGCTGCAGCTGTCGTTGGCGGAGTAGTCGGCCGAGATGCCGTAGCTGGACGGCAGGCTGTAGGTCGCCGTGACGGTGTTGGGCAGCGGGTCGGGATCGGTCTCGAGGACCGTCCGTGTGGCGTTGATGGTGCAGCTAGCGCCGATGGCCAGCGTCGCTCCGCATCCGGCGTCATCGGTCAAGGTGCCGAGCAGGGTGTCGGAGATGGAAGACTTGTCCAGCGGCACGTCGCCCGTGTTGGTCACCGTGATCGAGTAGTGGACGTCGTCTCCGACCCTGGCGTAGGCGCCGCAGCTCTTCGCCACGTTCAGCGCCGGGTGGATGATGTCGGTGGTGCACGTCGCCGTGTCGCTGATGGCGTTTGCAAACTCGCCGTACTTGGACGCGAGTTTGTAGTTGACCGTGACCGTGTTGACCAGCGGGTCGGGGTCGGTTTCAAGCACCGTGCGCGAGTAGATCAGCTGGCAGGACGCGCCTGCCGCGAGGGAACTGCACTCGGCGGGCAGGGTCAGCGATGGGTTGAAGGTGTCGCTCGCCGAATCGAAGACCAGGTCGGCGTCGCCGGTGTTTTCGATGGTGATGGTGTACTCGACGGAGTCGCCCACGCGCGCGTAGTCACGGCACACCTTGGTCACCGTGATCTCAGGGTGGAGTATTTGCACGCTGCAGACGTCGGAGTCCGTGACTTCGATTCCCGTCCCCGAGGCGTTCTCGTTGTAGACGAAGGTGACGGTGTTGGTGAGCGTGTCAGGGTCGGAGGGGTCGACGACGTAGTCCCGCGTAAAGGTGCAGGTGGCTCCCGGTGCGAGCGTCCCGCACCCTTCGCTCTGGGCGAGGGTGAGAAGGTCAACGGTCCCGTCGGTCCCGTTGGTCTCGTCCGTCGCGCTCTGCAGGTAGAGCGTGCCGATGCCCGTGTTCTCCACCGAGTAGGTGTAGGTGACCGTGTCGCCTGCCTTTGAGTAGGCGGGACAGCTCTTGGTTACCGCGATGCTGCAGGTGGGACGTGTGGCCAGCGCGAAATCCTTGAGCTGGGCCGTGAGGGACTGGGAGGAGCGTGTCTCGGCCATGAAGCTCGAGAAGCACTCCACGTTGGGCAGGATCTGCGTGAGGTCCGCGTTGCCCTCGAAGAAGCTGCCGTACGGGAACACGTTGTCCGTCCCGGACTTCGGATGGTAATACCAGGGCGAGGTCTGGGGGCCGCTCAGTTCCGAGTTCACTTCCACGCACGCGTCAACCCCGGTCCCGGTGGCGGTGCAGTTGACGCCGGTTGCCAGCTGAAGCAGGGGGTCGGTCCCGCCGACCCACTGGTAGACTTCCAGGCTCACCGACGTTCCGCCCTGTGTGAAGTGCCCGAGAATGAGGATGTCACCGTAGGTGTGGTAGGCAAGGTACGACCCGGACGGGTCCGATTCACGGGAACTGAAGATGTTCTGGCCGGCGTAGTCGCCGCTGGTGGGCGTAACCTTGTAGATGGGGCGCTGGAAGAGCCAGAACCCCAGCTGGGCATCGCCGTTGTTGGCGTAGCGGTCCAGGCCGAACACGAAAACGAGGTGGCCATCCGACGTCCGGCGGTAGAGGGCCGCGTAGGCGTCCGAGATGTCGTCCTTGTCGGGAACGTTGCCCGTGGTCCACCGCCACTCGTTGACGTCCTGAATGTCCTTGGCGCCGCCCGTGGTGAAGATGTCGTCGTCGAAGTCCGGATTGCTGGTAGTCGCGATGTCTACGATGAAGACTTTCACCAGCTCGAGGTTGGATCCCCCGGCGGCATAGTCGAACAGTGTGTCCCAGTCGTCCGGTAGCCCGGTGGCCGACTGGTCCACCGCGTTGCCGTCCATCTCGAAGATGCCCGCGGACGGGTTGTCCGCACGAAGGCTCGTGGACGGTATGGCCAGGAGCAGGAGAGCGATTACCATCGCTCCTATCAGTACCCCTGTTTTCTTAGTCATGGTTTCCCTCCCGTAACTGAAACAGGATCTTTCTGAGCGGTCCCTAAGCGCCTGCCTGGCGCACCGTGTTCCGGGATCCGCTCGACTGGTCGAGCGTCGTTGGCTGCGAAGTCGGTACACCTCCTGCTGCCGGCTACACTTCGGCCGGCGACTTTGGATGCGTTGCCGGTTTCACTCTGGCTCCCCGGCGGCGCCGTGACCACACAAACCGCCGGATCATCGCCTCAACGCACGATGGCTGTCAGATTGTACGGGATGGCTAAATCGGATCGATCCTCCACGGACCGATATCATAGAAGACACTGTGCAGGCGCCGACAAACGTTCAGCGTTGCAGGAGCCACCTGATCCCCCGGCTTCGCCGTGTCGCCACGGCCGGCCGGATCGTCGCCTCAACGCGCGTGTCACAAGGAATGTCTAATTGTCAGCTATAGTGGTCGGACGCCGACGTCCTCCCATGAACAGCCCTTCTAACCCCGTCAACGTTTCCGCGTTGCCGGTTTCACTGTGGCTCCCCGCAGGCGCTGTGACCAAACCAGCCAACGGATCGTCGCCTCAACGCGCCGCTACCCCGTCTTGCTCCCCGGTTCTAGAGTGCCGGTCTCCGCTCTCCTTCCTCCCTGCAGGAGAGACATGGATGCCTTCCGCCAACGTTCTCGCGTTGCCGGTTTCACTCTGGCTCCCCGACGGCGCTGTGACCACACCAGCCGGCGGATCGTCGCCTCAACGCGTACATGACCTCACTTGAAGGTACTTATAAATATAGGCGGGAATTTTTCATTTGCAAGTTTCAGGTGCGAATCCTGCGCGGGCCCGGTGAAAGCGCCCACGGTACCGTCGCGAGGAAGGGGAAGAATCTCACAGGGGGCTTCGGCCGTTTGCGGGGTTTCGGCTCTGCAACGCCCGGAACATCCGCCGGTGCGCCGGCTAGGCGTGGGCGGGAATCACGGTGACCATCACCGCGAAGAAGTGGAAGATGCTTCCGGTGAGAACGAAGAGGTGCCAGATGCCGTGGTTGAGGGGGAGCTTGTTCCACGCGAAAAAGATGGTCCCCAGCGTGTAGGCCAGGCCGCCGATGAGGAGAAAAAGCAGTCCCTCCGGGGGGATGACGGCCAGGACCGGTTTGATGGCGATCACGATGATCCAGCCCATCATGATGTAAATCATGGTCGATGCGATGGCGAAGCGGTGCACGATGAAGGGCTTGGCGATGATGCCGACGAGGGCCAGACCCCAGAGTACGCCGAAGAGGCTCCAGCCCCACGGCCCCCTCAGCGAAACCAGTGTAAACGGGGTGTAGGTGCCGGCGATGAGGATGTAGATGGCCGAGTGGTCCAGGACCCTCAGCACGTGCTTGACGCGGGGTCCCTGGAAGCTATGGTACAGCGTCGACGCGAGGTAGAGCAGGACCAGGCTCGTGCCGAAGACGCTGCAGCTCACCACGGTCCATGCGTCGGCGCGCAGGGCCGCCAGCGTGACCAGGACCGGGAGACCCGCCAGGCTCAGCAGAAGCCCGACGCCGTGGGTGAGGCTGTTGACCAGTTCTTCGAGGGCGTCCCTGCTCACGATGTTCTCCTTCGGCGAAGGGCCGATCCGAATGGCTAAGATACCAGAGGGACGGGCCGGTTGGAAGAGGGGGTGATTTTGGATTTGGGATTTGGAAACGGCAGAGGGGGTGCCTTTGTAGCGGCCGCATCCTTGCGGCCGAATCGGCCGGTGGGACACGGCCGATACAGGCGCGCAGCGCCTCAAGAGAGAAAAACTACCTCAGCCTTCGAAGGCCATCATTTCATCCCCTCTGCGTCCCTGCAAAGGTCGACCGTCTGCCGAATTATGAATTAGGCCTTTCTCAATCCTTTCTCTGCGTCCTCTGCGCCTCTGCGGTGAGATTCCTTCCCTCCGAAGGCCCGTCCCCCGCCGCTTTGCTTTAACCTTTAGGCCTTCGCCTTTAGCCCTGCAGCTTTTCCTCTCTGTGGTCTCTGTGAGCACTGTGGTTAATTCAAGCGATCAAGTCGAGCAGGCGTTGGGCGACGGACTCGGGCGAGCCCACGGCGGTATTGAAGAGGTACACGCGGGTCTGGCCGAAGAGCTGTTCGTGCCGGGCCCGGATCAACTCGGCGCGGGCCGAGTCCATGACGCCCGAGAAGTGGGGGTTGAGGAAGGAGAACGCCGCGCCCCGCGCTCCCGGCAGGCGGCCCTCGGCGAGCATGCGCACGGCGTCCCTCGGCTTCAGCTCCTCCACGGCGGGCAGGACCGGGTCGGTCATGAGGAGGACGCAGGCGTCCGGCCGGGTCCTGCGCACGTGCCTGGTGGCGCCGCCCAGCCAGTAGGGGTCCAGCATGACGCGGCCGTGGGTGGAGGCCAGGGTGCACGCGGCGGCGCCCAGGTCCAGCGGACAGCGGTCCTCGAACTGGCAGAACTCCACATGGCACTGGTCGCGGCTGACGACGATGTTCTCCAGCTTGGACCGCTCCAGCAGGCGGTCCAGCTCCGGCAGGTGCCTGGCCCACTTGGCCTTCATGTAGAGCTTGCGCTCGGCCAGGTCCGCCACCGGCCCCGCGCCCGTGAACCGCACGTAGGCCGCATCGCCCCCCACCAGCCGCACGCCCTCCCGCTGGAGGGCCGCCGCCAGGATGGCCGTGCGGCCCGAGCCCGGCGCGCCCCACACCAGGAGGCCCCGGCCGTCACGGTCCAGGGC
>JBJKRE010000257.1:0-3449 GCA_046704825.1 Acidobacteriota bacterium
TCGTCGTCCATGCCCCTGTCTCGACAGCGTCAATCGCCCAGAGAGAAGGACAGGACGCCCTCCTCGATCAAAGTCCTCACGTCTTGCGCAACGGCAGCCGCGGAAGCCTTGCCGCCGCTCGGGAGGAGCGCCTCTGGCAGCCTCGACCGTTCGATGCGTACGGTCCATTCGTCGAGGAACTCGTTTCGCTTGTCCCCGAGAAGGAGGTTCCCGAATCGAACCGCGAGGCGTCCGCAGTCCAGGCCTATGGAAGGATCGCCGCGGCGTGCGGGCCGCGCGACGAGTGAGAGCGCGTCTTCGCCCGGTACCGGTTCGACGGTGACCAGAAGCCGCGTGCGGCCGCCGGGCGTGGTCGTCGCGACGGTTAACGGCGCATCGGCGGCGAGGGAGTAGGCGTACTCTTCGGCCCCCGGAGGCTGCGCGGCCGGTGCGTGGTCGCGGGTGCGGGACATCGCCCGAGCGGCCGTGACTTCCCCCAGCCTGCCCGCGTAGTCGTCGTCCCACCTGCGGACGGCTTCGGGCGCGAGCTGCCAGTGGGTCTCTTCCGTCATCATGGCGGTTTGTTCTGTGCCCCGGCCCGAGAGCCTCGCCAGTCCGTCCAGGGCGTCCCCTGCTTTTTCCATATCTGACCGGTGGTCCCACCACGGAAAGACGGGGCTGCCCTGGATGTGGAACTCTCTGGAGTCCGTCTCCAGCTGCCTCGCCACGGGCGTAGGTGCCGGGACGTTGTCCAGCGCTCCTATGACGGCTTTGCGCAGACGCTGGAGCCAGATCAGGAAGGCCGCGGGGACCTCGGGGGCGTACCGTTCGACGTACATGAACTGGAAATCGATGTCGAGCCGGTATCTGACCGCATCCACGAGCTGGTCGCAGATCTCCTCCGGAATCCGGTCTTCGCTCGGGCTGGCGACGACGCTCCGCCGGAGTTCGTCCACCTTGTGTTCGAGCGATTCGCCTATGGGGGCCGGGTCCGTGGTTGCCAGTTCCTTGAGGCCCTCGAGCACGCCCGCGTCAGCGCGCAGGATCTCGACGGGTTGTCCCTCCCGCAGGAGAGGCAGGAGGCACGCGATGCAGGACAGGTAGCTCCGGGCCTTCAGAAAAGGCTCGTCGTGCCTGAGGATTTCGTTCCTGTATTGCCGGGCGGAGCGCACCAGAAGGTCGCTCTCGTGTTTCTTCTCAGACAATGGCAAACCCCTTTTCGCATTCGCGACCTGTCCGGCGGGTCGTCCGGCGGATGTAGTCCTTCAGGGCCAAGAGTCTGTTCTCTTCCATCAAACCTTCAAGCCGGCCGGGATAGAACCTGGCGAGCTGATCTCCCAGAAGCCCCGCCGCGTAGTCGCATGCCGGCTTGTAGGCGCTCTTGATGTTGAATGAGTGGGACTTCCTTATCTGCTCCGTCACGGCCAGCATTCCGCACGTCCCCGCTGAAAGCTCCTGTTCCCGGTAGCCTTTCAAAGGTTGGTGCACGTGCCAGTAGCCTTCGCTTCCGTTGGCGGCGAAAGCCTCGCGCAGGGCATCGCAGTAAAGGGCGTAAATGTCCTGCACTGCATCGAAACAGCGCTCCCGCATGGGACAGTCCGGGCAGAGCCGGGTCTGCGCGCTATTGTTCAAACAACCGTCGTGGGGGGCGGAGACGAAGGAACTCAAATCGTTCACCCTTTGCCGGGCCGCCTTGAGGATGGACTGTTGGTCCGCAGAGGTGGGCAGGGCGGGCTCCTCGCCGCTCATGGGCACCAGAACGTGCCGGCGGAGGTGGTCCAGCCCTTCCCACGGGTTGCAGAAGAACAGGAGGCGGATGTCCTTTCCGTCCAGGATGCCGCGGAGTCCTTTGGGCACAGGTATGTGGTCAGTCATCGCTTTCCCCCGGCCCGGTAGAGTCATCCGGTCGTGATTTCAACTTCTTGCGAAGGCGACTGAGGCTCACGTCGTCCGTGTTTTTCCGCTTGGCGGCAATGCCGGGCAAGAGGGTCAGAAGGTCATCATGGGCGATGCGGACGCCATCCGACTTCGGTGAGCTTACCGCCCTCTCGATCCTTCGCCTGGCCTCATCACGGGGGACGTTATAGCGTGCCGCGTATCTCGAGACGAGTTCTTGATGCAACGAGGGAAATTCAACGATCAACGGAGCGTGATGGCTCAAGAGTAGCAGGACGTCGTCGGGTGACATGTTGGTGAAAGACAGCGTCAGCGCCTCTTTCATCGCAATTTCGTCGGTTGGGTCGTTTCTCGGATCTTCCGGCTCACGATACCCGGGGCCGGAATGCTGGTCCGAGTCCTCGTGATCGTCGATGGGAATGAAGTGGATGCCCTCCACTTGATCCAACAGGTCCGTGACCATGTTGTTCATAACAGCCCTGAACAAGGCGCCCAACGACCTTTCCGGCGTTTCTGTCGCTCTGAGGCGAATCTGGATGGTCTCGGATGACAAGTCGCAGGTCTCATAGTCGAGCGGTTCTGGGAGGTGGCGATACTTTTTGAGGACCCTGGCCAGGGCCTCCTGTACGAAGCTGTCGAGTTCGCCCCAGCCTCGCTGGATGAGGTCCCAATTGCCTTTGCAGCGTCCGGCGGCCACTTTGTTCGCGATGTCCAATACTCTGTCGATGGTGAAAGGGTATGGAACGCGGGCGCGTTCAAGTGGTCTCTTTATGGGGGTGGATAAGTCCTTGTCTTTACCCCTGTCGCCGCTTGCCAACCCCCGATCCTCCCGTTTGATGGGAGGGATTTTACCACCGGGGCTGCATGAGGACAACGGCCCGTCCGATGAGTCCGGCGCCTTCGGGAAACAAGGGGCGACCGTCCAGGTCGGGCCCTGAATAGGAGAGGTTCCGTTTGTGCCGGGTTCATCGGCCCGGTTTTCAATCAATGTCGTGCAATCCATGGTTATGACTCGTCGTGAGATCTCGGCGACACGGCCAAGTTCTTCCAAACAACTCTATGGAACTCTTTCAAGCGATGCACAGCCGGCATCGCGGCGCGTCGGTGTCCTCAATGCGGCCTCTAGCGTCCCGGCCAGCGCCTCCTTACAGGAAAGCGGCCTATGAATCGCCTGCTGGGCATCCTTCCTGGAGGGACGACCCGCAGTCTCACATGGGGCGTTGCCGGTGTGATCGTCGGCCGGCGGCCGTAGAAACCCCAGCGTGCGACGCGCGGTCCTCTGTAAATAGTCACGCGCGGATGGACCCCGTAGTTCGTGGGCCCGTGAGCCGGTCGACGCCATCGAACGACTGGGGACGCGGGTCTAGACGGCGCGCTTGTCCAGGATCTCGATTGCGCCACCGGTCCGTGAACGCGGTCAGCAAACCGTCGCGGTGCCTGCCGTCCGGGATCTAGAGCATTGGCTTCGCTGCGAGGTGCCTGGGTGGCGACCCGGGCCGGTATGGGGGTTTTGGGTTCCTGCCCCGGTACCTGGAAACTCTCGAACGCTTGCAAGGGCCCTTGGAGGTTGCGGA
>JBJKRE010000258.1:0-9855 GCA_046704825.1 Acidobacteriota bacterium
CGCCACTCAGGCAGGCCCCGAGGCTCTCTTCGAAATAGCTGTTGTTGTACAGCCGCGTAAGGGCGTCCTGTGTGGCGCGCTTATAGAGCCGTGCTCCCACGACGGCCGTTGAGATCTGCTGGACGGCCGACAGAAAGAGTTCGCGGTGGAAGGCGCTGAACGCTTTCGGCGTGTCGGTCTGCAGAGAGTAGACGCCGATGCACCGTCCGCTGTCGAGCAGCGGAGACATCATGATGGAGCGTATCCGCATGGTCTCGTCGCCGACGGGATGGGTGAGCCGCAACCACCGCTCTTCGTTGTGGAGATCGCCTATGAAGATGGGCTTCCCCGACCGGATAACGTTGCCGGTGAGGCCTCGGTCAAGATCCGCCTCGGCAATCGTGATCTCCTCGCCGTGGTCCTTGGCGCAGGCGAACTGGACCTTCCCGGTCCGCTCGTCCAGGAGTGCCACGAAGTAGGTGTCCACGTGAAAGAGTTCCTCGCTCATCTGGGCCACGACATCGAGAACCCTCGGCATGTCCAGGCTTGCGTGAATCCTTGCGCTTCGCTCGTTGAGCTTCCGAACCATGGCCAGCTGGATCGCCAGGTTGCGGCTCTGGTCCGTCAACTGCTTCAGGACGATCACGAGAAGCACCAGGACGGGCAGAAGGAGAAGGATGGCAAGGTATCGACCCCCGTCGTAGAGGATGGCGAAGGCCGCACCCGACAGAACCGAAAGGCCGTGCAGGGCCCCGTCGAGCGCGGTTTCCTTGACCAGTTCGCCTAGCGCCGAGGCCCCCTGCCGGGCCAGGTCCATCGGTACGAACAGGATGTTGTTCAGCGCAGTGAAGGTCAGCCAGAAGATCACGAGCCCCGTCAGCATGCGCAGAGGAGAGGCGTGGAAGAAGCCCGAGGGAAGCACGGCACCCATGAGTAGCCCGGCGAGGTAGAGGGAGATGCCGAGCACGAAAGTGTTGCTGAGCTTCCGGAAGACGAAGACGGCGTTTCGGTTGTGGGGATTTTCGGCGGCGCCCTGGGCGATGAGGAGGACCGAGCAGAGGAAGATGGTCAGGATCGAGAACCACGGTCCGTAGCACAGATAGGCGAACAGATAGATCGACAGCTCCAGGGACAGTGCGTAGTTGCTGAGGATGCGCATGCCCTGGCTGGCGACGCCCCAGGCAAGAAATCCCAGGAAGACCAGGGCGTACGAAACGTGGCCGAGAGGGGCCATGTAGAGCGGGACGGGGAGGAGAAGGAGGGCGAGGGCGCCGTACAGCACGAAGAGCACGCAGACGGCCGGCGGCGTATCGGGCGGCTTACGAAAGAACGATTTCAATCCCAAACCCGGTCTCCTGTCTAGGTAAGGTATGGCCTGGTCCCCTCACAGTGAGGCCTCGTTCGTTTCTGCACCCGCCCCGGTATTCTTCGAGGAGGCCAGGAGGGCGTCCACCACGTCTGGGTGGTACAGCGTTCCGGAGTGCGCGGCGATTTCCGAGAGTGCGCTGGCGTGGGACCTGGGCTCCTTATACCTGCGGTTGGGCGTGATCATGGCCTCGTAGGCATCGCAGACGGCCACGATGGCGGCGGCCCTGCAGGCCGGGCGGCCCGTCGGGTAGCCCGTGCCGTCCATGGTTTCGTGGTGCTGCTCGACGATTACGGCCACGTCGGGCATGCCGATCTGACGGAGGATGTTCGCCCCGTGCGCGGCGTGCTCGGCGAGTATGGCCCGTTCGCGGGGTACCACGGGCGCGATCTTGTTGAGGAGTGACCAGGGCATCATGAGTTTACCTATGTCGTGCAGGAGCCCTGCACTCTTCAGCTTGTCCAGGTCCTCGTCCCAGCCCTTCGTCCTCTGAAGCCGGCGCCCGAGACGCACGGCAAGATTGCTGACGCTTCTGGAGTGGGGGCGCCCCGTATACCAGTCCTTGTCCTCCATGAGATGCACCAGGTCGCGGATGAGCTCATCCCGGCTTCGGTGCCGCCCCGGGCCGTGGAGCCCTCTCAAAACCGTCATGGCCTGCTCGAGCACGAAAAGTTCCTCGGCGGGATAGCACTTCTGGACGCTCTCTCTAAGCGCTTTCCGAATCCAGTAGTAGGCGGCGTCCCAGTTGCCCTCCCGGCTGGACGCCACGGAGAGGAGGCGGCACTGCATGGCCTGGAGCGAGAAGCGGTATGGGCCGGTGCCGTGCGGGCGGCCGTAGAGTTCGGTCAGGATGGCTCTGGCCTCCTCGTATCGGCCCTCCAGTACGGCCGCCTGCGCCTCGTCCTGACGCAGGACGGTTGAAAGACCGGAGCCCAGCGGCCACCTGTCGAGGCGGGCCAGGCGCTCTCGGATTTCCGGCATCAGCCTCGGAATGTCCTCGGGAGAACCGTTAAAGGCCATGTCGATGCGGGCGTCGAGCAGGTTGAGCCGTTCCTGCCCGAGGAAGTCGGAGCGGTTGAGTCCGCCCCAGGTGACGAGATCCTCGTCGGAAGCCGTCTCTGCCAGGCTCATGGCCTCGAGGAAGGACGATTCGGCTGAATCGAAGTCCTTCCTGCACGCGTGAATGAACCCTTCAGTGTTGATGAGGTAGGCCAGCGCAGCACGGTTTTGGGCGGTGGCGGCGGACCGCCCCTCCCGGCAGTAGTCGAGCGCTTCGTCGTAGTGATAGAAGTTTCTCGCGGACGCCGCGACGGCCGTCGTGGCGCGCAGGTACCGGTCGGTTTCACCCGCCTCGAGTAGGACCGGCCGCCAGAAACCGGCCAGAGTGTACCGGTCTATATCCGCCCCCTTCGCGAAGAGCGTGCGCCAGATAGGCCCCAGTACGTCGTCCCAATCGCAAACAGGCGGGCGGCCGGCCATCGGCATGGAGGCCACGAGGCTCAGGAGCTCCTGCAGGTGTGCGATGCTCGCGGCGTGTGACTCCAGGACGGCGTCCGGGGCATCGGGCAGGGCAGGGCCGTCGGCAACGCCGCGCGAGAACTCTATCAGTTCTCTCTTTTCGGCCTCCCACCTGTCGGTCATCCACCACCCCGCGATTTACTGAATTTAGAGCATCTGCAGGGACCTGGCAAATCCGGGTCCCTGCCTGCGCGGCGGGAGCCGGCCGAATCCGCCGGTTCAGGGGCGCCCGGAGGGCCCGTTCAATCTGCGGCAGGATCGCCTGCCGTGGCAAAGGATAGCCCCCCCGTGCCCGCCATCAGGTCCTCGAAGGAGGTGTTTTCCCAGCACCTCCGGAAGCTCTCGCGCTCGGCCGAGCCCCAGCGCCGGCTCTCGTCCCGGCCGGGGGGCAGGAAGTCCTGGAACGTCGTATCGTAGAGGTCGGCTACAGTTGAGAGATCGACGGCCTGCGGAGGGCGGGCGGGCAGGATGCCCTGGTCTGGTGTCAGAACGACGACGCCCTCCGCCTCCAGTGCCTCGAACCAGCGAAGTGTCTGGGCGGGGTGGACCTGGTAGGCGGAAGCGAGGCCCGTCACGTCGGCGGGGCCCGCGCCTGTGGTATAGGACTTGAAGACGTCGAGAAGGAGGGCGACGGCCACTTGCCTGGAAAGGGGCACGAAGCCTTTGCCCAGCCGCCATCGCTTCCTCGCTTCAACCTGCATCTGCTGGAAGTTGTGAAGTACGTAGGCAAGTTCGGCGCCGAGCAGGACGATGACCCAGGAGTAGTAGATCCAGACCATGCCGATGGGGATCAGGGCGAGCGATCCGTAGAGCCTGCTGACGGGGCTTCGGCTGAAGACGTCCTCGACGTAGGCGCTGAGCCCGAGCTTGGCGGTCTCCCACAGCACCGAGGAGAAGAGGGCGGCGATGAGCACCGCCTTCATCTTGACCCTTGCTTTGGGGATGAACCGGTACAGCAGGATGAAGCCCGCGAAGGTCAGCCCGTAGGGAAGGAGGTACTCCAGCACCGTGAGGGTCCCGCCCAGAGCGTACCTGACGTGGCGCGAGAGCGCGAAGGACAGGCCGAGGAAAACCGGGAGGAGGGTGAGTGCGGCCCAGAGGTAGAGGGTCCTGGAAAGGATCGCGCCCTTTGCGTCGGGAGACCGGAAGATTTCGTTCAGCGAGCGCTCGACCATCCTCAGGAGGGAGGTTCCGAGGAAGAGGAGGATCACGAGGGCGAGGACGCCGGATGCTCCGGACCCCAGAACGTAGAGGTTCTTTGAAATGCTGCTGAACAGGTCGATGACGACCTGGCGGGCGGCGGGCGTCACCATCTGCTCCACGAGTGCGCGTTCCACCGACGCCATGTTTTCTTTGAAGAGGGGAGAGTGACTCAGGACGAATAGCAGGATGCCGGCGATGGGAAGAAAGTTCAGCAGCGTGAAGAAGGCCAGCGCGGCGGCGCGCTGGCCGAAGCTGTCCTCCCAGGCCTTCTGCGCGACGTGATACAAGAGACCGACCCAGAAGCGGAGAGCGTCTTTGAATTTGGAAACGTTGTGGACTTCTTCCAGGACGAGCTTTCGGATCCTGTCCGTCAAACCCATGGTCGTTTCACTGGCGCTGGCCGCAGAAGGGGCAGGTGACGGCCCTCTTGGGCAGAGGGCGCCTGCAGTGGAAGCAGAAAGACTCCCTAGGCGTCTCCCTGGCGGCTATGCGTGCTCGCATGTCGGCGAGTTCACGTTCCCGCCGGGGGGTGACCCGGAGGTGCTTGAGGTCCTCCAGCAGCGCTTCCGCGTTGCGGTACCGCTGGGACAGATCGCGCTGCATGCATCGGACGACGATGTCACTGAAGGGCTTGCTCACCTTCCGGTTCTTGAGGACGGGCGGAGTGAAGCGGCCGCTCGCGACCAGTTCTTCAATCCTGGACGGGTTGATGTCGAAGAAGGGGAGCACCCCGGTGACCATTTCGTACATCATCACCCCGATGGAGTAGATGTCGGACGCGAACGTGGCCCGGCCTTGGAAGTGTTCGGGGGCCATGTAGGGGGGAGAGCCGATGCGCGTCGAGGCGTAGGGGTCCTGCTCCAGCAGCCTGGAGATCGAAAAGTCCACGACCTTGGCCTGACCTTCCTTCGTCAGTAGGACGTTGCTCGGTCTGAGGTCCCGGTGCAGGATGTTGTGGGAATGGGCGTAGCGTACGGCGTCGGTGATCTGGATGGACCAGGCCAGGGCCTGGGGCTCTTCGAGAGGGCCTTCCCGCGTGAGTTTCTCGGCCAGAGACTCGCCCTCCACGTATTCCATGACGATGTAGAAGACGCCCGATTCTGCGTCCATGTCCGCAGTGAGCACGGACACGATGTTCGGGTGACTCAGCGGTGCCATCAGGCGCGCTTCGGCGGCCATGATCTCCCTGCTCTGGTTCTGCTTATGGGGGACCTTGACGGCTACCATCTTGCCGATGACCGTGTCCTCGGCGAGGAAGACGGAGCCGAACCCTCCGTTGCCGAGAGGCTTTTCGATGCGATACTTTCCGACGCGCTGATCCTTTAGGAACATGAACCCCTCTCTCAGTCGAGTATACATCAAGTTCACCCTTGCGTGGGGGCGCGCCGAGCGCTTGCAGGGTGAGGCCGAGTCGGTGCACACTCTCAGGTATCAAGGAAGGAGGTGACGATGCGCGCGGTCAAGGCGGTCCTTTTTCTCGTCGCAGCAGCGTCGGCGGTGTCCATTTTCGCCGAAGTCCCCGGGGAACTCTTGAATGCCGTGCCCCTCGTGAAGGCGGCGGATCAGAGGGCCCAGACGGTCGACAAGGCGGTCTGGCAGGACTTCAATTTTCAGACTGTTCCCCTGTTCGTGTTCGATGCGGCGTCGAGAGAGGGCCTGCTGTTCCACGTTTCCCCGCTGCCCTCGGGGTTCGCTCCCATGGACGCTGCCCATCCCGAGGTCGGGATGGGGACCGTCGGTGCCGACCAGAAGCCGATCGCCGGGGTCGGCCCCATAGCGGAGAGGCTGGGTGCGTGGATTCCAGTGACAAACCTCACCCAGGGAGACCAGTCGAAGTCCATCGAGCTTTTGTACAGGAGAGCCTTCCGGGTGTTCGAGGCCTACCGCGGATTTCCCCAGCCCACGAAGCCGGAAGGCGTCTATTTCCCCGAGCTCGATGCGCAGAACAACGCGTTGAGCAGGGCAGAGGACATGTTGCTCATCCACATGCTCTCCGCCCCCAAGAGCGACCTGCCTTCGCTCTTCGCCGCGTTCGTTTCGCTTCGACACCGCCGCCAGGCCACCCTCCCGGCGGGCCTGCCCGCCTACGAGTCGAGCATGGAAGTCACCAACGGCATCGCCGAATACGCGGGGTTCAAGGCGGTGGAAGGTTCGGCCTCGGGGGATGCGAGACAGTCGCTGGTGGACGCTCTCAACTCGTTTGGCAAGAACGGGAAGGGCGTTGCGGGCGAACGGTTTGCCTACACGGGATGCGCGCTGGCCCTCATCCTCGACCGGACCGGCATGGACTGGAAGAACGATCTCGAAAAGACGGACAAGGCGTCCTTCGAACCGATTCTGCTCAAAGCGGCGGGCAACGCACCGCTGGCGAATCTGACGTTCCTCAACCTGGACGACCTGCTCAAACAGGAGACCGAGAGTGCGGCGGCCGTAAATGCCGGCCGGCAGGCCAAGGTGGACGCGATCACCAAGGCCCCTGGCCTGGTGGTCGACCTCAACCTGGCGTCGGCCCTGGCGATCCCGGGGATCCAGTGGAGCAACAAGTACGTCCCGGGAGGCGTGACGGACATCGACCGGAACTCACAGGTCAGGGACAGCTACTACAACCTCACGGGCAAGGGACTGCTCGAGTTCGCGTCATCCCGGCCGATTTACATCAAGGTCCGGAAGAGCATTGTGGCGGGCTTCGCCAAGGACGAGATGCCCTACGTCACGCTGGATGGCAAGAAGGTGGATCTCAAGGCCGGCCAGGTCGTCACCGGAGAGGTAGACGTGACGGGCGTACACTACTCCCTGCACGTGAACCAAGCCGAGCTGAGTTACGCCCCCGGCGTGCTGACAGTCACTCCGGTCGCGCCGGGCCAGAAGCCTTCGGGGGGCGAAGGCGGGGGCACACCCTGACGACCTCGCCGTGCCGTAAGTGTCTTCCGCTAAAAAAGCCCCCGGGGCGATCCGGGGGCTTTTCTTTTCCCGCGGGGCTCCCTGACGCGGCACCGGCTGCTAGGACGGATTGTTCAGCCGCTTTCGCATGCGCCGTCTGGCCTTCCGGACGCGTGTCCTCACCGTCCGCCCCAGTGTCTTTTTGTGATGGGACCCCATCACCACCAGCCGGGGTTCCTCGTGCGCATCGTCGAAAAGGACGTAGGCGGGGTTCGAGGTCAGCCAGGATGAGGGGTTCAAGTAGGTGATGCCGTCCCGGGTGGATACTTCGCGGTGGTGGGTATGGCCGGCCACCACCCAGCGTGCGTTCAGGGACTTGCCTTTTTCGACGGCCTTGTCGCGCACCTTGGTGGCCGAGCGGGCGAATACATAGGACGACCGCTGGGCCCACTGAATGGCCGTCTTCCTTGGCACGTCGAACCAGATGGCGAATCCGTAGAAGACGTCCCGCAGGCTCCTGAGCCGGTGCATCTTCTTCACCGAACTCTGGAAATCGTCGAACTCGTCACCGTGGATGACGTACACCTTGTCGCCCCGGAATGTGAAGGTGAACTGCTTGAGGATGGGGACGCCCAGGAGGTGCCTCAGGACGCTCGCGCTGCCGTCGTGGTTGCCTCTTATCCAGATGATTTCCCGGTTCTGGCTCTGTTTTCGTACCTTTTCCATGACCTGCCAGTGCTGGCGCTTCAGCCTGCGGAAGTTCAGGTCGTCGAAGATGTCCCCGTTCAGTATGAGCCTGTCGTACGGCACTCTCTCGAGGACCTCGAGCAGCTGCCCCGTACGGCAGAGCGGCGAACCGAGATGCACGTCGCCGAGTATGATCGTTCTCATTGCGATAGAAGCTCCCTGCTTTTCAGATTAAATTCTGATGCCTGAGGCGGAGGTTGTAAAGGCGGGACAGGCCGACCATAATGAATTCTTCAAATCATGGGGGGACAACATGTCGGTCAAAGTCCGCTGGATCGAAAAGAGCGCCTTCGCAGGGCAATCGGAAAACGGCCACTGGGTCATGATGGACAGCACCTTCAACGACGGGGACGGAGCGGCGCCTTCGCCCATAGAACTCGTGCTCATAGGCCTCGGAGGGTGCTCGGGCATCGACCTCGTGGCCATCCTTCAGAAGATGCGGCAGAAGGTCACGGGCGTGGAGGTGACCATCGACGGGAAGAGGGCGGAAGAGAACCCCGCCGTCTACGTCGAGGTGAAGGTCAAGTACAGGATCACGGGCGAGAACCTCAACCGGGCTCGCGTCAACGCGGCGGTGGAACTCGCGGATGAGGAGTACTGCGCCATCGCCGCAATGCTCAGGCGTACGGCCGACTACACCTACGAAGTGGAGATCGTGGACGAAAAGGCCACGTAGACGACCGTCACGGCTCCATCCTCCGGTCCCCTGGAGGCCCTCCAGACGAGCGCTTCGTGCTAAAATGAAAGCCATTGGAGAGCCCGGCCGCCGCGTGCAGGCCGACGGGCCCGGAGGAGAGGAGGAACCTTTTCATGAAGCTTTCGCATCGTGCCGCCGACATCCAGGAATCACCTATCCGCAAGCTGGCGCCGCTCATGGTGGCCGCGCGAGAGCGCGGCGTGGGCATACACCACCTGAACATCGGTCAGCCCGACATCGCCACGCCCCAGGCATACCTCGACGCGGTGGCCGCCTACCGGCAGAAGGACGCCGTCCTGAGCTACGGGCCCAGCGACGGGCTGCCGGAGTTGAGGGGCGCCATCGTGGATTACTTCGCGCGCTTCGGGGTAGAGCTCGACGTCCCCGACGTCATGATCACGACCGGCGGGAGCGAGGCGGCCCTGTTCGCCTTCAACCTGCTCACCGATCCCGGGGACGAGGTGATCATCCCCGAGCCCTTCTACACGAACTACAACGGGTTCGCCACCATGGCCGGGGCCAGGGTCGTGCCCGTGACGACGCGGGCTGAAAACGGCTTCCGGCTCCCGCCCGTCGAAGAGATCGAGAAGCGCCTCACGGGACGGACGCGGGCCATCCTGATCTGTTCGCCCAACAACCCCACCGGCACGATCCTGACGATGGAAGAATTGAGGGGCCTGGCCGCGCTGGCGGTCAAGCACGACCTGTTTCTGATCGGCGACGAGGTGTACAAGGAGTTCACCTACGAGGGGGCCGTCCACCACAGCCTTCTGGAACTGGACGAAGTCCGTGACCGCGTGGTCGTCCTCGACTCCATATCCAAGCGCTTCTCCGCGTGCGGGGCGAGGGTCGGGGCCCTGATCAGCCGGAACAGGGCGCTCATGGAGGCGGCTCTGAAGTTCGGTCAGGCAAGGTTGTGCCCGCCGACCATCGAACAGCTCGGGGCCATCGCGGCCTATCGCATGGATCCCGCCTACTTCGACCCCGTCAGGGCCGAGTACCAGGCAAGGAGGGACGCCCTTCTGGAGGGCCTGACAGCCGACCCGCGAGTGGTCCTGAAGAAGCCCGACGGAGCCTTTTACATGATCGTGAAACTCCCGGTGGAGGATTCCGACGATTTCGCGCGGTGGCTTCTCTCTGACTGGCAGATGGACGGCGAGACGGTCATGGTCGCTCCTGGAGCCGGGTTTTATGCAACGGCCGGCCTGGGCACGCGGGAGGTCCGCGTCGCCTACGTGCTCGAGGTCGAAAAGCTCAGGCGCGCGGCCCGCATCCTGTTGAGCGGTATGGACCAATACCTGGCGACCAGGCGCTAGCGAAGCGGGGGCACTCTCGGCCCGGAAAAGGGGGGGGCATCGGGAGTCGAACGGTAACTCTCGAAGTCGGCGTGGCGAAGGGTTCGCCTATCGAGCGGACCTGGGACGTCCTGTTGCGCAGCCTGCAGAAGGACTTTGCGGGGCGCGTC
>JBJKRE010000259.1:0-4436 GCA_046704825.1 Acidobacteriota bacterium
CGCCTGGTGCGGGAAAGCGCCATGGACGGGGTCCAGCAGAGCGTGGACACACCCACCATCGAGCGTCTTGGCGAGAGCCTGTCGGGCCTGCCGCAGCCCTTCGCCGTCACGATCTACGGGAACCGCATCGGCACGCTCAGGCGCCTGTCGGACGAGGTCACGGCGCGGCTCCGGTCCGTGCACGACTTGACCGACCTCTTCAACAACGACGCCTACCCGGTCACGCAGCTGCGGATCGTGCCCAGGCCGGCGGCCATGGCCCTCTACGGGAATACGCCGTCTTCTCTCTACGCGCAGGTGCTCCCCGCCGTGGGCGGCGAGGTGCTGGCCCGGGTACCCCAGGGCACTTACCACACGGACATCTACCTCAGGCTGGCCCGCGCGCCCGACATGGGCACGCGCGGATTGAGCGCACTCCTCTTGAAAACCGCAAGCGGATGGACCCCCCTGGGCAGGCTCGCAGATCTGAAAATGGTGTCCGGACCCAACGAAATCCGCCACGTAGACGGGGCGAGAGCGCTGCAGATCATGGCGACGCCGACCGGGCCCCTCGGCTCAACCGTTTCGGCGGCACGCCAGGCTCTCGCTGGGCTCCACCTCCCGCCGGGCTACCGCATCGCCTTTGGAGGGCTCATCTCCAGGCTGGAAAAGGAGGCCTGGGGGCTCCTGCTGGGCGCCGTCGGGGCGCTCGTGCTCATGACAGGGATCCTGCTGCTCCAGTTCGACGGCCTGCTGCTCCCGGGGATCCTGCTCCTCGAGATGCCGCTCGCCTTCACCGGGGGCGCGCTGGCGCTGGGACTGAGCGGTGTCGGACTGAACGCCACCGGGCTGGTCGGCCTTCTGACGCTGGTAGGCATCAGCCTCAACCACGACATCGTTCTCCTCCACGCCGCCAGACGCAACGAGGCGGCCGGCATGGGCCGTGAAGAGGCGGTGCGCGCGGCGGTTTCCGTCCGCTTCCGCCCCATTCTCCTCACCACCCTGACGGCGGCGCTCGGCATGCTCCCCACGGCCCTCGGCTGGGGTCTTGGCGCGGAGCCCGAGCAGGGCCTCGCCCTCGTCATTCTGGGCGGCGTCATATGGAGTTCGCTGCTGAGCACCAACTTGATCCCGGCCCTGTACCTCCACTGGGCGCGGCCTATGGGAGGCGATGTCGACGGGGCGTGATCGCGGGTCCCCCCACGCGCCTCGGCATCGGTTGGGTTCACTCCCGTTCACCGTCCCCGGTGCGTGGGACTTCGAGCATGTAGCCCACCCCCCGGAGGGTGCGGATCATCTTCGCCTCGAAGCCTTTGTCGACCTTGTCTCTGAGGCGGCTGATGCGCGCTTCGACCACGTTCGACTGGGGATCGAAGTTGTAGTCCCATACGTGCTGCATGATCATCGTCCGCGAGACCACGCGGCCCGCGTTCCGCATCAGGTATTCGAGCAGTGCGAACTCACGCGGCTGCAGGTCGATGGCCCTCCCCGCCCTGCTGACCTCGTGAGTGAGAAGGTCGAGTTCCAGGTCGCCGGCCACCAGGCTGCTGGGCTCCGTGGCCCCGGAGGCTCGCCGGAGCAAAGCCTGGACCCGCGCCACGAGTTCCGCGAACGCGAAGGGCTTTGTCAGGTAGTCGTCGCTGCCGGAGTAGAGGCCCTTCACCCGGTCTTCAACGGACCGCTTGGCGCTCAGGATGAGGACGGGTACGTTGTTCTTCCGGCTTCTCATCTCGCGGATGACCTCCAGTCCTTCGAGGCCCGGAAGCATCACGTCCACGATCAGGCAGTCGTAGGGCTCCGCCAGCGCCATGGCCAGCCCGCCCTCGCCGTCGGCGGCGTGGTCAACCGCAAAACCGGCCTGCTGCAGCCCCTTTTTCACGAATGAAACGATCTTGACGTCGTCCTCGATGATGAGTATGCGCACCAGGTTCCCCCTTTTCCGCGACGCTCACTTCCGCCTGGGTACCTTCCCAGTTTATCCGCATCGGGGCGGGTGTTCCAGCTGCCCGACGCCTGCCCACCGATGCGTAATATTCTACGGTTGCCGCAGGGTCGTGTGCGCACATACCCCACGCGCCGCCGGAGCCCATTCGTGACGTTGCTTTTTGAAGCGCCCTACCCTAAACTTCCACCTGCGCCTCGGCCCGGTGCCGAAAGACAGCGCGGACACGAAAGGAAACGTCCGCACAGGCAGGTCGGGGCGGGAGGCCGACATGGGACTTTTCAACAGGACGCCGCCGCCGCCCCCTCCCAGAACCTTCATCGCGGCCGGTGCCACCATCCGAGGCGATCTGACGACCCGCGCCGACGTGGAAATCGAGGGCAGGATCTCCGGGTCCATCCGGACGGACGCCGTCCTCCTCATTCTGGCCGGCGGCGCGCTCGAAGGCTCGGCCGATTGCCGGCGCCTCGAATGCGGCGGGACGGTGGACGGAACAATCCGCGCCACAGAACTCACCGCCTTCACCGAAACGGCCGTGTGGCGGGGTGACCTGCGCACGCGCGAATTGTCCATCAGGAAGGGCGCCCGGCTCCAGGGGCGCCTTCAAGAGAGCCCCAGGTGACCTTCTACGCCATAACCGACAGAACGCTGGAGGTGTCCGGCGACCTCGTGCGCCAGGCCTCCGCCCTCATCAGGGCCGGTGTTGACTGGCTGCAGGTCAGGGAGAAGGACCTGGCCGACGGCGCCCTGCTGAGCGTCCTGCGGATCCTCGCCCCGGAGGCCAGACGCTTCGGCTGCTCCCTCCTCGTCAACGGCCGCCCCGACCTGGCTCTGCTTTCGGGCGCGAGCGGGGTTCATCTCCCGTCGAGCGGAATACCCACGCGGGACGCCCGCGACCTCCTCCCGGAGCCGCTCATGGTGGTCCGGAGCTGCCACAACCGCGAGGAGGTGTTCGCCGCCGCGGACGGAGGCGCGGATGCCGTGACCCTCGGGCCGGTCTTCGAGACGCCGTCGAAAATGGCCTACGGCCCCCCCATGGGGCTCGAGGCCTTCGCGGATGTGTGCGCCGAATCACCCTTGCCGGTCCTGGGGTTGGGCGGCATAGACCAGGAGCGCATCGAATCGGTTTACCGCGCCGGGGCCGCCGGAATTGCGGCCATCCGTCTGTTCTGCACCATGAAGAACCCCCACGAGGGCGTCGCCGCCCTCAGGAGGACGTTCCACCCGGCCCCCCCGCCGCCTTGAGCGGCGTCGGCGAGCCCGCTGGAACCGGGCAATATTTTGACCCTGCTTATGTTTTACCGTAAGATCAGGGTTTGGGATGTGTACCTCGATCGGCATCACGCTTCACGGAGGTTGAACGATGAAAGTAAAAATGACGGTGGGCCTTATCATCGTCTTGGGCGCCCTTGCCCTGTTTTTTCTCTCGAGCACCGGTAACACCAAACCCGTGTACTACTACAGCCCCACACAGTTCGTGCAGAACCCCAAGCTGAAAAACGACAGGCTCCGGCTCAAGGGAACCATCAAGCCGGGATCGGTCAAGCAGTCCAAGGACAAGATCAACCTGTGGTTCGACGTGACCGACGGCAAGAACAGCGTTCCGGTGCACTACCGGGGCGCCGTCCCGGATGCCTTCCAGGAAGGGCTGCAGGTGGTGGTGGACGGCCGTATGGGTGACAAGGGAACCTTCCAGGCCAACGAACTGATCGTGAAGTGCCCCTCGAAGTACGAGTCCAAGAACAGCGGCCCATCGACGAAGGGCCCCACCAGCTAAAAGGTACCCGCCCATGAATAACCTGGGGAACTACGCCCTCTTCATAGCCCTGGGCCTGGCGGCCTGGGGCATAGTGTCGTCCTTTGTGAGCTACAGGACGCAGGACCTCCGCTACCTCAAGTCGGCCATCCGTTCGCTCTACGGCATCTGCGCCATGGTGATGCTGTCCGTGGGCGTCCTATGGGCCGCACTGCTCAGGAACGACTTCACCCTCAAGTACGTATGGGAGTACTCGCGGTCCACGCAGCCCCTCATCTACAAGCTCACGGCACTCTGGGGCGGCATGAACGGTTCGATCCTCTTCTGGTGCGCGCTCCTGTCCATCTTCTCCGCTCTGGCCGTGACCTTCAACCGGAAGAACAACCTGAAGCTCCTGCCCTTCACCACCCTGGTCCTGTTCCTCACCCTGGCGTTCTTCCTCTTCCTGCTCAACTTCAAGACCAACCCCTTCGAGCCCCTCCGCGACTCGGCGGGCGTGCTCATCAGCACCTATTCGCCCCAGATGCTTGCGAGGATCCAGGGGAACGGCCTGAACCCGCTGCTGCAGAACGTCTACATGGCCATCCACCCGCCCATGCTCTACCAGGGCTACGTGGGCTTCGCCATCCCCTTCGCTTTCATACTGGGCGCCCTGGCCCACAAGGAACGCAACACCTTCTGGATGCGCTCCGCCAGGAACTGGGCCATGTACGCCTGGCTGACGCTGTGCATCGGCATCCTCCTCGGCGGCTACTGGGC
>JBJKRE010000260.1:0-10493 GCA_046704825.1 Acidobacteriota bacterium
GCCGGGCGCTGGTCGCTCGTCGACTGAAAAGCCATCCGGAAGCAGAAGCGGGGCGCGCTCTATTTGCGGCTGAGTTCGATGAGGACCTGCTTGGCGCAGGCCTTGAGGGTGTCGAAGACGCCTATCCCCTTGACCGCCACCGCCTCGAAGCAGGGTTCGTCCTTGTACTTGAGAGCCCGTTGCATTTCTTCGATGGGTACGGCCGTGGGCAGGTCCCGCTTGTTGAGCTGCAGGACGTAGGGGATCGAGCGGAGGTCGTACCCGTGTTCCCGCAGGTTGGCCTCGAGGTTCTGGACGGACTCGATGTTAGCGTCCATCCGGGCTTCCTGGGAATCGGCGACGAAGACCACGCCGTCCACGCCCTTCAGGATGAGCTTTCGAGAGGCGTCGTAGAAGACCTGACCGGGGACCGTGTAGAGGTGGAAGCGGGTCTTGAACCCCCTGATCGTGCCGAGGTCGAGGGGCAGGAAGTCGAAGAAGAGCGTGCGGTCCGTTTCGGTGGCCAGCGAGATGAGCTTGCCCTTGGCCGTGGGGTTTGTCTTCTCGTAGACGTACTGCAGGTTCGTCGTCTTGCCGCACAGACCGGGGCCGTAGTAGACGATCTTGCAGTTGATTTCCCGCGACGCGTAATTGATGAAAGACATACCGAACTTCTCCCTGCGGCCCTACTCGTTGAACAGTGCGTCGATGTCGTCGTCGGTGATCTCGGCGAACGGCGATTCAAGCGACGCCACCCCAGCCGCACGCTCCCGCTCGGTCTTGTCCATGATTTCCTGGAACAGGCGGGTCAACTCTTCCGAACTGCGCTTCACGCGGAGCCTGACGAGCCCCAGGGAGGACCGTTCGTCGAAGATGACCACCAGAATGACCTTGCCGCCCACGATGGAGATGTGGATGTTGTCCTTCTCTCCCTCGTGGAAGAGGACCGAAAACTCCCGCTCGCCGATGAGCTTGGCCAGGCCGTCCGTGGCGGCCACGTTGCCGGCCGTCAGGGACGCCAGGGAGGTGGTGTCCAGCCGCTCGATGTCGCCCGTTGCGGCGATCTGCTGGCCGTTCTTGTCGACGAGGAAAACCACGTTGGCGTTCGCGTCCACCCTCAGCTTGCTGATGACTTCCTTGATCTTCTGAAACTCTTCCTCATACATGATGAGGTCAGACGCGCCCATTGCGATCCTCCTCCGATTTGTGTTGGTATAGCACAAGCCTCCTGGATTGTGCAATATCGGCGCCATCGTGCGGCGAGTGCCGACGGGGCTCGCGGTGCCGGACGGGATTCGCTTCCCGGGACGCCGACCCTCTCAACGATCCGGTCCCGCCCGAAGCGCCTTCGGCGAGGATTTGCGGCTCGGCCCGCCCCGTGCCATCAGGAGTAGACCTTCCTGCCCGACAGAGCCCTGGACAGCGTCTGCGGGTCCACGTACTGGAAGTCCGCACCCACGGGCAACCCGTACGCAATGCGCGTCACGCGGCCCACCCTGCCGCCGAGCAGGGCCGCCAGGTAGGACGCGGTGGCTTCCCCTTCGGCCGTGGGCGGCGTGGCCAGGATGGCCTCCTCGACGCTGGCCGACGCCACGCGCCGCTCGAGGACCTCGAGGCCGAGCTGCTCCGCCCGTACCCCCTTCAGGGGTGAGAGCAGGCCGTGAAGGACGTGGTACTGGCCCCTGAACTCCCCCGTGGCCTCGATGAGGAAGACGTCGGCGGCCGTTTCCACGACGCAGAGGTGCCGCGCGTCGCGCCCCGCGTCTTCGCAGAAACCGCAGGGCTCGCCCGCCGCCTTGTAGACTCGGCAGGTCGGGCATACCGTAATTCCGGAGGCCAGCGCTTCGAGGGCGCTCGACAGTTCCCGGCTCAGTTCGGGGCCCCGGTCCAGCAGGTGGAAGAGCATGCGCTGGGCCGACTTCGGACCGACCCCAGGAAGCTTCTGAAGCACGTCCAGGCAGCTCCTGAGCGCCTGAGGGTATCCCTTTGCAGACATGCGACGCTCCGATCAGAACCCGGGCAGCCCCATGCCCCCGCCCAGGCCTCCGAGTTTCTCCTGCAGGGTTTCGTCCACCTTGCCCGACGCCTGGTTGAATGCCGCGACCAGCAGATCCTCCAGCATCTCCTTCTCGGACTCGGTCAGGAGGGAGGGGTCCACGGTGATCTGGAGGGCCTGCTTCTGCCCGTTCATGCGGATGGTGACCATGCCACCGCCCACCGATTCCTCGACCACCAGGGCGTCCATCTCCTGCTGGACCTTTTCCTGCATTTTCTGGGCTTGCTTGAGAATCTTATTCAGGTTCGGCATCTTCTCCTCCAGAAGGCGGCTCCATCTCCGCCTTAGCCGTCGACAGGGGCGTCACCTTTACCACAGAGCCTCCGAGGAGGCGCAGGACGACCTTCACGGCCGGCGACACCTCGGAGGCCTCATCGCCGCTCTCGCTCCGCCCCTCGGGCTTCTCGTCCTCTTCCGGTTCGCCGTTCTCCACCTGGAGGCGTCCCGACAGGCCGGCCTCACGTGCCGTTTCCTCCAGTATTTTCATGCGTTCCGCGGATTCGAGCAGTGCAGCCGCGGTGGTGGCGCCGTGCGGCAGCACGACGTGGAGCACGCCCTCCGGGTCCAGCGACAGGGCCGCCGATTCCAGGGAAGGCGCCAGGAGAGGCATGTTGTGCGAGGCGGCCTGCCGGAACCGGTCAAGCCGTTCGTCGCCCTCGTAGGTCCTTGCCTCACGCTCGTCCATGCGCTTGAAGGGGATGAGTGCCTTGAACCGCAGCCCGTCGCCGGGTCCGGTTTCATCCCCACCCCGGCCGGCCGGCTTCGGGTCATGCGGCGGCTCCGGCGTGGCGGGCCTGGACCCGCCCCCGTCCGGCCCGTCCGGCAGACGAACCCCCGACAGGATGTCTTCGAGGGGAAGGATCCTGGGCAGCAGCGCCGCCTTGATGAGCTGGAGTTCCAGCAGGGCGTCGGGATCGGGCGACGCTTTGAGCCTCTGCTGAGTGAGGGCCAGGAGATCCCAGAGCCTCAGCAGGTCCTCCATAGAAAAGCGGTCCGCCGCGGCCTGCAGGCCGGAGTCGTCCGAGCCGGGGTCCCCCGCGGATCCCCGTCCCGAGGCCTTGACTCGCAAGACTTCCCTGACGAGCGCCACGAGGTCCGACAGAAACCGCTCGAAGTTCTGGCCCCGGTCCCTGGCCCCGTCCAGGAAGAGGGAGACCCCGGCGGCGTCGCCGCCGGCGATGGTCTCGAGAAGGGCCAGGAGCGCGTCCCGCCCCACGACGCCGAGAACCTCGACGGCGGCTGCTTCCACGAGGGGACCGTCGGCGTAGGTGAGCAGGCGGTCGAGCAGGGTGAGGCTGTCCCGGACGGACCCTTCGCCGGACCGGGCCACCAGGTCCAGGGCGGCGGGCTCCGCCTCCACGCCCTCTCTGTGGCAAAGGTCCTTCAGAAAACCGGCCACCTTGAACGGAGAGACCCGCCTGAACTGGAAGTGCTGCGCCCGGCTGTGGATGGTCTCGGGGATCTTGGCGGGTTCGGTCGTGGCCAGGAGGAAGACGGCATGGCCGGGGGGCTCCTCCAGGGTCTTGAGCAGCGCATTGAAGGCGGCCGTGGAGAGCATGTGGACCTCGTCGATGATGAAGACGCGGTAGCGATCCCGGACGGGCATGTACCGGGCGGCCTGCATGAGGTCGCGGGCTTCCTCCGCCTTCGTGTGGGTCGCGCCGTCGATCTCCAGCACGTCCATCGACCGGGCCGCGGCGATCTCGGTGCAGGACGGGCAAGCGTTGCAGGGCGTGGGCGTGGGACCGTTCGTGCAGTTCAGCCCCTTGGCGAACAGCCTCGCCGCGGTCGTCTTCCCCACGCCGCGAATGCCCGAGAAAATGTAAGCGGGATGTATCTTCCCCGAGGACAGCGCGTTCTTCAGCGTCTTGACGACGGCCTCCTGCCCCACCATCTCATCGAAGGTCTGAGGCCTGTATTTGCGCGCCAGGGCTTTATATGTCATGGGCTAAGCGTTCACAAATAGATTGATGGGGTTCAAGCGACCTGCGGCACACGAGCTTGCTGCTTACCGTTGCTCCCTTCCGGGCCTGGCGGGGTTCACAGGGCACGTTGCACAGGGCTCGAACCCCACACGAAGTCGGGTTGATACCCGCCCAGATTCACAGTATAACCCATTCCCTATTTCTTGGGAAACGCGCACACCACGGCCGGAGGGCGACGCTGAGAGGACGGGACCCCTCGACGGCACATCGCGTCCCTGGAGGCCTCAGCCCTCCTCCTCCCGCAGGGTGAGAACGCCCGTCGCACTCTGCCCCTGATCGTCGCGGGGCCCCTTGTCCGGGGACGTTCCGTCCCTCCTGCCGCCGGCCCTGTCCTTCGCGCCGAGCAGGGCGGCCAGCCCCGGGGTGGGGCGGTCGAATTCCAGGCCCGCCCGGTACAGCATGACCTCCCGTCCCCGATCGTCCCGGCCTTTGCCGTGGACGGTACACCGCCGGACCGTGGCGTGCAGAACGATCTCTCCGTCCCGGAACTGGATTTTGAAATCGCACGAGGTTCTAAAGGGCAGGGAACGGGTGACCTCCACCTGGGCCCCTCGCGCGGAAACGTCCACCACGCGAGCGGTTATGGTCGTCTTGATCTTGGCCTGGACCGACCCCTCGGGTTCGATCCTGGGCGATTGGCGCCTTTCCTTCACGACCCGCACTCCCACTGACAATGATGTTCTATGGTGGATTGTAAACTCTCCCTACCCGGTTGTCCACCGGCCCGGACCGGTCCGCGGGCGCCACTTTCGCATCGCCTGCCGTTGCAAGGGAATCGTCACTGTCCTATTCTGAACCCTATGGGCAAACGCACCGTTTCGGCCTTTGTGCTTGCGATCTCCGCCGTTCTCTGCGCCCTTGCGTACGTCTACCTGGTGAACCCGGAGATCAACGCGCCCATCGGCCTGGCAAGCTTCGACGAACCCGCCGTCCGTGCCAAGGTTCTGGCCACGGCCCAGCGACTGCTCGACAACCCGGGCACGCTGGACGTGCGGCTGTCCCAGAAGACGGACACGGACAGCCTTCGGCGCATGCAGGAGCTCTTCGGCTTCGAGGCGGCCACCTATTGGACGGAGAAAGAGGTCCCCATCCAGCGGTGGGAGTACAAAATCTACACGTCCAGGCGGTTCGGGGGGCTCAACCCGTTCAAGCCCCCGCGGCCCACGCTCGAGGCCCAGGTATCCAGTTCGGGCCAGATCCTGGCGCTGACCATTCCCCCGAAGAAGACGCCTGCGGCCGCCAAGCTGGACTCCAAGCAGGCGCTGGAGACCTCGGAGAAGCTTCTGCGCGTGCTCGGTGTGGACGTGGGCCAGCTCACGCTGATCTCCACCAAAACGGGTGAGGATCAGGGGCGCCAGACCTTCGACTTCGGCTGGAAGCAGCCCGTCAAGGGCCTCCCCGGCCTTTACTACCAGTATACGGTCCAGCTGCAGTCGGGCTACCTTACGAGCTTCGAGCGCCGCCCGCTGCTGGCTTCCGGCAACGAGCCCGACCTCTGGAGGGACCTGGTGTTCCCGCTCCTGTTCGGGGCGGCCTGGTTCTTCCTCGCCCTCGTTCTCCTGTTCCTCTTCGTCCAGAAGCTGAGGCGGGACGAAGTGGACTTCAAGCACGCCCAGAAGTTCGGCGTCATGGCCGCGGCGCTCACCTTCCTCCGCTACGTCAGCATCCCCGAACCCGGCCTGCTCACCACTCTGCTCACGGCCATCATCGTGAGCCTCCTCTCTGCGCTCTTCTTCGCCATCCTCTGGGCCGTGTGCGAGTCCTTCCTGCGGGAGACGGTAATCGAGAAGCTTCGCTACGTCGACCTCCTCTTCCAGGGGCAGTGGAAGGTGCGCGAGACCGCGAGACGGCTGCTGTGGGCGGGTACGGCCGGCCTTGTTCTCCTGGGGCTTCCCGTCCCGATCCTCTTCGCCGCCAAGGCCTGGCGGGGCCTGTCCATCGTGCTCCTGCCCGTGAACCTCCAGCTGAACAACCTCCGCTTCCCCGGCGGCCTCATGGGCAACGCCCTGCTGGGGCCCCTGCCCGCGGTCATTCTCGTTGGTACGGTCTTTCTGGGCATCGTCTACCCCGTGCTGCGCATCCGGTTCTCGCGCTGGCTGGCCTGCCTCCTCTTCTGCCTGGTTTTCGCCCTCGCGGTGGGGCACCTTCTGCCCTTCGGGCCGCCCGTTCTCGCCCTGGCGGTCGCCTTCGTGATCGGCTTGTTCTTCTTCGTCGCCATGGAGGCGGGAGGCCTTCTCGCCGCCGTGGCCCTGCTCTACGTGCCGCTCGCCTTCTCCAAGGTGTCCCTGCTGCTGACCGCGCAGAGCCCCTCCCTGCTCATCCAGGGCTGGCTGAGCCTGGGGGTTCTGGTGGCGGGCTTCTTCGCCCTCGGCTACGTGGCACTCTTCGGCCGCACCATGGAGGACGTCAGCGAATACGTGCCCGACTACCTCGCGCGTATGAGGGAGCGCGAGCGCTTCGCCCGGGAACTCGAAATCGCAAAGGGCGTCCAGGAACGCTTCCTGCCCAAGAAAAAACCCGAGATCCCGGGGTTCTCGCTGGCCACGTGCTGCATTCCCGCCATGGAGGTGGGCGGGGACTACTACGACTTCCTGCCCCTCCCCGGGGGCAAGTGGCTGCTCCTGCTCGGCGACATCTCCGGCAAGGGCGTCAAGGCGGCTTTCTACATGACTCTGGCCAAGGGCATTCTGCACGCCATCGCCTTCAGCGAAGGGCACCACACGGAAATTCTCCGGCGGCTCAACCGCGTATTCGGCAACCAGAGCGAACCCGGCATCTTCCTGACCCTGTGCGCCCTCGTGCTGGACCCGGCCACCCGGGAGGTCCAGATCGTCTCTGCGGGCCACAACCCTCCCTTCCTGGTCGCGGGCGACGGGGCGCGCGTCCTCAAGCCGCGCGGACTGGTCCTGGGCCTCATGAACGACGAGGTCTTCCTCAAGAGCCTCAAGAACGTCCAGATGACGCTGAACCCGGGCGACTCGCTCGTCCTCTACACGGACGGGGTCACCGAAGCCATGGACCGGGACTGCCAGGAATTCGGGATGGAGCGCCTCCAGGACGCCCTGGGCAGGGCGAACGGGGGAGACCCTGACCACGTGCTCTCGACGATCGTGGCGGACGTGGAGCGCTTCCAGAACGGCGCGCCCCAGACGGACGACCTGACGATCATGGTGGTGAAGTGCCATGAACCCTGACCATTTGAAGCAGCTCCTGGAGGAGGTGGCCGCCGGCCGCCTGGCGCCGGACGAAGCCCTCTCGCGGCTGGCGAGCTTGCCCTTTGAGGACCTGGGCTTCGCGAGGGTCGACCACCACAGGCTTCTCCGGCGGGGATTCCCCGAGGCCGTCTACGGCGAAGGGAAGACGTCCGATCAAATCGCCGGGATCCTGGAAACGTTCCGCGCCCGGTCGGTCCCCGCCCTCGTCACCCGGCTCGACGCCGCCAAGGCCGAGGCCCTGGGGCGCGACTTCGAGGACCTCGTCTACCACGAGCGCGCACGCCTGGCCTACCTTGGCAAGCCGCCGGGAGAGACGGTGGGCTCGGTGGTGGTTGTCTCGGGCGGAACGAGCGATGCCCCCGTTGCAGAGGAAGCCTGGCTCACGGCCCGCTATCTGGGCGCCCGGACGGAACTGTTCCAGGACGTGGGCGTGGCCGGTCTGCACCGCATCGCCGCCGCCCTCCCCGCACTCCGCGGCGCGCGCGTCGTGATCGCGGTGGCCGGCATGGAGGGTGCTCTGCCATCCGTGGTGGCCGGGCTCACGGGGGCCGTGGTCATCGGCCTTCCCACCTCCGTCGGGTTCGGGGTTCAGGACCGGGGCAAGACGCCGCTCTTCGCCATGCTGTCTTCCTGCGTGCCCGGGCTGGTCGTGGTGAACGTGGACGCGGGCTTCTCGGCGGGCTACGCGGCGGCCGTCATCAACCGGATGAAGGAGCCCGCGTGAAGGCATCCATGACGCCGTTCCTCAACGGTGCGATCCGCGTGCACCAGCCCGTCTCCGGGTACCGCTTCAACGTGGATTCGGTGCTTCTGGCGGGCTTCTCGTGGGTCAGGGAAGAGGAGACCGTTCTGGACCTCGGAACCGGTTCGGGGATCCTCCTGCTCCTCCTGGCGCACTGGCACCACCCCTCGTCCTTCACGGGCATCGAGATCCAACCCGACATGGCGGACCTGGCCGAGAGAAACCTGGAGGAAAACGGGTGGTCCGACGCCGGGAGCGTCGTCCGCGGGGACTTCCGGGAGGACGGTGTGCTGCCCGCGGGCGGCTTCGACCTGGTGGTGTGCAATCCGCCCTATTTCGAGGTGACCCGGGGGAAGACGAGTCCCGATCCCACGCGGGCCGTGGCCCGGCAGAACGTGTCGGCCTCACTGCTTGAGGTCCTCAAGGCGGGGCGCCGCGCGCTGAAGCCGAAGGGACGCTTCTGCCTCCTGTGCCCCGCGACGAGGCTCCAGGACCTCCTCGCCATGGCGCCCGAGGCCGGTCTGAACCCGCGGCTGATCCGGATGGTACGCTCCTCCTGGGACACGCCGCCCTACCTCGCGCTGCTCCAGCTTGCGCCGGCCGGGGACGCAGTCTGCGTCTCCCTCCCGCCGCTGGTCATCAGGGACACGGACAAGCGCTACACGGCCGAAGTGGCGGCCTGGCTGGGCGATACGCCCCCCTCCGGCCCCAGGTTCCTGTGCGACGCCATGCTCGGCAAGCTCGCAAAGTACCTGCGTCTTCTCGGGTGCGACACCGCCTACGGGCGGGCGCCCCGCGACGCATGGCTGGCGGGCGAGGCCGCCCGCACGGCCCGCATCCTCCTGACGCGCGACAGGCCGCTCCTGGCCGCCTCCGCGAAAAGGGGCCTGCGCGCCTTCGACCCCGGCAGCAACACCCCGGCGGAGCAACTCGAGGCCGTGCGCAGCGCCTTCGGCCCCTTCGCGGGGGACCGGCCGCCGCGCTGCCTGGCCTGCAACGCCCCCTGCCTGCCCGTACGGAGGGAGGAGGCCCTCGGCAAGGTTCCACCCTACACGTATCTGACGCACAGGCGGTTTTCGGCGTGCGCCTGTTGTGGCACACTCACCTGGGAGGGTTCCCACCTCGCAAGGTTCCGAACCGCCATTCTGGCCGCCAAGGAGGACAAACCATGAGCCAGGACCGTGAACGCCTCAAAGAACTCCTGAAAACGCGCTCGCTCAAGATCGGCGACTTTCTGCTCGCCTCCGGCCGGCGCAGCAAGTACTACTTCGATTCCAAGCTGACCACACTGACCGCCGAAGGCGCCTGGCTCACGGCGCGCTGCTTCCTCGAGGTGATCCGGGCGGAGGGCATCGAGGCCGACGCCATCGGCGGCATGACGTTGGGCGCCGATCCCATCGTGTCCGCGGTGGCGGCCCTGTCCCGAGAATCCGGCGCGCCGCTCGACGCCTTCATCGTGCGCAAGGAGGCCAAGGGCCACGGAACCATGCAGTGGATCGAGGGCCCGGCCAAACCCGGTCAGAAGGTCATCATCGTGGATGACGTGGTCACGACCGGAGGCTCCACGCTGAAGGCCATCGAACGGGCCCAGGCCTTCGGTCTGGAGGTGGTGGCGGTGATGGCGCTCCTCGACCGGGAGGAGGGCGGCACGGAAGCCCTCAGCAGGAATTTCGCCTTCTATCCCGTGACCCGGCGGACCGAAATTTTCGGGGAATAGGCGCTCTGGGACCGAGGGGGCCCAGCAGGCTGCTAGACGCACATAACGCCGACCTCGCGCCCGCGGCCGGTGACGCCGAGGAGGTCGGCGGCCGACTGCCTGGAGGCGGCGACCTCCACCAGATCCGCCGAATTCACGAGCGCGAAGACCTCGGCCTCCTGGCCGTAGCCCGCGTCCACAAAGGGTGCCTCCCGGCCCGCGACCAGCACCTTGAAGGTCGACCTGCCCGTCCTGGCGGAAAGCTCCTCCAGGGTCCGTCGCCGGATGTTGGTGATCATGTTGCCGAAATGGTCGATGGTGCAGATCTCCCCCTGTACGAGGTTGTCGCCCGCATGCTTGTCCTCGGGCACGGGGATGGTCTGGTAGTCCGTGATCTCATCGCCGAAGCGTGACGAATCGATGCCCTTGCTCAGCCACGCGGCCACCGGCGCGAAGACGTCTCGCCCGTGGAAGGTCTGGCTCGTGGGCCGTCTGAAGTAGTGGTCCGCCGTGATCTCCAGCACCTTGGAGAGGTCTCCGTATTTATAAATGAAGGAGAAGACGCCGTTGTCCGGGCCTATGAAATACTGGTCGCCCGTGATGACGAGAAGGGCCCGCCGCGGCCCTCCTACGCCCGGGTCCACCACGCAGACGTGGATTGTTCGGCTGGGGAAGTCCCTGAACGTACGGTAAAGGGTGAAGGCGCCGGCGAAGACGTCGTGGGCGGGCACCGTGTGGCACAGGTCCACGATGCGGCAGTCGGGCTGGATGGACCACAGAACGCCCTTCATCGAACCCACCCAGGGATCGCCGTGGCCGA
>JBJKRE010000261.1:0-3902 GCA_046704825.1 Acidobacteriota bacterium
AGCTACGATGGCGCCGCCGGTTGTGACGGCCACGCGGTTTTCGCCGGCCAGCGCGACGCAGTCAGTGTCAGACCCCTCGCTTACTGCGACGATCAGCGTTTCCAGTTCGAGCGTCTCTTCGCTCCCCCCTATGGGGACGGGCTTCTGGCGTCCAGAAGCGTCAACGCCTTCGAGACGGTTCGCCAGGCACTCCAGCCCCGCGAGCCGCCCCCCGTGCACCAGGATCCGCACCGGCGTCCTGAGGGTTTTGAGCCGAACGCCCTCCTGCAGGGCGGCCTCCACCTCTTCCGGGTAGGCGGGCATGTCGCCGCGGGACCTCCGGTAGACGATGGTCACCTCTCGTACCCCGGACTGGCGGAGCGCGACGCGGGCCGCGTCCACGGCGGCGTTGCCACCGCCGACGACGCCCACCCGGCCGCTGGCAAGGGATTGTCCCCGAAGGTTGAAGGCCTTGAGGAAATCAATCGCCGGCACGACTCCACCGGCGTGCTCGCCCTCGATGCCGAGTTCGCGGCTTCTGTGCGCGCCCAGGGCCAGAAACACCGCTTTGAAGCCTTCTCCGAACAAGCCGTCCACGGTCACGTCCCGGCCCAGTGCGACTCCGCACCTGAGGGTCACGTTCTCATCGAGAAGGGCCGCGATCTCGTTCTCGATGACCGGTCGCGGCAACCGGTACGGCGGTATGGCGGCGAAGAGCATGCCCCCGGGCCCGTCCTCTCGCTCGAAGACCGTCGACCTCAGGCCCCTGAGAGAGAGGTAGTGTGCCGCTGTGAGCCCGGCCGGGCCCGCACCCACGATGGCGACCGGCGAAAGGTCGGTCCTCGTCGGAAGCCTGTGGGGGCTGAAGGAGGCCGGAGCGACCCTGTCCGTGACGAAGCGCTTCAAGGCCCGTATGGCCACCGGCTGGCTCGTGCCCACGCCCGCACGGCACCTGTTCTCGCAGGGATGGTCGCAGACCCTGGCGCAGACCGACGGGAAGGGGTTGGCTTGCCGTATGACGCGGTAGGCCTCCTCGAGTTCGTTTCGGGCGATGTGGGCCACGTAGCGCCAGGCTTCCGTTCCCAGGGGGCAGTTCGACTGGCACGGCGCCCCCGCCAGGTCCCGGCACACGCCCGCCCTGCAGCGCCGATCCTCCACGTGCTCTATGTACTCGTCCCGGAAGTAGCGCAGAGTGGACAGGACCGGGTTGGGAGCCGTCTGCCCCAGTCCGCACATGCTCGTGTCCTTGACCACGGCGGCGAGCTCTTCGAGCAGGTCGATGGTTTCGGCCGTCCCGCGTCCCGAACTCACGTCGTCCAAAAGCTCGAACATGCGCTGGGTGCCCTTGCGGCACGTGAGGCACTTGCCGCACGATTCGTCCTTCAAGAAGGCCATGTAGTACTTAGCCAGATCGACCATGCAGGAGTTTTCGTCCATGACGATCATGCCGCCCGACCCCATGATCGAGCCCGCGCGGGCCAGCGAATCGTAATCGATGGGCAGGTCGAACTCGCGGACCGGGATGCAGCCGCCCGATGGCCCCCCCGTCTGGACGGCCTTGATCCGGCCCCTCCCCGCCGGATCGCCGCCTATGGCGTTCACGATGCGTCCGATGGGAGTGCCCATGGGGACTTCGACGAGCCCGGTGTTCCTGACCCTGCCCACGAGGCTGAAGATCTTTGTGCCGGTGTTTCCGGGGGTCCCCGTGCGGGCGAAGGCGCCGGCTCCCCTCGCTATTATGTCGGGCACGTTGGCCCAGGTCTCCACGTTGTTGATGAGGGTGGGCCTGCCCTCGATGCCTTTCTGGACGGGGAAGGGCGGGCGCTGTCCGGGCTCGCCCGTTCGGCCCTCCACGGACCGCATGAGGGCCGTCTCCTCGCCGCAGACAAAGGCGCCCGCTCCGCGCACCAGGGTGATGTCGAAGCAAAACCCGGTCCCGAGGATCGACTCGCCGAGGAGGCCCACTTCGCGGGCCTGGCGCAGCGCGATGATGAGGTGCTTGATGGCCAGCGGGTACTCGTTCCTGACGTAGATGACGCCTTCGGTGGCGCCCGTCGCGAAGGCCCCGATGAGCATGCCTTCGAGCACGCCGTGGGGGTTGCCCTCGAGGACGCTGCGGTCCATGTAGGCCCCGGGGTCGCCCTCGTCCGCGTTGCACACGAGAATCTTGCCTCGTTCGCCGGAGGCAGTCGCCAGCATCCGCCATTTGCGACCGGTGGGGAACCCAGCTCCTCCGCGGCCTCTGAGAGCGGACGCTTCGATCTCCCGCACGACCCGGCCGGGGTCCTGAGTCCCGAGCACGTCGGCAAGAGCCGCGTACCCGCCGTCTTCGATGTAGTTGAAGACCCGGATGGGATCGATCCGTTCGTTTCGGCTCAGGATGGTGCGGACCTGGTTCCTGAAGAAGGGCACCTCCGACTGCTTTTCGATCGGCCGCCCGGTGTCCGGATCAGTGAACAGGAGGTGGGGCACCACCGCGCCCCTCGCCGCAGCGTCCACGATCAGGGGCATCTTTTCGGGCGCGACCCTGGGGTAGAAGGTCTCGGAAGGCAGCAGGAGGACCGACGGCTCCATCTGGCAGTACCCGTGGCAGCCCGTAATGCGCAGGCGGAGCTTCTCCGCCAGGCCCCTGTAAAGGATCTCGCGCTTCGCGATCCGGATGAGGTCGTTCGCGCCGCTGGCCTGGCCGCACGTCCCGGCGGGAATCACCAGGGTGGGGCTCTCCGCGTCCCTCGATGCGACCAGACGTCCCTGGAGCGCCCTGAAAGCGTCGATGGAGTTCAACCTTTCCATGCCCGCGTCCCTCCTCCGGGCCGGATCAGCCGGAACGTCAGAAGTTGACGCCGTTGACATCCAGCATGTGGCCCCTGCATCCCCTTCGGGAACAGATCTGGACCATGCCGCCGCCGCGCACGATCATGGGCACCATGGGGGCCCCGCAATCCGCGCAGAGGGAGGCCCCGCGAAGCTCCGAGTGGCAGTGGGGGCAGAAGAAGTCCGCCACGGTGTTCATGGGGACCTCGTACTCGCTCTCGATGTTATAGGTTCCGTAAAGGCTGGATAGCAGCAGCCATCCGTGGCGGTCGCCGAAGGAGATGGTGACCTTGATGGAGGGGGCCCCGTCCAGAGTGTATTGGCTGTTCATGAGGCTGTGGTTGCACCGGGAGCAGCTCACCTCGACAGGGAAAACGCGCTGGTCGCGCCGTACGTCCACCTTGTCGAGACCCTCCCGGGTGTGGGCGACGATGCCCGGGACCCTGGAGGGGGTCACGTTGGGAAAGTAGTGGCCGTCCGCCACGACGACGGGCCCCAGGGCGCAGGCGCCCAGACAGTTCACGGTTTCTAGGCTGAACTCGCGGTCGGGGGTGGTCTCTCCGGCCGGAATGCCCAGGGCCGCCTCCAGGGCTTCTGCCACGCGGGGGGCGCCCCGGACGTGGCAGGCGGTCCCCCGGCAGCATGAGACCAGATGACGGCCGCGGGGCTTGAGACTGAACCATTTGTAGAACGTGGCGACACCGTAGACGTCGACGAGCGAGCGCCCCGTCTTTTCTGCCACGGCTCTCAACGCGTCTTCGGGCAGATAGCTGTATTTGGCCTGTATTTCTTCGAGAAGGGCGATGAGCCCGCCCCGTTCGCCCTCATGCCTGGTGAAAATGTCGTCGTACTTGCTCGTCCCGACCGTCATGGTCTCCCCTCAGCGGTAGTGTTCGCACCGCCAGACGCCCCCCTCCGGCCTCGGATATGGGCAGTCGGACCGCATGTCGCAGGTCGCACACAGCCCCGCCAATTCGCCTCCCGGAGGCCAGCCGCCCACCGGAACGAAGTCGGGGCACGTGCGACAGGTCCACCCCGCCCTTCCGGCGTCGGGGCAGGTGACGGCTCTCTCGCACGCTCTGCAGACATCGCCCCTGCTACCCGGGCGG
>JBJKRE010000262.1:0-12453 GCA_046704825.1 Acidobacteriota bacterium
AAGCAGGGTGGCCGCGCGGTCCTTGAGACCGGTTCGAGCCAGAAGGCGAGCCGCCTCTTCGAGCTCTCCCCTGGCGGCCAGGGCCTCGGCCTGGACCTCGAGGGACGCCCGCTCGGCGCGTTCGGACAGGGAGCTGACCCGGTCCAGGGCGCCGACCTGCTTGTAGAGGTGCAGGGCGTTGTCGGTCTGGCCCGCCGCCTCCCAGCACTGGGCCGCCTGGAAGAGGTTGTTGAGGTCCTCGTACACCTCGGCCGCTCGGTCGTAGGCCTCCCCCTTCTCGAAGTAGTGCGCGATCTCGACCAGCTTCTCTCTGTTCTGAAGCTGTTCCGAAGGGGTGAGCGCCTCCGAACTCGGGAGCTGCTTCAAGGCCTTTTCAAAAAGGAGGAGCGCCTTGCCCACGTTGCCCTGTTCGAAGCTCAGACGACCCGCTTCCATGAAGCGTCCGGACTGTTCGTAGTAGTGGCAGGCGAGCGAGAAATTCCCGCCTTTGAGAGCCATGGCCGCAGCCTGGACCTTGTTGCCCGCGTCTCCGTACACCTGAGCCGATCGCGTGAACTGTCCGTGCCGGCCGAGGATCTGTGCCGCCGAGTTGGGGTCGCCCACTCTGAGCAGGAGGTCCACTGCACTGGACACCCTGCCCAGGGCCTCCTCCATTTCGGCTGCGGCCCGGTACTGCTGGGCCTTGATGTACATCTTGGAAGCCTTTTCGAATTCGCCTGCGGTCTTGTACAGGTCGCCCGCGCGCAGGTAGTCCCCCTTGAAGTAAGCCTTCCAGGCTTCCCGCTTGGTGTTCGACACATGTCCTCCAACGGATTCAGATTATCAACGCCCAGGGGGTGTGTCAATTGTGTCCCAGTTCAGTCGTGCCGGGCTTCTCAGGGAGGCGACCGGAGGGAGACCGCGGCCGGATGGCCTTTCCGGAAAGGCCCTTGTGAGCCGGCTCACTTGACGGTTATCGATCGGGCGCTCTAGTATATACGCGTGAAAGGGGGTTAGCCCATGAAGCGTTTAGTTGTCGTGACAGTGATCGCGCTTGCGGCCAGCATCGCGGCGGGCGCCGCCTACAAAATCCAGCTCAAAGACGGCAAAGTCATCACGGCCGATGCCAAACCGATCATCCACAACGATTTCGCCTATTTCGACAAGCTGGGGATGTACCTGTACATACCCGTGTCCCAGATCGACATGGCGAAGACGGAGAAGATCAACAAGATCATGGCGGAGGCTTCCGCTCCCCTGGACGTGGACAAAGTCGAGGACACGAGGCCGGAGGTCAAGACCAAGCCGGTCAAGCCGGTCTTCATCGACGACCAGGAACTGGAGATCATAAGGAAGAGGAGCCGGCTCGCGAACGAAGGGGAACTGGACCAGTCTCCGTCCGCTTCCTATCCGGCATCCTCGCAGGGACAGGGGCCAGGGCCCGGGCAGGCCGTGGGGCCGAACATGGGCCCGCCGCCCTCCTCGTCCACGTCGGGCGCACAGGTCGAGCAGATGCGGCAGCAGATGGGGCGCCTTCTGGACAACAGGGCGATCCAGCAGAACCGGCTGACCGACCTCAAGGCCAAGCTGGCCAAACTGCAGAACGACTACAATTTCAGCGTCATGGAGTCGGAGCAGGCGAGGATCCAGCAGCAGATCGACGCGACGCAGACCGAGATAACGAACGTTCAGTCCGGGCTGTCGGACTTGGACAGCCAGATCCAGTCTCTGCAGCAGCAGATCGCCAGTGCGCCCATCGTGGTCAACACCCCGCAGCAGGGTGGTCCAGCTCCGCGCAAGAACGACAAATAGACCGACTGCTTTCGAAGTGCAAGAACGCCAAGGGGGGAAGCGGTTCCCCCCTTTTCCTTTTGCGATCGGGGGACGACCTGCGGCGCGCCGTGAACCGGCATGCCGCGGAGTGCCGTGTGTCCGGGATCGTGGACACCTAACGAAAAAAGCAACAGGTCGGTCGGCGCGCATCGGGCCCCGGGGCCCGATCCGTGAGGACCTTCCCCGCGTCGCTCCACGGCATCCGCTTTGCTTACAATGCAGATGTGTGGAGGTGCACCATGCGCAAGTACCTGCTCCTGACCGCCATCGGAGTGACCCTCCTGTCGGTTTGGGTGTCCGTTCCCGCGAGGGCGGACCAGTACGCATACGTTCGGAACATCTCCGGCAGCGCCTACGTCCAGGGTGAGGATCAAGACGGGCAGCCCCAGCCCTTGTCCATGAACATGCCCATCATGCAGGACGACAGCGTCTGGACCGACAACGACGGCCAGATGGCCGTCATGCTGCAGGACGGGAACTCCCTCTGGGTGGACTACAGCACCCGGATGGAAGTGGACCAGCTCCCCGGCGAGAACCCGGACGCCGGTGTGCCTCTGCGCCTGAAGCTCTGGAAGGGGACCGTCCTGCTCGATCTGCGGAACTGGCTGCCGTCCATGGCCTCCTACGTGGTGAGCACTCCCTCGTCGTCACTCAGTCCCACCGAAGGGGGGCTCTACCTGGTCGAGGTCGAGAGCGTGGACAGGAGCAGGCTCATCTGCCTGGGGGGCTCGTGCATGGTGTCCAGCGCCGGATCCTCCGTCGAACTCCGGGACCACCAGATGACGTATGCCGATTACGGCTACCCCCCGCTCGCGCCCATGGCCGAGTCCCTGTCGTACTCGTCCATCCTGAACTACCGCGACTCCAACGGTCTTAAGTACAACGGCAGTGTGTCGGAACACTACCTGCCCGCCTCCCTCTCCGCCTACGCGGCCGATTTCGACAACTACGGCCGCTGGGTCAGCACCGACGAGTACGGGTACGTCTGGTGTCCAGGGGGCATCGGATCGGACTGGAACCCTTACGAGTACGGCAGATGGTGGTGGGGGCCCTGGGGCATGACGTGGATTCCCGCGGAGGTCTGGGGATGGGTGCCCTTCCACTACGGTCGGTGGACCTTCATCGTAGGGCTGGGATGGGGCTGGATTCCCATGCCCGCGTTCGCGCCGGCCTGGGTCTCGTTCTACTGGGGCGCCGACGGCTGGTTCGGCTGGTGCCCCCTCGGCTACTACGGCCTCCCCTACTGGCGGCACTGCGGGTGGTACAGCGTTCCCGTCGGCTACCTCTACCACCGGCGCCTGGGAGGCTACCTGATCCACCACAGGACGGCTCCGCCGCCACACCCGATCTATCCGCGGGCGCGTGGCGGGTCCGCGCACCTCCGCAGGAACGGTCCCCCCAGGCACGGAGGAACAGGCATGCACGTGTCACCCGTCAACCTGCCTCCGGGCCGGATCCGCGCCTATCGAGACGGCAGGGTCGGCCTGCGTGATCTCGGGGCGCACCTCGAAGATCCCGTGCACGTGCGGACCGGCCGCAACTTCCCCGCGGTCGATCCCTCGAGGGGGAGCGGATGGCGCAGCGAGCCGGGCCGGGCCGGAGGCCGCGAGTGGCCGTCCGGGGACCGCGGCGGCCGGAGCGTGTCGCCCCGAAGCGGTCCGGGTGAGGGGAGGACGCGCGTGGAACCCCACAGGCTTCCGCCCGTGCGGGACCGCTCCGGCGGCGATTCCTCGACCCGCGTGCGCCCGGGCGGCTCCTACACGGCTCCGGGGAGCGGCGGCCGCTACGACCGGCGCCCGCCCCGGCAGGAGAGGCCTCCCGTGACATGGTCTCCGAAGTCGGGCGTCAGGGAAGCTCCGCGCCAGTGGAACAGGGAGCCGCGCTCTCCCGGCCGCGTGGAGCGGCAGAGGCCGTCCGAGCCCAGGGCCGCGCCGCGCCCTCCCCGTGTTCAGAGCCGGCCGAGGGTCAGTGAAAGGCCGCGCTACATTCCCAGCCGCCCGTCGACGGGCATGACGCCGCGCCGCAGCGGCGGAGGCGGCGGACGAAAGCACCGCTGAAGCACTCCTACTTCTTCCGCTTTTTCTCCCTCAATAGGCGAGGCCCCCCGTGCCTCGCCGCTTTTTTTTCGTGCGCGGCTGACCGGTCAAGACAAAAGCGGCCCCCGGAGGGGCCGCTCATAAGGTGCCTGAACAGGATCGCGGCCGATCAATCGAAGACCTGCCGGACGTTGTAGGTCGAGTCCCGCTCGATGGGCGTGCGGCCGGCCCTGCGGATCAGGTGCAGAAGGTCCTCCAACCGCGCTCCCTTGGGCGTCCTGGCCCCGGCATCGTGGGTGATGCGCTCTTCCACGACGGTTCCGTCGATGTCGTCCGCGCCGTACCACAGCGCGGCCTGGGCCATCTTGAGTCCGACCATGACCCAGTACACCTTGATGTGGTCGATGTTGTCGAAGAGAAGCCGCGAAACCGCCAGCGTTTTGAGGTTGTCTTCGCCGGTCACCTCGGGCAGGTCGGCGTAGATGGTGTTCTCCTTGTTGAACTGCAGCGGGATGAAGGCCATGAAGCCGCCGGTCTCGTCCTGTAGGTCGCGCAGGCGGAGCACGTGGTCCACGCGGTCCTCGATGCTCTCTATGTGGCCGTAGAGCATGGTGCAGTTGCTTCGGATGCCCATCCGGTGAGCGATGCGGGCGAGCTCCAGCCAGCGCTCACCGCTGATTTTGTACGGACATATCTTCTTTCGGAGGTCTTCGGCGATGATCTCGGCCCCGCCGCCGGGCAGCGAGCCCATGCCCGCGTCCCGCAGGGCCGCGAGGATCTCTTCGGGGCTCTTTCGCTCGCGCCTGGCATAGTAGTCCACCTCGACCAGCGTCAGGGTCTTCAAATGGACGTTCGGGTTGACGGCCTTGATGCCGCGGAGCATGTCGAGGCAGTCTTCGAAGGAGAAGCCCGGGTCCAGCCCGCCCACGATGTGGATCTCTTCCCAGCGCTGGCCGGGCGCGGGTACGGCCTTCTTGACGATCTCCTCGATTGTCATGCGGTAGGCGCCCTCTTCGCTCGGCTTCTTGGCGAAGGCGCAGAAAGTGCAGCCGGTCACACAGATGTTGGTGTGGTTGATGTGCCGGTTGACGTTGAAGTAGGCGGCGTTTCCGTTCTTCGCCTCCCGGACCCGGTTCGCCAGCATGCCGATGGTCTGCAGGTCGTGGGACCGGAACAGCGTCACTCCGTCGTCGAACCCGAGCCTTTCGCCGGCCTCCAGCTTCTCTATGACGGGCAGGAGCGCCGGATCGGTCACCCGGTCCCGTCTTATCCAGGGGCCCGCGCCCGGGCGGCCCGCCTCCACCGGTACAGCCTGTGGGGTCGTCACGGTGTCTCTCCTTTTATGATCAGCCGGCGTATTCCACGGCCTTCATCTCGCGTATCACGGTCAAGCGGATACGACCGGGGTAATCCATCTCTTCCTGGATCTTCTTGCTCATGTCCGATGTGAGGAAGGGCAGGCGGTCGTCGCCGACCTGGTCCGTCTTCACCACCACCCGCACCTCGCGGCCGGCCTGGATGGCGAAGCACTGTTCCACCCCGTCGAAGGACTGCACGATGTTCTCGAGCGTCTCGATGCGGCGGAGGTAGTCCGTCAGAGAGGCGCGGCGGGCGCCGGGGCGGGACCCGGATATGGCGTCGCAGACGGCCACCAGGATGGAGATGGGGTGGATTACCTCCACGTCCTCGTGGTGGCTCTCGATGGCGTTCACCACCACATCGTGTTCACCGTACTTCCGGGCGGCTTCGCCGCCCAGTTCGGGGTGCGTGCCCTCCCGCTCCACGTCGATGGCCTTGCCGATGTCATGAAGGAGCCCGGCGCGTTTTGCCAGGTCCACGTCCAGACCGAGTTCGGCCGCCATGCCGGCGCACAGCTCTGAGACCTCGATGGAGTGGTTCAGCACGTTCTGTCCGTAGGACGTGCGGTACTTCAGCTTGCCCACCAGCTTCAGTATCTCCGGGTGGGGCGGTGTGAGCTGGAGGTGCTTGAAGGCCTCCTCGCCCGCCTGGTTGATCTCACGGTTCACCTTTTTGCGGGACTTGGCGACCACCTCCTGGATCTTCCTCGGGTGGATTTTTCCGCCCTGGAGGAGCCGGTCGAGCGACTGCCGGGCGATCTCCCGGGCCACGGGGTTGAAGCCGGAAATGATCACGGTGTTGGGATCGTCGTTGTTGATCAGGAGTTGCATGCCCGTCTGGTCCTCGAAGAACTTGATGTTCCGCCCCTCGTGACCGATGAGGCGTCCCTTGACGCTTTCGTCGGGCAGCCTGAACTGGCTGGTGGTACGCTCCACCACCTGGTCCACCGCAACGCGTTCGATGGCCAGCGTCACGATTTTCTGTGCCTCGAGTTCGGCGGTTCGCTGGGCGTCTTCCTTGATCTGCCGTATCAGGTTGGCCGCCTCGTGTTCGGCCTCGCTCTTCAGGTTGGCGAACAGATGCTTCTTGGCTTCCTCGACGCTGAGCCCCGAAACGCGCTCCAGACGGTTTATGAACTCTTCCTGCAGGGACTTGAGCTTCTCCTCCTCGTCCTGAAGGGTGAGCCTGTCCTGCTTGAGCTGTTCCTTCTCGGCGTCGAGGTCTGATGCTTGTCGCTTGAGCTGGCGGTCCACCTGCTGGAGGTGCGCGTCGCGCCGGTTCATGGCCCGCTCTATGTTCTTGACCGATTCGAAGCGTTTCTGGTAGTCCTCCTCGGCGGCGGTGCGCTCCTGTTGGAACTGTTCACGCGCCTTGGCGAGGTGCAGTTTCTTCAGCTTGTCCGCCTGCGCGTTGGCGTCGTCGAGCAGCCTCTGGACTTCTTCGCGGGCGCGGGTGATCGAGTTCCGGCCCATGCGATTGCACAGGAGCCAGCCCCCGAGAACGCCCAGTGCGATGCCCACCAGGCCCGCCAGGACGGGCATGAGTACGTAATGGCCTCCCATGGCCTTATGCCTCCGTCATAAAATACCGCCGGTTCAGGCGAAGACGACGGCCTCGACGTCGGCTTCCAGGGTCACGCGTGCAGCGATGGCCTCGAGCGTCGGGATCGGTACCGTCCTCAGGCCCCGGTCCGCGGGACCGCGGTCCAGGGTGTAGATCTGAACCTGGCGGGGGGTGATGTTCTTGACCAGTTCCAGCCATGCGTCCACCTCTTCGTCGGCGGTGTTGTCCACATGGCCGGTCACGAAAAGCGCCTGAAGAACGGAGCTTCCGTTCATCAGGACGAGTCCCTCCACGATATCTTGAAACCGCACGCCCCTGGCTGGGGCGTTCAGCTTTATGAACATGCTCTCCCGGCCTGCATCCAGCTTCAGGATGGGGTCGTCGAGCAGCTTGAGAACGTTGCGGATCTCCTCTCGGTGGATCGTGGTGCTGTTGGACAGGATCGCTGTTCTGCAGTCCGGGGCGTACCGGTCGCGGAGCTTGACCACGTCCTCCACGATGAAGGGGAACTCCGGGTGCAGAGTGGCCTCACCGTTCCCCGAAAAGGTGAGCGTGTCCGGCGGGGTCCCCGCCTCCTCCAGCTCCCGCAGCCGGGCCTCCAGCGCCAGCCGGACCTCCTCGCGGCTGGGCAGGAAGGCGGCGAACAGCTCGGGATTGGTCGCCAGCATGCCCGTCCATGAGTACTGGCAGTATCGGCAGTTGAGAGAGCAAACCTTTATTTCGCTGGGGCAGATGTTGAGCCCCAGCGAGCGCCCCAGGCGGCGCGACTGCACCGGTCCGTAGAGGATGCCCTGCTGGAGGGGGATGGTGTCTCGTATGGTCTCAGTCCGCATGGGACGCGATCGCCTTAACAAACGGGTTGTGCCGCTTCTCGAACCCGATGAGGGTGGAGGGGCCGTGGCCCGGCAGTACCTCGGTGTTGTCCGGAAGGGTGTAGAGCTGCCGCCGTATCGACATCACGAGCGTGTCGTAGTCTCCGCCGGGCAGGTCGGTCCTGCCGATGGACTGGGCGAAGAGCGTATCTCCGACCATCACGAACCCTTCGCCGGCCAGGCACACTCCGCCCGGCGAGTGGCCCGGTGTGTGCAGTACGGTAAGCTCGTGCCGCCCGACGCGGACCGGTTCGTGGTCCTCGAGGAAGGCCGAGGGTTCGGGGCTCTGCCTGACCGAATACCCGAAAAGTGAGGCGTGGCGGGGCATGTCCCGGAGCAGTTCGAGGTCGTCCTTGTGGATCCAGATGGGGCAACCGAAGGCCTTGACGAAATAGGCGTTGTTGTAGAGATGGTCGAAATGCCCGTGGGTGTTGACGATGGCCAGCAGGTTCACGCCCAGGTCTCGGACGCGCTCCTCCACCGTCTCGGACCCGATGCCGGGGTCCACGAGGATCGCCTCCTTCGCCTCGTGGTCCACCACGAGGTAGGTGTTGTTTTCCAGAGGCCCGACTTCGTACGTTTCCACCTTCAACGCCTGCGACATTCGGTGCGTACCCTTACTTTAAGGATGTGGAACAGCCTGGAAGGTCCTCCAATTCCCCGGAAAATCCGTCCGGAAAGGCACTCCCGAGCGTCATCATAGCACATATCCGTGAAAACCCCGAAGGCGCGGGGCGAGCCCGGCCGGCTGCGGGAGGGCCTGGAGCTCTCGTTCGGGCCGGGTAGCCCCGGTCAGCCCGGAGGCCAGTGGAAGGCGCGGCCTCCCATCAGGTGGAAATGGATGTGAAAGACGGTCTGTCCGGCCGCTTCGAGGCAGTTGGCGACAACCCGGTACCCCTCGTCGCCCAGGCCCCGTTCCCTGGCTATGCGCCGGGCGATCAGTACCATCCTGCCCAGCATCTCCGCGTCGTCCTCGCCCACGTCGTTCAGCGTGGCGAAGTGCTTGCGGGGGATCACCAGGACGTGCGTCGGCGCCTGGGGATTTATATCTTCGAATGCGTAGAAGTACTCGTCCGAGTAGACCTCGTGGCTCGGAATCTCGCCCGCTGCGATCTTGCAGAAGAGGCAATCGCTCATGACGTCCTCCTTCCCAATGTCTCGGTCATTATAGCGCACGGCACGTCGTGGAAGGGGCGGGATTTCGGAATGGGGAATGAGAAGACGGCAAAGGCAAGGAAGCGAGGGACAAGAATCATCTCCCAAAGGCTAAGGGCAAAGGGCTAAAGATTAAAGGAAAGACTCGGTACGGATGGGGACGAGCCTTCGAAGGATTACCCGCGACTTGATCACTGGATCACTCGGTCACTTGATCACCGCGCAGAAGGCCCAAGCCCCTTGACCGCGCGGGCTCAAAAGTGTACTTTATTCTGGCGGATGGCCCGTACATCCGCGCTCTGTGGTGAGCGTAGCTCAGTTGGTAGAGCACCGGACTGTGGCTCCGGTGGTCGCGGGTTCGACCCCCGTCGCTCACCCCACCATCAGCGCTCGTAGCTCAGTTGGATAGAGCGTCGGCCTCCGGAGCCGAAGGTCGTGGGTTCGAATCCCGCCGAGCGCACCATTTAACCCTCGGAAAATGAATGAGTTATGCGTGCGTCCGCATTTCGAGGCCGACGGGCGACAGGGTCAAATTGCAAGTTTTTCGCAAGTTTTTCCCTGATACTCGTCGAAGCCGAAGGTCACGAGTTGCGAATCCCTCCCGAGGCAAGACACCCTGCCTGCGGGCAGGGGCTTCTTTTTGGGTATGGACAAATATATTTGCAGTAATTAATAAATGACGATAGTATTATCCAAGGGGCCAGGATGACTGCGAAAGAAGAGGCATTAAGACAGTTTGAGAACCACCATGGGATGCTGCGAACGTCGGAGGCGCTCCGGCTGGGCATTCATCCGCGCACGCTCTACGCGCTCAGGGACGAAGGCCTCATCATTACCCTTGAAAGGGGACTGCACCGGCTTATAGACGCGCCCGAGCTGTCCGACCCCGACCTTGCGATCGTGGCGGCAAAAGTACCGTCGGCGGTCGTATGCCTCACTTCGGCGCTCTTCTACCACGGGCTCACGGACCGGATCCCTCACGAGCTTCACATAGCCCTGCCCCGTCACGCGGCCTGCCCGAGGCTGGAACTTGCGACGCTGAGAGTCTTTCAGTATTCACAGGCGTCGTATGAAGCGGGAATTGAGCTTCATTCGATAGAAGGCATGAAGCTGAAGATTTACAGCCCGGCCAAGACCGTCGTGGATTGCTTTAAATTCCGCACCAAGGTCGGTCTGGACGTCGCCCTGGAGGCGCTGCGGGAAGCATGGCGCCATCAAAGAGTCACCCTGGACGACCTGTGGCACTTCGCCGAGATCTGCAGAGTCACTAACGTCATGCGGCCCTACGTGGAATCGGTTTTATAAAGGGGCTTGACTTCTTATTATCGAATGTGCGACAAAATGAAAATAATCCGCGCCTCTATTTTCGAGACCGAAAATAGAGGCAGGGCGCATAGGTACCGAGGAGGGCTTCATGACCGCCAAAACGAAGATGCCGGGTCGCATGGTGCGGTGTCCGGAAGGCTACATGGCCTTTGTCCCCGACCCCCTTCCGCCGGCGCTAGACTGGACGCCCCACCTGGTGGCGGCGCTCTCGGAGGCGGATCATCTCCTCGGACGTTTGGCTGGTACCGGTGCGCGGCTGCCCAATCCGCACCTTCTGATCAGACCTTTCGTCAGGAGAGAGGCCGTTCTTTCGAGCCACATCGAGGGCACACAGGCCACGCTGGGAGAACTGCTTGCCGCCGAGGCGGGTGCGCAGGTAGAGAGAAGCCCGGACGACCTGCATGAGGTCGGCAACTACGTGACCGCTCTCGAGTACGGCCTCGGGAGGCTGGGCAGGCTCCCACTGTCTCTCAGACTTACAAAGGAACTCCACAAACGGCTGATGAAGGATGTGCGGGGCAACACCGCTACGCCCGGGGAGTTCCGGCGATCCCAGAACTGGATCGGGCCGCCGGGCAGCCCGCCCGAGGCCGCATCCTATGTTCCGCCGCCGCCCCAGGAGATGATGGAGTGCCTGGGAGAATGGGAGCGCTTTCTTCACGATCAAAGCCTGCCTCCCCTCGTCCAGATCGCCCTGGCCCATGTCCAGTTTGAAGCCATCCATCCCTTCCTGGACGGCAACGGCAGGGTGGGACGTCTGTTGATCACGCTGTTCCTCGTGGCTCGGCAACTCCTGCCGAGCCCCCTGCTTTATCTGAGCGCCTTTTTCGATGCGACCCGGGCAGAGTATTACGACCGGCTCAGCGCGGTTACGCGAGAAGGCGCGTGGGAAGCGTGGCTCATTTACTTTTTGACGGGTGTGGCGCGGCAGTCCGAAGACGCTCTCGGGCGCTCCGAGAGAATACTCGGTCTTCTCGAAGCGTGGAGGCGTGAGGCCGCCGGCGGAGGGTCCAAGACGGCACATCAGGTGGTGGACCTGCTGGCGTCCAACCCCTACGTCACGATCAAGGGCGCCGCCGAAAAGCTGGGCGTTGCATTCACCACGTCCCAGCGGGCCATCGAACGTTTGGAAAAGCAGGGGATCCTGCGACAGGTCAGCGAAGGCAAGCGCGACAGGGTCTTCTGTGCCGAAGCCCTCCTCAGGATCCTCGAAGAGCCCGCTAGACTGACCTCCTGAAAAACCCCTATCGTCAGGATGATCGTGGCGAAAGACCGCCAAGATGCCCCATGTAAATCAGGCATTCGCGAACAGGGCCGAGCCTCCCAACGTGATCGCCGTCACAGACCAACGATATCTTCGCTGCCATGTTGACACGGCTCGCCCTTCAGTCCTCCCACTAAGTTTCGCCAATATAAGCCTTTTCAGTTCTTCTCCAACCAGAGTTGTAGGTCCGTATCTACAACTCTGGTTGGAGGCGCGCTGTCTGTAGAGGCGCTATAGGTTCTTCTGGACACTACAGCATTCATCAGGTCAGTCAAACAGGAGGATCGGCGACAGCGTTTGTGTTTCCTACTCAACTCGTTAAGGAGAAGGAGGACATGCCAATGGCCAGGCAGCGTGTTGCTCTGCGGACTAGCATCGTTTCCTTCCTTATCGTTTTCATCTCATTCCTGTTCTTCAGTCCAATCGTCTGGGCGCAAGAGGTGTCCCAGGTCGTCCAAAACGCGCCTGGCTTCAAGCCGGTTATGCCGTACCAGAATTTCGGCAACGGCGAGCACGTCAACATAGCCACCGGCGGTCTGACGGTGGTTCACCAGTCGGCTATTTCGCTTCCCCAGAACAACGGTGTGACGCTCCGCCCCCAGAGGGTGTACAACAGCAAGGACGAGAACTCAGCCTTCGATTCCTATCACGGAACCGATGTGCCCTACGGACCTCTGGGAAAGGGCTGGACCCTTTCTTACGGACGGGTCTTCATGCGTCTGGGGGAGGCCGTCCGGGCAACCGGTTCGGGCAACGTGTCCCTATGCGACTATTACTACATGGACGAAACGGGAGCAGAGCACCGACTTTACCTGAACTCGGCCATAGAGAACTACAATGGGCCCGACACTTCTAATGACCTGCTTCCCACACCGAATTCCCCCAAGAATAGTACGTGGTACTTCACGAACGACGGCAGCTACATTCGTGCGAGGTTCACGCAAGGGCAGGACGGCGGTTCGTGGACGATCTACTATCCGAACGGCTCGACCGCCCTCTGGACAAAGCAGACCCGCCGAGGGTTCTGGGATGGGTACGGGCACTACCTGGTGCAAGAAACTACGGG
>JBJKRE010000263.1:0-5512 GCA_046704825.1 Acidobacteriota bacterium
CGCGGTCGTAAGCCCTCAGGACGCGCATGCCGGAAATGGACTCGCGGGACTTCTCGGTGAGGGTTTCGAAGGAGGCCTGCACCGTGTCCCAACGTTCGTAGATGGCCCTGAGCGAAAGCGCCATGAGGAGAGCCAGGAAGGGCAGGGGGAGTATGGTCCACAGGGCCAGCACGTGGTCCAGCCAAAGCATGGCGCCGACTGCGACTACGGCGTATACGCTGGCGTCGAAGCCGGCTACGAAACCCATGGCGATGGCCTGCCGAACCGATTCCACGTCGTTGGTGGCAAGAGCCATGAACTCGCCCGTTTTCGTTTTGGAGAAGAAGCGGGTGGACAGGGCGTAGGCGTGGTCGAGGATTCGGTTGCGCAGGTCGTACTCGGCCCGCCTCGCCATCGAGAAGAAGAAGTGTCGCCATGCAAACCGGAACACCGCGATGGTGGCCGCCAACCCCAGGAGGATGAGCGCATCCCGGCCGATCCGGCCGCCGGTGATGCTCCCGCCCACCAGGCCGTCCACCACCGATTTCACGACGAGGGGGATGGTCAGCTGGGCGGCGTCCACGACCAGCAGGCAGAGGATGCCCAGCACCGCCTTCGTGCGGAACCGCCAGAATATCTTTACTATATCCAGTGCACCTTTGGACACGCGATCTCTCTTCCCAAAAGTCTATTGTAGCCCAATAGAACCGTTCGCTCCCGCCATCTATTGCACGAAACGGCGCATCGTCTCCGTCTGTCCGCGATTGAAGGTATGGTGCGGGGAAGGGTGCCGCTGGAAGGAGACTCCCGCCGCTTGGGCCGTTGGGACCGTATTGGCGCTAAACCTTCGTTGGAGGCCTGCTGGTCGCGGGGAGGCTTCAGCCCGACTGGACGGGCCCGCGGGGTCCCATGGGAGGCGGAATTACCAGAGGGGAGAAGAACCATTCATCGTAGTACCACTTTCCACGAAAGTCCTGAAAACCTTTGTCGTGGACCTTGCAGTACACGCCCAGAATGGGCTGCCCCTCCTTGCCGTCCAGCCTGAAGGGCAGGACCATCACGGTGCCGGGCTTGTGCACCCCGGACGCGTCGCCCCCCCCGGAGGTGCCCGAGGAAGACGAGTCATCGAAGCCGCCCGAATCGCCGCTCGAAGAGGGAGGCGTCACGTTGCCAGGGGGCTTTTTGGGCGGCGGGGACCCCGGGCTGTTACTCATGGGGCCGCCGCCCTGCGGCGTGTAGACGGGCTGCCCGTCCTTCCCGATGGTCACGACCGTGGTCCCCGGCGCCAGCAGGCCCCACTTCCCGTCCGTGGCGAAGGGGTTCGAATAAAGGTGCCGGATGTAGCGGATCCGCTTGGGACCGCCGGGTTTCATCAGATCCTTCAGGTGGGTGGGAAAGGTCCCGTGGTTTTCCATCATGTACCGGCGAATGGCCTCGGTGTAGGCCTCCCCCCTGAAGATCAGCTCCTTCTCGTGCTCCCGCCGCGCGACGATGGACGCCGGTTGGGCGGCGGCCATCAGCATGACCGCCAGCACAAAGAGGGACACGAGGACCCAGATAAAGATAACGCCGCGTTCGCCTCCGCGGGGCGGGCTCAGGAGCCTGTTCGTCCCCCTCCCGGCGTTCTTTCCCATGTCACCAGTCCTTGTATTTCGGGTCGGCCGAATGAACGTCCCAGATCCCCCCCGTGTCCTGGCCTTCCGTCGGTTCGAGCTGTCCCTGGTCGTTGCCGGAGTAGGGAACGGTCACCCAGTCCGCCTTGCCCGTCATGGGGTCTACGGGGAGGTGCCGGAGGTACCCGTCCGAGACCAGTTCGTCCAGGGACCCGGGGTACTTTCCTTTGTCCGCGTAGTACTGGTCGATGCAGTCCCGCAGCACGAAGAGGTTCTGCTTGAGGACCGTCTCCCGCGCGCGGAGGATGAGCCCCCTGTAGGTCGGCACCGCCATGCTGACGAGGATGCCGATAATCGCCACCACTACCATCAGTTCGATGAGGGTGAAGCCCTTGTCCCGGCGCGCTTTCCGGCATCGCCGCGGGGCCGGGCCGGCCGGCGCACCGCGCTCCGGTGTCAGCGTGCTGTTTCCTGCGCCTCCCTGTACGTTCGTCATGTCCGTCGTCCCTTCATGGTTCCATCACCGGTCGCTACCACTGGTTGTAGTGCGTCTTTCCGTCCAAGGCAAGCGCCGTGCTCTGCGAGTAGACGTCGTAGACGTTCTCGCCGCCCCACATGGTCGAATCGGGTTCGTCCCGCGTGGATCTCAGGCCCCAGTTGGCCTCGCCGGTCATGGGATCGATGGGTATCCTCCTGAGGAAGCGTATCTTCTTCCCGGTGGGATCGCCGGCCAGTTCCACACCGTCGACGAGCGTCTCGAGGTCCGGAGGATAAAAGTCCTGGGAGACGTCCGTCTGGGTGATGAGGCCCTGGACGGCGTAGCGGTGGTACTCGTCGATGGCCCTGCGCATTTCCCTCAAGTCCCTCCTGAGTTCCACCTCCTTCGCGCGCCTGGCCATAATCTGCTGGGCCGGGATGGCGACCATGGCCAGAATGGCCAGGAGCGCCACCGCCAGACCCACTTCAAAGAGGGAGATGCCTCTTTCGCGCGAACGGTCGATCCCTTTCACGTCTGTCAGCCTCCTGATTTGGCTCCGCCACCCTTGGGCGGGTTCGGAGCGGGGTTGACGGTTACTGTCGCGAAGGCGGGCGGCATGGGAACGGGTTGTCCGCCCACGCCGGTCGCCTGAGCGCTCGATACTTCGATTCGTCCGGTCCCGGCCTTCTGGGCGACGAACCGGATGCGGGCGATGAGCCCCGAACCCGACGCGCCCGAATTGTCGCCGCGGGCCATGTTCAGCCCCACGACGCCGGGCTGGGCCTCCTGCCCGCTGAAGCTGGCGTTGCCGCCGCCCATGCGGAAGAAGGTCCCTTCGTCGGCGCCCTGGAAGTGGAGGACGTCGTTCGGGAAGTTCAGGTCCATCTGCATGCCCTTGAGCTCCTTCGCCCCGATGAGGACGAGGTTCACGATCACGGGCTGCCCGACGGTGGCCTGGATGCTGGTGGGGCTGACCAGGAGCCTGCCCGCCTGGGCGTTCTCGGCGGGCTGGTTGTCCTTGGACTTGTCGCTGGAATTCCCCGCCTCCGGCTCGCCCGCGTTAGCCGATTCGCCTTCGGACGGCGGGGCGACGGCCGGCCCCGAGGCGAAGGGCGAGGGCTGGGAACCGCCCAGCGAAGGCTTGTCAGCGGTGCCCACGTACAGCGGCTCCAGGTTCTGCTCCGTGATGTTGGGCATGCGGATGATGTGCGGCGTGACAAGGACGACCACGTCGGTGGAGTCCTTGTTGGTCTGCGTCGAAGAGAAGAGCCTCCGGAGTATCGGCACCTCGCTGATCCCCGGCAGACCGGTCAGCGCTTTCTTGTCGTCCGTCTGGATCAGGCCGGCCAGCAGGCTCGTTTCGCCGTCCTCCAGGCGGATGGTGGTCTGTGCGTCGCGCGTTCCCAGGATAGGCTGGGGCGAACTCAGGCTGTTGCCGGGCTGGGTCACGTAGCCGGCGACGGAGGACACTTCGGTCTTGAGCTTGAGGGTGATTTCCCTGTTGTGGTGGACCTTGGGCTCCACCTCGATCTTGACGCCGACGTCCTGGTACGTATAGGACGTGATGGGCGTGTAGGTGGTGGAGGTCCCCGTGCTGCCCAGGTACTGGTTGGACGTCGGGACCGGTATCCGCTGACCGATGTGGACCATGGCCTTCTGCCCCTCCATGACGCGCAGCTGGGGCTTGGCCAGGACCTGCGTATCGCTGTTGGACAGGAGCATGTTCACGATGAGGTTGGGCACGGGGTAGACCCAGAGGTTGTGGCCCAGGGTGCGCCCCAGTTCGTTGAGCGGTATGGGCGCTCCGTGACCGATTGAGGTGCTGGACGTGCTGGTAGTCGAATCCGTCGAGGTCACGAGGTTGTGTCCGGGGCCGATGGTGAACGAGTTGGTGTCGAGGTTGATGCCCAGGTTCCGCGTCAGGGTGGAATCGACTTCCAGCAGCTCCACGTCCACCAGCACCTCGCCCTTGCTCTTGTCGTTGTTCTCTATGATGCGCTGGGCGATGGCCACGTTTTCGGGCGTGTCCTCGATGGTGATGGAGTTGAGTTCCTGGTTCATGGCCATCTTCCTCACCTGGAGGATGGACCGGACGAGCTGGAAGATGTCCTTGGCGTTCGCGTTCGACAGGTAGAAGGTCCGGATGACCTCGTCCTGGTACTCGTCCCGCTTCTGTTTCGTGTCGGGCACGATGATGAGGGAGTGAGGGTCGAGCACCTTATAGAAGTTCTTCGTCTGGAGCATCAGGAAATCCAGCACCTGGGCCAGGTCCACCTTGGCGAAGTCGACCGTCACCCGCTTGTTCTGGTCCACCTTGTCGTCGTAGAGGAAGTTGATCCCGCTCGCCTTGGAGATGGCGTCAAGGATCGTCTTGAGCGGCGTGTCGTTGAACTTCAAGACGATGGGGATGTTGGACTTGGGGTCGAGCTGGGGCACTCCGGTGTCCTTCTCCGCCTGCCGCTTCATCTGTTCGAGCGACATCCTGGCGGCCGTGCGCTGGGCCTGCTCCTTTTCCGAGGCCGTGTCGATGACCTTCTGGAGGGTGTCCCGGGCGTACTGGTTGCCGGGATCCAGCTCCAGTGCCTTTTCGAGTTCTATGGCGGCCTGGTCCAGATCTCCGTGCGCCATGGCCATCTTGCCCTTGTCGAAGTGCTGCTGGGCGGCCGTGAGCTTGGCCCGCACAAGGGCCGTCTTGTACTTCACGTTGCGCGGGTTCGCCTTCTCCGCGAGCTGGAACTGTTTCACCGCGTCGTCGTACATGCCTTTGTCCAGCAGGTAGCGTCCCTTGTGGTAGGCGCCGGCGCCGCAGGAAACGACGAGGGCCAGCAGGCTCATCGAGAACAAAATTAGGAGGACCTTTGATTTCACCTTACTTCCCTCCTCCAGACAGGGGAATGCGCTCTGTTTGCTTGAATCCCTGGAAGCCTATCTCAGCCGATTCGTATCCGATATCTAGGATTTTGTATTTGGACATGACCGTGTCGCCCTTTTTCGCCAGGATCACGTCCCGGGCACCGCGGCTCACGAAAACACCGATCCTGCTGTCGGGCAGACCGAAATAGCCGACGAAGTTGAAGGTGACCTGGGGCGGTGCGGGCGGCGGCGGGTTCTTTCGCAAGGTCTCCATCCTCTGCTTCTGCATCGCCTGGGCCTTCTTGGCCGCTTCGGCGGCCGCCCTGGCGGCCTCCTCCGCCTCCTTCTTCTTCTTGGCCAGAATGGCCGGGTCCTGCTCGAAGGCGAAGAGGTTCCTGGGCGGTTCATCTTTAGTGACGTCCGAAGGGGTCAGGTTGTCTAGGCTGAGCAGCGGGATGGATGCGGGGCGGACGTTCCCCGTGTGCTTCCGCTGAGCCCGCGACGGCCCTGCATCGCCGCCTTCCACGTCGGGGGCCTGTCTGCCCGTCAGCGAGGCCCCGCTGCAGCCCGCGATGCCGCTCAGCACGAG
>JBJKRE010000264.1:0-2546 GCA_046704825.1 Acidobacteriota bacterium
CTCCGCAGGATCACGCGGCCCTTCGGCGGGTCCACCCCGAGGGTGTTGGCGGCCCTCCATGGGGAACCTAACCTCTCGCGTTGCCCCTGAGTTCTCACTATCCCCGGGTGGCCACGCTTGAGGGCGGCCACGCTGACGCAAGCAACAACTGGGAGATTCGTCAGCAATTCCCGGCCCCCTGCTGGCGGGCGCAAAGCCGAGCGTCGTTTCGTAAGCGCGCAGCCTGCCGACGCAGTCAAACTTGACAGGATTCTTCAAGCGTGAGCCGTTGCGTTTTTCGCTGGACATCTCCCGTCGGATCTCATATGCTCTGCTTCCATGAAACCGCCTCGCTCCCACCCCGCCGCCGTCCCTCCCCGCATCCGCAAGGACCTCTGTGCGGACGCGCTGCTGCACATGCTGAAGGCCGAGTTCTCGCAGGTGGCGGAATGGCGCGCCGGTGCGGTCGAAATCTCGCTGGCCGATGCCCTCCTGTCGGGCTTCGCCATGTTCTCCTTGAAGGATCCGTCGTTGCTGGCCTTCGAGGAGCGGCGCCAGCGCTGCGACCCCAACCTCCAGGCGATCTACCGCATCGACCGGGTGCCCTCCGACACGCAGATGCGCGTGATCTGCGATGGCGTCCTTCCCGACCGCCTGCGGCCTGCCTTTCGCGCCGTGTTCCGCAAGCTCCAGCGCGGCAAGGCCCTGGAACCCTTCGTCTTCCTCGACGGTCACTATCTGCTGAGCCTCGACGGCACGGGATTCTACGCCTCGGAGAACCTCGGCTCCTCGGCCTGTCTGATCAAGACCCACAAGAAGACCGGCAAGAGCACCTATCACCTCCAGATGCTCGGCGCCTGCCTGGTCCACCCGGAGAAGAGCGAGGTCATCCCGCTGTTCCCCGAGATGATCACCAACCGCGACGGCCAGACGAAGAACGACTGCGAGCGCCATGCCGCTCGCCGCTGGCTGCGGAAGTTCCGGGAGGACCACCCCCATCTGCCCGTGGTCATCACCGAGGACGCGCTCAGCCCCAATGCCCCTCACATCCGGGACCTGCGCAGCCACAACTGCCGCTTCATCCTGGGCGTCAAGCCCGGCGACCACGCCTTGCTCTTCGACTATATCGACGCCGCCGACCGGGAGGGTCTCGTCACCCACCACGAACAGGTGTCGGGCCCGCAGCAGGCGCCGGTCACGCACCGCTTCCGTTTCCTCGACGAGGTCCCGATCAACAAGTCCAATCTCGACGTGGTCGTCAACTTCGTCGAGTACTGGCAGCTCGACCCCAAGGGCGCGGTGGTCCAGCACTTCACCTGGGTCACAGACCTGCCGCTGACCCAAGCCACCGTCTACGGCATCATGCGCGGCGGACGCGCCCGCTGGAGAATCGAGAACGAGACCTTCAACACGCTCAAGAACCAGGGCTACCACTTCGGGCACAACTACGGACTGGGCCAGAAGCACCTGGCGGCGGTCTTCGCCACCCTCATGATGCTCGCCTTCCTGGTCGACCAGGTGCAGCAGCACTGCTGCGAGCTCTTCCAGGCCGTCCGCGAGAAGCTGCGCAGCAAGCGAGCCCTCTGGGAGGCCATGCGCTCGGCCTTTCAGATGCTGCTCCTCCACTCCATGACCCAACTCTACGAGGTCCTCTTGCACGACATCCGCATGGACCCGCAGCCCTATCTCGGCACGGCCTGACGACGCGCCCCGCACGGCGAGGCTCTACCGGACCACGCTCCACGCAGACACGACCTACGGGCCGGGTCCTTTGGGTGCTTGTCGATATGCTTCCCGCCGGCTCGTTCATGCGCTACTCAAAGGCTCCAAACCTCGCCAATCTTCCGTTGACGCGAACCTTCACACGCGATTCTTCGCCTAGACCGGGAATTGCTGATCCTGAGCCGACGGGTTGGCCGGAGTCAGCGCCGCCCTGCAGACGACCTGCATCTGGGCCGCCGTGGCGCCGGGGTCCACTGCTACCCCCGAGGGGTGTCGATCTCGATCTCCCCGGCGGTGGCGTAGCGCTTGCCGTCGGGAACGGTGGTGCAACTGAACGACGGCCCCCCGGGGCGTTGGCGCCCGCTTTGGCAGCGTGGGCGGCCTCGTGGATGCGGACTTCCCGGTCGGGCCGGTGGAGTGCGGAGGCCGCGGCCGGGGGGGTCGGCAGGGCGGGCGGCTTTCGGCGCGGCGGATAGGAAAGTCGCGAAGAGCGGCGAACTGTTCTCCCCTGTGCCCTTGGTTTCCTCTGTGGTTCAGAGACCAGCCCCGCCTTTCGAGGTCCAGGGTCAGCAAGGATTTCTATGGGACCACCCGGGTCCTCCGGATGTGGGCGTAGTTGAGGGCGGCCACGAAGAGGCTCCCTCCCGCGAGGTTTCCGGCCAGGGCGATCGCCAGAAAGCGTAGGGCCCTGCCCGCGGCGAACCTCTCGCTGACGAACCAGGCCGTGAACATCTCGGACGCTCCGGCGATGGAGTGGTGGAGCCCGCCGACACCGATGACAAAGGTGACCGCGTAGATCAGGGCAATCTGCGCCACCCCGTTCGGCGTGGCGAGCAGGAGCCAGG
>JBJKRE010000265.1:0-25106 GCA_046704825.1 Acidobacteriota bacterium
GAGCCAGGTCGTGGATGCGGCGTCCGTTCTCCCCGAACAGCTCCACCATGGTCTCGACCGGCGTCCGGGCCACGTCCCCTATCAGGCGCAGGCCGGTCCGGTCGAGCTCTTCCTTCGTACGGGGTCCCACGCCCCACAGCCTGGAGACGTCCAGAGGCCAGAGGAAGGCCTCGACCGTGCCGGGCGGCACCACGGTCAGCCCGTCGGGCTTCCGGTAGTCGCTGGCGACCTTGGCCACAAATTTGGTGGGCGCCAGCCCCACGGATACGGTCAGGCCCCGCGTGGCTTCGAAGACGGCTTTCTTCAAACGCCCGGCCATGACTTCCGGCGTCCCGAACAGCCCCTGGGCGCCTGTCATGTCGAGGAAGGCCTCGTCCAGGCTCAGAGCCTCCACGTAGGGTGAGAACTCGTCGAAGACGCCCATGATGACGTCGGAGGCTTCCTTGTAGCGGTTGAAGTCGGGCGGCAGGACCACGGCCTGCGGGCAGCGCCTGCGGGCCTCGGCCATGGGCATGGCGCTGTGGCACCCGAAAGGCCGTGCCTCGTAGCTCGCCGTGGACACGACGCCGCGTCCTCCGACCCCGCCCACCAGGACGGGCCTGCCCCTCAGTTCGGGTCTGTCCCTCTGTTCGACGGCTGCGAAGAAGGCGTCCATGTCGGCATGAAGGACGATCCGGCTCCATCCCGATCCGGACAAGGCGTCGTCGGTCATGAATCCTCCCCGTCGGCAGCCCGCGGCCCGCCCCGGAAAGGGGACACCCGTTCAGGCGTCCCGCCCTTCCGACGGGGACAGTATAGCCGTAACGGGTACGACTCGGTGCGGGATCTCGGGAGAACAGACGATCAGAAGAGGGCTCTGAGCAGCAGGTAGATCCCGGCGCTGATGAGCGCCGCCGCGGGCAGTGTCAGGAACCACGAGGCCACGATATCCCGCAGTACCCGAAGGTTCAACAGCCCCAGCCCCCGGGCCAGTCCCACGCCGATCACGGCACCCACCAGCGTGTGGGTGGTGCTGATGGGGAGTCCCATCTTGCTCGCCAGCAGGACGGTGGTCGCCGCGCCGAACTCGGCCGAAAAGCCTCGGGACGGCGTGAGTTCGGTGATCTTCTCGCCCACGGTCTTCATGACCTTGTAGCCGAGCGTCCCGAGCCCGATCACGATGCCGACCCCGCCGAGGGCCAGCACCCACATGGGGATGGGCACCTTGGACATGACCTCGTGGGTCCGCCAGAGCGAGATCACCGCCGCCATGGGGCCGACGGCGTTGGCGTTGTCGTTGGCGCCGTGGGCGAAGGCCACGTAGCAGGCCGTCACGATCTGCAGGTAGCGGAAGTTCCTCTCCACGAAACCGAAGTGGCTGTTCTTGCTGGCGATCTTGATGCGCCCCAGCCCCAGGGCCGACACGACCGTGCACAGCGCCGCCACGCCCAGCGCCACGAGCAGGGCCTGCCAGAGGCCGAGGTCCAGGTGGAGGTTCTTCAGCCCCTTGAAGACCATGGACAGGGTCAGGATGAAGGCCACCAGACCCACCAGGAACGGCGCGACCAGGCGCACCCGGACCCGCGGGTGCCGGCTGTCCAATATGAACTTGAGTATGAACCAGAAGGTCAGGAACGCGATGAGCGCTCCCAGAACCGGCGAGATGATCCACGACACGGTGATGGTGGCCACCTTGTCCCAGTGGAGGCCGGAAACCCCCAGCTGGACGAGGGCGAAGCCGGCCACGGCACCCACGATGGAGTGCGTGGTCGAAACCGGTAGCCCGAACATGGTGCAAAGGTGGAGCCAGATGCCGGCCGCCAGCAGTGAGCCGAGCATGCCCAGCATGAGAAGGTGGTAGTTGGGAAACGCGTCGGTCTCCACAATGCCCTGGCGGACCGTTTCGGCCACGTGGCTGCCTGCCAGGATGGCGCCCGAGAATTCGAAGATGGCGGCCACGATGAGGGCCTGTGCGAGAGTGAGCGCTTTGGACCCCACGGAGGTGGCCATGGCGTTGGCCACATCGTTGGCCCCGATGTTCCAGGCCATGTAGAGCCCGGCGATGATCGCGATGCCCAGGAGAAATACGGCCATAACTCAGACCAGGAGGAGGAGACGGAGACGGTCGCACGCCTTTTCCGACGCGTTGGCGAGACCCGCCACGCGCTGCGTGAGACGCATCCACATGATCGTGTTCACGGGGCCCAGCTCGTCTTCGTGCTGAAGCACGAGCTTTCCGAAACGGTACTGCGTCTTGTCCGACTCCCATTCGAGCCGATTGATTTCGCTGATGGCTTCGTGGACCTTCTTGGCCGTGGGTCCGCTGAAGGCCGCCTCCACGAGCTGGTCCAGCGATTCAAAGACCCTGCCGGCCGCCACCACCGTCTTCTCCACGGTTTCCAGGAACTCCAGGAAGGGGGTGCAGATGGACTCCGGGCAGGGAAGGACTTTCAGCGAGGAAACGATCACCGCGTCCTCCGCCGAATCCGCGATGGCGTCCATGATACTCAGAAGTTCGAGCAGATCACGGCGGTCGACGGGGAGAAATGCGGTCCTGGGCAGATTGTCGCGGATGCCGTTCTTGACCTTGTCGGCCTCGTGTTCGAGGAAGAGGATGTTCTTACGCTCGGCGTCGGCCGCCTCCCTGTTCCCCGCGATCATGTGCTCGAAGTAGGGCCGCAGGTGGGACGCGCACTCCTGAACCTTGTTCATGTGCGCCTGAAGCGGCCCGAAGGGCGAGCGCCCGAAGAGCATACCCAACACGTTGACGGTCATGATAAGTCTCCCATCCCCCAGGTGCGCCGCGCTCGGAGACCTCCGATCGGCGCCTTCCGCGAGGGACTATAACAGAAGCAAATCGCCGCCTGCAAGACGCGGGGAAAGGCGGTGGGCCAGACCGCCCCGGGCGCCCTCCTCATCGTGCCGCAAACGCCTAAGAAGTGTTATCATGAGCGGCCGGACGCCGGCCGAGCCGATTCGCCGACGGGCGCCGGACGGTCGCGCGGACGATGATCGGGAAGAAGGAAAGACACGCGCGGCGGGCCCTTCGCCGGGGGAGATCCGCATGACCTTCATGGAAAGCATAGGCGTCAACCGCGCCGTCATGGCCCTTTCCTTCGCCAGGCTGGCGGACGCCCTTGGGAACAGCATCCTGTTCATCGTGCTGCCGCTCTACGTGGCGAAGCTTTCCGCCCCCTGGTTCCCCTTTCCGGAGCCCGTGAGGGTCGGCATCCTGCTCTCGCTGTTCGGCCTGACCTCGGCCGTGTTTCAGCCGGTCATGGGCAGCCTCAGCGACCGGCTGGGCCGGCGCAAAATCATCATCCAGGCGGGCCTGTTCGTCATGGGCTGCGGAACCCTGGCCTTCATGTTCGCTTCCAGGTTCACGGACCTCCTTCTTCTGCGCGCCTTGCAGGGGCTCGGTGTTGCCCTGACCATCCCGGCTTCCATGGCCATTATGGCGGCCGTGACCACCAAACAGACCCGCGGCGGCTCCATGGGCGTCTACACCACCATGCGCATGGTGGGCTTTGCCGTTGGCCCGCTGCTCGGCGGCGTCATCGTGGTGCACATCGGGTTCAACGCGGCCTTCGTGGCCGGAGGCACGCTCATCTTCGTCGGAATGGGGCTCGTCCAGATGTGGGTGAAGGACGTGCCCGTGAGCGGTCCAGGGGCCGCGGCCAGAACCTTCAAGCTCTGGGACCCGGACATCTACACGCCGGGACTGATCGCCCTCAGCCTGGCGACTTTCGTCATGGCGGGCGCCTTCTCCATGATGACCACTCTGGAGAAGCAGTTCAACGAGCGCCTGCACGAGACGGCCATCGGGTTCAGCATCGCCTTCAGCGCCGTCATGATCAGCCGCCTGATCTTCCAGATCCCCCTCGGGCGGCTGTCGGACCGGCTCGGCCGGAAGCCCCTGATCATCTCCGGGCTGGTCTTCATGGCCCCCGCCACGGCCCTGCTTGGAGTCGTGGGGACGACCGCCCAGCTCACGGGCCTGCGTCTGCTCCAGGGCATCGCCGCGGCGGCCATCGCGGCGCCGGCTTTCGCGCTCGCCGGAGACATCGCCAAAGCCGGCGGAGAAGGCCGTCAGATGAGCGTCATCACCATGGGGTTCGGACTGGGGATCGCCCTTGGGCCCCTCATGGCGGGCGCCCTCGACGTCTATTCCTTCGAACTGCCCTTCCTGGCGGGTGCCGTCATGTGCCTGGCGGGCGCGTGGATCGTGGTCCGATGGGTTCCTGAAACGGTGATGCGGCGGCGCCCCGCCGGCTGATGCCCTCGCGTCAGATCTTTCCCGAGTCCGCTTCGTTCCACGGAAGCTTCGACAGGACCTTGTTCAGCGTGCACACGCCGATCAGACCCGCGATCGTCATTCCGAGCCCTCCCAGCGCCGGCACCACGAACCACCAGTGCGAGTGCCACAACCCGAGGCCCAACCCTCCCAGCACGACGATTCCCAACACGATATAGGTCTGCCTTTGAACGCTCATCGTCTCCTCCCCGGCCGATCCCGTGGCGCGCTCGGGCATCGCGACGGGACGCCTCGCTCCCATCCGGCGACGCGCGCCGGTCTCTCGGTATCCGCTGCTCACAATATAGGGTTGCGCAGCCCCCCGTTCATCCCTCCCTCCGGGCAAACGGAACCCCGCCGCTTCGGGAGCAACTTACCGCTCCGCGCTGCGTAGTTCCTGAATGAGGCCGGAACCGCCCCGTGCGGCCCCCGAATTCGGCTATAATTTCAAGTTGGCATGCATAGGGGATCCGAATTCCATGACGCCTGAAGGTTCGTCCAGACACACTACGTCCCGGAGCCAGGAGCGCCTCGGACACACCGTCATAAGCGACTTCAGGCGCGGCGACCTGAAGCGCTCGATCCGCCGTGATCTCAACGAGCTGTACCGGTTCTACCTGGACGACAGGGAGCGCGACAGGCTGGCGTCCATGGGGCGGCTCCATCGCTGGTTCCACGTGACGTGGTGGCTTCTGAAGCGCCTGATCCTCAGGCTCCCGCCCGCCCGCCGCTTTCTCCTGCTGGTCTGCCTCTTCCTGCTGTTCTACGGCAACTTCTCCATCAGCACCCGGAACCTCGAGTTCAACTTCCACATGAGCATCGTCAGCTTCGTGCTGCTGCTCGTGATCCTGATGCTGGAACTCAAGGACAAGCTCCTGGCGAGGGACGAACTGGAGGTCGGCCGGGCGGTCCAGCTCGCCCTCATGCCGACCCGGAACCCCACCCTCGAGGGGTGGGACGTCTGGCTCTTCACGCGGCCGGCAAATGACGTGGGCGGCGACCTCGTCGACTACCTGGAGGACCGCCACGACAACCTGGGGCTCGTCCTGGGAGACGTGTCGGGCAAGGGGCTGGGAGCGGCCCTTCTCATGGCCAAGCTCCAGTCCACCATGCGCGCGCTGGCCCCCGATTGCCAAACGCTGTCGGACCTCGGCGAGTAGACGAACATCATCTTCTGCCGGGACGGCATCCCGGGCCGCTTCGCGACCATGGTCACCATGCTCCTGGAACCCGGCAGCGGGACCGTCCGGCTCCTGAACGCCGGGCACCCGCCGCCGATCCTCATCCAGGGAGGAACGCGCGAGACGCCGCCCTCGGTCGCCCTCCCCGTGGGCATTTTTCCGGACGCCGTCTACAAGGAACAGCGGCTCGAAATAGAACCGGGCGGCATGCTCCTGGCCTATTCGGACGGCCTGACGGAGGCACGAAACGCGAAGATGGAGTTCTACGGCGACGACCTGTTCGAAAAGCTCCTGCCCCGGCTCGAGGGCCTCAGCCCGGTGGACGCCGGGGCGATGATCCTGGCCGAGGTGGACCGCTTCGTCGGCGACGAGCGCCCCTTCGACGACCTCTCGCTCATCCTGATCCGGCGCACCGACTGACCGGGCCTGTTGCTGTACAATCGAACCATGATCAGGATTACGGACGAAATCGGGATAGAAGAGAACGAACTGTCCGAGGTCTTCGTCCGGGCTTCGGGACCGGGCGGACAGAACGTCAACAAGGTTGCGACCGCCGTCCAGCTCCGATTCGACGCCGCCCATTCCCCATCCCTGCCCGACGACGTTCGCGGAAGGCTTCTCAAGCTGGCCGGCGGCAGGGTGACCGTGGACGGGGTCGTCCTCATCGAGGCCAGGCGCTTCCGAACGCAGGAGGCCAACCGGAAGGACGCCGTCGACCGGCTCGTGGCGCTTATCCGCAAGGCCGCCCTCGCACCGCGCCCGCGCCGTCCCACGAAGCCTTCCAGGGCCGAAAGGCAGCGCCGCCTGGACGCGAAGAAGCGCCGGGGTGGACTCAAGAAGCTCCGCGGCTCCATTCGCCCGGCGGAGGAATGAGGGGAATCTCGGATTCGGGATCCGCAGGACGGGAAAGAACCAGGGCGGGTGTCTGTTCCCAAGGGCTAAGGGCTAAAGCCGGAGGTCTGAAGGAAACACGGCAGATGGGAGGCCTTCGAAGCGGTCCACAGGAGCCGGCTGAATTCCCGGCCACCTCGCCTCGAAATCGGGATCGGGATCGGACTCCAAACGACGGCGTTCGATGGCATTACCTGACCACGTGACCACTCGATCACAGCGCTTACAGGCGCACTCATGACTCGATCATTTTTGACAGGCGGCGGCCGGGACGCCGTTTGAACTTTTCACGGTCCCCGGCCGCCTTCGGATTCAGCCGTGCCGGCCTACCACGAGAAGGTCCGCTCCACTTCGCCTCCGTCCGGATTCAGGAACCGGAAGGTCGTCTGTACGCCCCTGGGCACCTCGTCCTTCAAAGCCCGGCCCTTCTTGATCACGACCATGCCAGTGTTCTTCCACTTCAGATTTGACCACTCGCCGCCGTTGATGAAGATCCGGATCCCGTCCTGCAGGTTGCTGCCCAGCACCTTGATGCGGAACGGGCTCCCGACTTTGAGCATGGACGCGATGACGGGAGGAGGCGCTACGACTATGGAGCCCGACTTCCAGCAGGTCGCGCCTGCCACGGAAAGGGTCACCGTCCACGTGAAGGTGCCTCCGCCGGCATAGACGTGGGCCGCAGTCGAGCCGCTGCCGTGGACCGAGCCGTCCCCGAAGTCCCAGTCGTAGACGGGCGTTTCGGAACCGCAGAAGACGCTCGCGGAGGCCTCGGCCTCGAAGTCCACCGACGCGCCGGCTGTTCCCTGCGTGGGAACGGTCGCACTGCAGGTCAGCAGGCAGTCCGCCACGGTCACGCTCCCGCCCTGCGTGCACGTCGCTCCTCCCTGCGTCACCGTCAGGGTCCAAGGGTAATTGCCCGGTTCCATGTAGGCGTGCGATACATCCTGGGAGGTACCGTGCGCCGAGCCGTCGCCGAAATCCCATTCGTAGGCCGCCGTGCCGGGACAGCCCGCGGGATCCACGCCGCCCTGGAAGAGAACGTCCAGGCCCGGGTTTCCGACCGGCGAAACGGACGCGGTGCATCCCATGGCGCACTCTTCTCTGATGTAAGCCGTATAGCCGTACCCAGCCGCAACGGCCGAGGCCGACCCGGGAGGAGCGATCTGAACGGGAACCAGGCTCTGCACGGTCGTGCCGTCGCCGTATTGACCGTCACTGTTGCTACCCCAGACCCACACGCTTCCGTCGGCCTTGAGGGCCACCGTGTGGCTGCCGGAGGCGGCCACAGCCAAGACGCCCGATCCCATCCCCGATACCGCTACCGGAGAGGTTCGCCTCGCAGTCGTTCCGTCGCCAAGCTGGCCGAACCCGTTGTAGCCCCAGGCCCACAGGCTGCCGTCCTGAAGCAGAGCGAAGCTGGTGTCGCCCGAGGCGGTCACCGACGCCGCCGGGCCGGGCAGTCCCAGGACCGGTCCCGCCGTCGGCCGGTTCGTGGTGGAGCCGTCCCCGAGCTGCCCGTTGTCGTTCTCGCCCCAGGCCACAACGGACCCGTCCTGAAGAGCGGCGAGCCCGTGAACGCTCCCCGCCGCCGCGGATGCGGCCGTTGCAACCCCCAGGACCTGCACGGGGGTCGTCGTGGACGTCGTCGTACCGTCCCCCAGCCGCCCGGACCCGTTGTTTCCCCACGCCCAGAGGGTGCCGTCGGCCTTTCGCACGATGCTGAAGTCGCTGCCCGACGCCGCCTCCACGGCCCCTGTCAGCGTGGTCTTCTGCTGAGGTAAGTAAGCGTAGGCGCTCAGGTACCCGCCCCACCACCAGACCGTCCCGTCGCTCTTTACCGCCGCACAGTGGTTGCTGCCCGCCGACACCATCGCAACGTCGGTCAATGTCCCGGCCCTTACGGGCAGGGACGAGGGGGATGTGAGACTGCCCGTGCCGAGCTGGCCGTTGGGATTGTTCCCCCACGTCCAGACGGTCCCGTCCACGGCCAATGCGACGAGGTGCCGGTACCCTCCGGAAATCGCGGAGTACGCCCGGGAACCGTTGACCGGGGCGAAGGACGTCCGCCCGAAGGTCCGTCCGTCGCCTAGCTGACCGGCGTCGTTGCCCCCCCAGACCCACACGCTGCCGTCCGATTTCACGGCGCCGCCCGTATCCTGGAAGGCTGCGACGCGCCAGGCCGTCCCCAGCGTCTTCATCTTCACTGGCGACGACGCGTACTGGAGGGCTCCGTTCGCGAGCTGCCCAAGTTCGTTTCCGTACCGCCCCCAGGCCGTCCCGTCGGCCTCGAGGGCGTAGAAGAAACCGTCGCCTGCGGCCACGGACGCAACCGCAGGCAGTCCCGTGGCCCGCTGGGGCGTCCTGGACGGAAACCTCAATCCCCACCCCCAGACGCTGCCGTCCGATTCCAAGGCCACGCCGCTCATGTATCCCGCGGCAATTTGCGTGACGTTGGCGACGACCGCCACCGGCCCCGGCACAGACCGGCTGACATTGGTCCCATCGCCCAGCGCCCCGTACACGTTGTAGCCCCACGACCAGACCGTGCCGTCCTGGAGGAGGGCCAGCGTGAACCACTGGTTTGCGGACACGTCCACGGCGGGGCCGAGCCCCGGCACAGCTATAGGCGTAAGGCTCGGGGTTGTGGTCCCGTCACCCAGTTCGCCGTAACCGTTGCTTCCCCACGTCCAGACCGTGCCGGAGGCGTCGAGCTCCACCCCGTGGGTGTACCCGCCGCTCACCTTTACCACGTCGGACAGGCCGGTCACCTGCACGGGTTCCAGCCGGTCCTGGGTCGTTCCGTCGCCCAGTCGGCCCTGTCCGTTCTCGCCCCATGCCCACAGGTGGCCGGAAGCGTCGATGGCGTAGCTGGTCTGCTGTCCGGCGCGGACGGAGACGACGTCCGTCAGGAGGTTGACGGAACCCGGGACGGGCCGGTCCACGGTGGATCCGTCTCCGAGTTGCCCGCTCCCGTTTTTGCCCCACGCCCAGACCGTCCCATCCGCGAGCAGGACGAGCGTGTGGTCACTTCCCGGCGCGACATCCACGCCGGCCTGGGGCAGGGGCATCTGAAGCGCGTAAGGTGAATAGAGGCGAACGCCGTCGCCGAGCTGCCCGAGTTCGTTGCGGCCCGTCGTCCAGACAGGCCCCGCCGCAAGGACCGAAACACCGAAAAGCGCCACGCACGCCACAAACAGCGCACGCCGCAACCACGGAGAAACGACAGTCCCGCCCATGGTCCCCTCCTCGGCGGGCATCATCGCCCGCTCGTTCCCGACACCCTGCCAACTACTGCGCGATTTCCTGGCGACAATATAGGGCTGAGGGGGCACGCCCGCAATCGCGGACGCGCGGCAGGTCCAGCGGTCGGAACCGGGAGAGAACGGCGGCCGACGATGGCATTCCCTAAAGCGCTCAACGTGATTCCGGCCTCGAACCAGAACCGTCACGAGGCAACGAAGACCAGGCGCGGACTCAGGCTTCGGAAGTGGTTGGGTCGATGATCGACCGCACGGGGGAAATCCTGTTAATGGGGAACTCCCCCTGCTGGGCGTGTTGCCGCAGCATCTTCTCGTCGGGCGAGATGTAGACGCAGTAGATCTTGTCGTCGCTGACGTAGCTTTGGACCCACTGGATCTTGGGACCCATGTTTTGCAGGATGTCGCAGGACTTCTTCGAGATGGCCTGCAGATCCTGGGGTGAGAGCTTTCCCGCGCCGGGGATCTCCCGTTCTATTACGTACTTTGGCATGGCCCTGTCCTCCCTTGGCGGTGCACACCGCCTGGACTCAACGTTTGACTTCTTCACCCGTCCGCCCATCACTTCCCGAATGAAGCGAGGGCTATCTGGTGCCATCCACGCCGGGCTGAGCGGAAGCGCCCTTCGGGGTGTTCAGCAGCTCCTCCACCTTGACGCCGCGGCCCAGGTGCGGCACGAAGGCGGGCACCCGCCTCCGGTACCGCCGGTAGGGTTCCCCGACGAACCGCATGAGGTCCCGTTCCTCAAGGAAGTGGGTCGCGATGACGATGTAGCCTGTGGAGGCCCCCGCAAAGACGAGGTGTCCGAGGGTCATCCTGGGCGTCGCCCAGAAGGCGACCAGGAAGCCCATCATGAGTGGGTGGCGGACGTAACCGTAGAGCCATCGGGTTTGAAAAATGGGTTCGGGCGCCTCCCGCCCCAGCATCCTGTTCCACACCTGATAGAGGCCGAACAGGTGCGTGTGGCTGATCATGAAGGTCCCAAGGAGCACCGTCACCCAACCCAGCGCACATAGGCCCCACAGTATGTCCTGGCCCACCGTGCTGCGGACGTCCCAGATCGTCGACGGCAGAGGCCGCCACTGCCAGAAGAGAAGCAAGAGCGCGAGGCTGGAGGCCAGGACAAATGTACTTCGCTCCACCGATGGGGGAACGATGCGCGTCCACCACCGCTTGAAGGCCGGTCTGGCCATGATGCTGTGCTGGACCGCGAACACCCCCAGGAGCAGAAGATCTATGAGCAGGGCGACGCCGAGCGGGGATTCCACCCCGCTGTCGATGGTCTTCGGAACCCCGGCGCCAGCTACAAACCCGACGGCGTACAGAAAGGTCACGAAAAAGACGACGTAACAGATGAGTCCGTATATAAAAGCGATTGCTCCCTTCGCCATTTGCTCCTCCCTTTAACAACCCTAAAATCTTGATAATGAAAACGTTACCCCTGCATTGAATATTTCATCCGGCTGCCAGAGCCGGCTCGGATAAAAGGGAGGGGGGAACGGCCGGAATCAGAATCGGGGATATAACCACAGAGCTCACATAGAGCACAGATGTCTCCGGCCCTCTGATTCTCACGACCGGGCAGAGAACACGCTTCAGGGGTATTACAGATCCACCGGGAGAAGCACGCCGGACGCACGGAATCCTGTCGGACCCTCCGCTGTCAAACCTCGAAGCCCCACACACACGACTGTTCACTCGATCACTTGGTCACTTGATCACCTAATAACCCCACCGCCGGGCGCTCCGACTTCAGCGCCGGGCCAGAACGACGGCGGAGGGCAGCGGGTCCAGCCGCTTCAACTCGGTCGAGGCGAATCCCGCCGCTTTGCACATGGCGTCGATCTCGGCGTGGGTGTAGGTCTTCCCGGCGGGCGTGGTGACGAGCATGGTGAGGCTGAATGCGCTGGCCACAGGGGGCGTGACGCGGTCGTCGTTGGGCACGAAGTCCAGGATCGCCGCGCGGCCGCCCTCCTTCAGCGACGCCCCGACCTTTCGGAGGAGGCCCTCGCAGGTCGTCCGGTCGAAGTGATGGAGAAAGTTGGTGACCAGGGCCAGGTCGTACCCCTCGCCGAAAGGCCTGGCGAAGGCACTGCCGGGCATCAGGTGGTGCCGGTTACCCACCCCCGCGGCCTCGGCGTTGCTCCGGGCCACCTCCAGCACCGCGGCCCAGTCCACCGCGTGGATCTGCGCCTCGGGGTTGCGCTTCGCCACGGCGATCCCGAAGAGGCCGTGGCCGGCGGCGATGTCGAGCACCTCGAGGGGCCCGGAGGCCGGGGCCGCAAACTCCGCCATCAGCTGGGCGGGCATGGCCATCATGGGCGCCATGGCCCTTGCGAACTTGACCCAGAGGGGGTTGTCGGCGACGACGGCGCCTTCGCCTTCCATGACGGTCCCGCCCCTCCGGACGCAGTCGGCAACGCTTCCGAAGGCCCCCCGCACGTCGTCCGAGAGCAGGAACTCGAGCGTGTCCCCCATGTAGGCCTGGGACCGTCGGTCCAGGAACGGGGCCGCCTCCGGCGCCAGGGTGTAGCCCGCGCCGTTCTTCTCCAGAAAGCCCGCCACGACCAGGAAGTCCGCCAGCGCCCGGGTACCCCGTTCGGACACGCGCAGGCGGTCCGCGATGTCGCCCGGGAAGGCGTTGCCCTCTCCTATGGCCGTGAAGAGGTCCAGGTCTATGGCGGCGCGCAGGGCCTCCGTCGTCTGGTAGGCGTTTACGGCTCTGAAGAATGCAACGGGCGAAGGCTGTGCGTGCATTTCGGACATCGTCTCACCTCCCGGAGTGCGCGCTTCGCAGGAACGGCCCCGCAGCCGGACCCTTCCGTCCCGCGTGTCGAACCCTGATCGAGGCGCGTGCGTTCACGCCCGAGAAACGCCGTCGCGGCGGCGGTGATTCCCCGACAGATCGCGGGAGATTTCCAGCGGGTTCAACCTTCGATGCGTCTCGCAGAGCGCTTGACAACCTCCGTGGCCCGGTGCTATCTTCCGTTCCTTGAGCGGAGCGCCGATTTGAACCATAGCTTGCGGGCGCTTTACAAATGCGGCTAAAGCGTGGACGGACCCGTCCAGCTTCAGGCTGCGGCGGGCTTTTTGGTTTTATGGCCCCTTCGAGACGGGCTGGAAAGGCGGAGGGGCCAACCGACTGAAATCAGGCGAAGCGCCGATTTGTACCATAGCTTGCGGGCGCTTTACAAGTGCGGCTAAAGCGTGGACGGACCCGTCCGGCTTTGGCTTTCAACGGACCATGTTCGGGCCGGGCGGATCGGCCGTCCAGTTTCGACGCACCCCGGCCGGGAGGACACCATGACGGACTACCGCTTCGAAACCCTCTGCCTCCACGCGGGACAGACCATCGACGAGACAGGCGCACGCGCAGTCCCGGTGCACAGGACCACGAGCTACGTCTTCAAAAACACGGAGCACGCCGCGGACCTGTTCGCGCTCAGGGAGGCCGGCAACATCTACACACGCCTACAGAACCCCACCCACGACGTACTGGAGAAGCGCATGGCGGCCCTCGAGGGCGGTGCGGCGGCGCTGGCGGTCAGCTCGGGCACGGCGGCCGTGTTCACGGCCGTCATCAACCTGGCCCGGGCGGGCGACGAGATCGTGGCGGCGCCGAACCTCTACGGCGGAACCCACACCCAGTTCCACGACATCCTGCCGCAGCTCGGCATCCGGGTGCGATTTTCACAGACGCCTCAGCCCTCGGACCTCGAAAAGGCCATCACGGACAGGACGCGCGCGCTCTTCGCGGAGACCATCGGAAACCCCTCGCTGGACGTGGCGGACCTCCCGGCGCTCGCCGAAACGGCGCACCGGCACGGTCTGCCCCTCATCGTGGACAACACCTTCGCCACGCCCTGCCTGTGCCGGCCCATCGAGCTCGGCGCGGACATCGTGGTCCACTCGCTCACCAAGTGGATCGGAGGGCACGGGACCTTCATCGGCGGCATCGTCGTGGACTCGGGGCGCTTCGACTGGCGCGACCCGAAGTTCACCCTCTTCAACGAGCCCGAGCCCAGCTACCACGGCCTGCGCTTCGCCCATGACCTGGGCGCCCTGTCGCCCGAGGCCTTCACGGTCCGGGCCAGGACCGTTCCCCTGCGCAACCTGGGCGCCTGCCTGAGCCCCGACAACGCGTGGTACGCCCTGCAGGGTCTGGAGACCCTCCCGCTGAGGATGGAGCGCCACTGCCGCAACGCCCTCGCAGTGGCGCGCTTCCTGGCGGACCACCCGAAGGTGGCGTGGGTGCGCTACCCGGGGCTTGCGGACGATCCGGCCCACGGGACGGCGCGGAGGATCCTCCGCGGCGGCTTCGGCGGAGTGGTGGTCTTCGGCATCCGGGGCGGGGCGGAGGCCGGGGGCCGCTTCATCGACGGGCTCGAACTCTTTTCCCACCTGGCCAACGTGGGGGACGCCAAGAGCCTGGCCATCCATCCCGCGTCCACGACGCACGCCCAGCTCAGCGACGTGGACCGGCTGAGCGGCGGTATCACGCCGGACCTCGTACGGCTCTCGGTCGGTCTGGAACACGCGGACGACCTCCTGGCGGACCTCGACCAGGCGCTGGTGAAGGCATGAGCGGGCCGGCAACCGTCACCGGCGGTTCAGGCGTTCGCCGCTTCTCCCTGCCAGGGCCCTTCACGCTCGACTGCGGCGACGTCCTGGACGGTATGACCCTGGCCTACGAGACCTGGGGCGCGCTCAACGACGCGGGCGACAACGCGGTTCTCGTGTGCCACGCCCTGACCGGTGACGCCCACGCCGCATCCCACGGATTGGACGACAGCCCCGGATGGTGGGAGGGGCTCATCGGGCCGGGGCGCACCCTGGACCCGTCCCGGTACTTCCTGATCTGCGCCAACATCCCCGGGAGCTGCTACGGCTCCACCGGACCGGCCGAGACCGACCCGGACACGGGCCGGGAGCGGGGGCTCGACTGCCCGGTCTTCACCACCCGGGACGCCGCCAGGGCCTTCCGGGCGCTCCTTTCGGACCTCGGCGTGCGCCGGCTGGCGCTCGCGCTGGGCGGCTCGCTGGGGGCCATGATCACGTGGCAGTTCGCCGTGGAGTACCCCGACTTCGTGGAGGCGGCCGTCCCCATCGCCGGCCCCTTCCGTGCCACGGCGTGGGCCATCGCGCTGAACGCCGCGGCCAGGGGCGCCATCGAACTGGACCCCGACTGGAACGGCGGGCGCTGCCTCAACGGCGGCCCGGCGCGGGGCCTCGCGCTCGCGCGGGCCATCGCCATGGTCACCTACCGGACCGAGACCCTGTTCGAAGAGCGATTCGCGCGCGAGCGCGTCGACCGGGACGACTCGGCCCGCCTCCTCGCCTCGAACCCCTTCCAGGTGGAGTCGTACCTCGATTACCAGGGGCGCAAGCTCGTGAAGCGCTTCGACGCCCGAAGCTACGTGGCACTCACCCGCACCATGGACCTCCACGACGCCGCCGCCCGCTTCGGCAGTGAGGACGAGGCGCTGTCGGCCATCCGGGCCCGCGTCCTCATAGTGGGCATCGATACGGACGTGCTGTACGCACCCGGCCCCCTCAAGGCCACGGCCGGGCGGCTCGCCGTCCTGGGCGTGAGGGCCTCCTACGCGGAGCTGGCCTCGCCCTTCGGGCACGACGCCTTCCTCGTGGAAACGGACGCGCTCGACCGGACGCTCGCCGCCTTCCTGGCGGACGGGGCCGCACCGTGCGCGTCCTGAAGTTCGGGGGGACGTCGCTGGGCGACGCCGCGCGCATACGGAACGTGGCCGACATCGTCGAATCGAGGTGTGAGGAATCCCCCGTCGTGGTTGTCTCGGCCGTGGGCGGGACCACCGACGCCCTGCTGGCTCTGGGCCGGGCTGCAGCGGGCGGCCGGGCCGACGAGGCCCTGGGCGTCGTTCGCACGCTGCGCCGCCTGCACGCGCGGCTCGCTATGGATTTGGTCCCGCAAGGCCGGGCGAGGCGGTCCCTGCTGGCCGCCCTCGACCGCGCCTTCACGGCAATGGAGCGCCTGGCGGGGGGGCTGGCGGCCGTGGAAGAGCTGTCGGCGTCCGTGGAGGACCGGCTCCTGCACTTCGGTGAACTGCTCGCCAGCCGGATCGTGGCGGATGCATTCGCAAGCAGGGGAATCCCTTCCGCCTGGGTGGACGCGCGGGAGCTGGTGGTGACCGAGCCGGTGCACGGGGGCGCCGAGCCCCTCCTGGACGAGACCGCCCACCGCTGCCGCGAGGCCCTCCTTCCGCTCCTCGAGCGGGGCGTCGTTCCGGTGACGCAGGGCTTCGTGTCCAGGGACCTCGCCGGCCGCGCCACCACCCTTGGCCGCGGCGGCTCGGACTACACCGCCTCCCTGATCGGGGCCTGCCTCGGCGCGGACGAGATCGAGATCTGGACCGACGTGGACGGGATGATGACGGCCGACCCGTCGCTCGTCCCGGCCGCCAGGAACATCCCCGCCATGGGCTTTCGCGAGGCGGCCGAACTGGCCCTCTTCGGCGCCCGCGTCCTGCACCCGAAGACCCTTGCCCCGGCCGTGGAGCGTGGCATTCCGGTGCGGGTACTCAACACCCTGCGTCCCGCGGGGACGGGCACGCTGATCCTGCCCGAGGCGCCCGCCGGCGGCCGGCCCGTGAGGAGCATCGCCTACAAGGAGGGCGTGACCCTGGTGAACCTCGTGTCGGCCCGCATGTTCAAGGCCCACGGGTTCCTGGTTCGGCTCTTCGGCGTCCTGGACCGGTGCGGCGTGGTCCCGGACGCCGTGGCCACCTCCGAGGTCTCGGTGGCCATGGCCTTTCAGACTGCCCCCCGGCTTGCGGCGGCTGTCTCGGAGATGCGCGCCCTTGGCACCGTGGACGTGCGGGAGGCGCAGGCCGTGGTGTGCGTGGCCGGCGAGGGCCTGAGGGCCCGGCCCGGTCTGGCCGGCGAGGTCTTCCAGGCGCTGGGGGTCCTCCCCGTCGCCCTCATCTCGCAGGGCGGCTCCGAAGTGGCTCTCAACTTCGTGGTCGGCGAGCCCGACCTTGCGGGGGCGGTCCGCAAGCTGCACCGACGCTTTTTCGAGGAAGGGGACGCGGTCCGCACCCCCGTGGAGGCGGCCCGTGGCTGACCGCAGGCTCAAAGTGGGGATCCTGGGCGCCACGGGCTCCGTGGGGCAGCGGTTCGTGCAGCTCCTGAGCGGCCATCCCTGGTTCGAGCCGGCCGCCCTCGCGGCCTCGCCGAAGTCCGAGGGGAAACCCTACGGGGAAACGGTCCGCTGGCTCCTGCCCGGCGGCCCGCCCGAGGGCGTCCGCGACATGCCCGTCCTGCCCCCCGACCCGGATCGCATACAGGCCGACGTGGTGTTTTCGGCACTGGACGCGGCAAGCGCCCGGGATCTGGAACCTGCCTTCCGCTCGGCCGGCCGCACGGTGATCAGCAACGCGAGCGCCTTCAGGATGGACCCCCTCGTGCCGCTGGTGATCCCCGAGGTGAACCCGGACCATCTGGCCCTGGTCGCCGACCAGCGGAAGCGGTACGGCGGGGCCATCGTGGCGAACCCCAACTGCGCCACCATCGGCCTGTGCCTCTCCCTGGGGCCCCTGCGGGCAGCCTTCGGCCTGCGCCGCGTCCTCGTCACGACCCTGCAGGCCCTTTCGGGCGCCGGCCACCCCGGGGTCCCCTCTCTGGACGCATTGGACAACGTCGTTCCCGAAATCGCGGGCGAGGAAGAGAAGCTGAGGACCGAGCCCGCGAAGATCTTCGGGGCGCTGGAAGGCGGCGGCGTCCGCCCGGCAGGGATGACCGTGGGCGCCCAGTGCAACCGCGTGCCCGTGCGCGACGGCCACCTGCTGTCCGTGTCGGTGGAAGTCGCGCGCCCTGCGGGCGTAGCCGGGGCCGCCCGGGCCTTCCGCGAGTTCGTCTCACCCCTGGCCGGCCTGGGCATGCCCTCCGCCCCGGACAGGCCGGTGGTGCTGGAGGACGGGTTCGCCCGTCCGCAACCCCTGCTCGACAGGAACCGGTCGGGCGGCATGGCCGTGACGGTCGGACGCCTCGCCCCATGCCCCGTCCTCGGCCTGCGCTACGCGGCGCTCGTTCACAACACGGTGCGCGGCGCCGCGGGCGGCACGATCCTCCTGGCCGAACTCATGAAGGTCAGAGGGATGCTGGCCCCCGGGCACTGAACACCGGGAGAAGCGACTACCCGGCCTGCTGCGGCGCCTTTTTCCTGGCCCGGTACTGGATGAGGCCGAGGAGCAGCCAGACCACCCCCAGTGCGGCGTACCCCGCGACGGCCAGGACGCTCCGCCCATCGAGCCAGGCGTTCACCGCCAGGACCGTATAGGCCGCGAGCGCCACGACGCCGACGACGGCGATGGCGTAGGCCTTCGCCCGCATCCACTTCGCCCCTCTCAGGAGCAGCAGGCCGGCGCCGACGAACACCACCGGCAACACCACGGCCGCTGCGACGATCAGAACGGTCTCCAGAGACGACTGTTCCACGGGTTGTGCCATGTCAGGAACCCCTCCCTTCTCTCGATCGAAGACAATACAGTAATACCATTCGCTTTACCTTGCCTCCAACCAGAGTTGCAGACGCTTGCAGACGCCTGTGGAAAACGTGCGGTTCCGGGAACGCCGGGCCTACGATTACGCTTAAAAGAAAAGACAGGAGAAGGGGGAACGGAGCGTGGCGAAAACAGGCGGGGCGCCCCCCCGCGTGGGCGGGGCGCCTCCGGATGCGTTCAGACGGGCCTCACGGGGCCTCCTCGGTCTCGGCCTTGCCGGCGAAGAGCGGCGGCATGCCCTTGGCGGCCGCCGCCTTGTTGTAAGAAGCCACGCCGGTTTTGACGAGCCTGGCGAAGGCGTCCAGCGCCTTCGCCACCTCGGCGTGCACCCTGGCGAGTTCGGCGGTCACGACGGGCCGGGGTGCCTCGTCGTAGGGGCCCTCCACCAGCCTGCCCACGCCGCCCGCCTCGTCATGCAGGCGGGAGAGGTAGTGGATGTCGTCTTCCTCGACGGCGCGCTGGACCTTCGTGTTGTAAACCGATTCCATGAGGTCTTCGAGCTTCTTATCCAGGGCGGCGCCCTGCGTCAGGACATCTTCGTAGTCCGCAGGCGCCCTCGCGACCGCGGGGCGGTTCAGCGTGACGGCCTTGCGCGCCGAGGCGATCTGGCCCCTCAGGTCCTGGATGCGGTTGATCATGGCGTTGAGCGAGGAGAGGTCCTTCCGCGCCGCCAGGGCCGCGTCGAGCTGGGCCTTCGCGGCCGCCGTGTCGAAGGGGAAGCGGGGGTCCGGCTTGACGGTGACGGTGGTCTTTTCCGTCCGGCCCGCCGCCGTAACCGCCACTGTGTACGTCCCGGGCAGAACGCGCGGTCCCTCGAGGTGGTGCTCCTCTTTCTCCTCGAGCTTTTCGGGCAGCTTCGTGACCTCGCGGGTCAGTTCCACGGCCGGGCCGTAGTGCAGGTTCCACACCACCCGGTTCATGCCCTCTTCCCCTGGGCCGTGCAGGGTGCGGATCACCGCGCCCGACGCGTCGGTGACGACCACCTTCACGGGCTTCTCGTCAGGTTTCTTCGAAGAGTTGTCGTGCTCCTTTTTTTCGGTCTTCTTCGCATTCTCGGGCTTGACGGCCTTCTTCAGCCAATACGAGACCACAGCCCCGTCCGGCGGGTTGGGCGCCTCGTACAGGCTCATGCGGTTGTATTCGGCCTTGTCCCATACGTGAAAGAACGGGGCGGGCAGGGGCTTGAAGACGTGGAGGCCGGCCTTCTCGACCGCAGGCGTGAGCCGTTCGAGCGGCGAGATGTCGTCCAGCACGAAGACCCCGCGGCCGTGCGTGGCGACCACCAGGTCGTGGCGGCGCTTCTGGAAGGTGAGGTCGAAGACCGGCGCCGGCGGGAAGTTGCTCTTGAGCAGCTTCCACGACGCCCCGTCGTCGGGCGAGTAGAAGAGGCCCCGGCCGGTGCCCGCCACGAGCAGCCCCTTCCTGTTCGGGTCCTCGCGGACCACGTACACCGGCACGTCGCCGGGCAGCCCCGCCGAGATGGCCGTCCACGTCCTTCCGTAGTCGGCGGTCTTGTAGACGTACGGCCGGTCGTCGTCCATCTTGTGCCGGTCCACCGAGGCGTAGCACGTCCCCGCGGCGAAGGGCGAGGGATCGATCTGGTACACGCGACCCCAGGGCTTCAGCCCCTCGATGTTGCGGGCGACCTCGGACCAGTGGGCGCCGCCGTCCCGCGTGACCTGGATCAGGCCGTCGTCCGTGCCCACCCAGATGACCTTCGGGTCGAGGAGCGAGAGCCCGATGGACAGGATGGTGTCGTAGTTCTCGGCGCCCGAGAAGTCGTAGTTCACCGGGCCGCCGGGCAGCGTCTGCTTGCTCTTGTCGTTCCGCGTGAGGTCGGGGCTGACGGCCTTCCACGTCCGGCCGCCGTCCGTCGTCCTGAACAGGACGTTGGCGCCCAGATACACCTCGTTCGCGTCCGTTGCGGACACGGCGATGGGTGTGGTCCAGTTGTAGCGGTATTTGCGTTCGGACAGGGGCTTGGAGGGCATGAAACCGCCCTCGATGGTGGGCCGCACGCCGGACGAGAGGCCGGTCTTCGTGTCCAGGCGCTCCACCCAGCCGTCCTCCGAGTCCGTGTAGACGATGGAGGGGTCGCTCGGCGCGGGCACGGCGTACTCCCCGTCTCCACCCGTCAGCGTAAACCAGTGCGAGCCGTCGATCTTGCCGCCGTTGGGGTTGCGGTTCGGTCCCATCCAGGCGCTGTTGTCCTGGAGGCCGCCTGCGATGTGGTAGGGCACCTGGTCGTCCACGGCCACCTGGTAGAACTGCTCGATGGGGAGGTTGTCCAGGAAGCGCCACGACTTTCCGCCGTCGCGCGAGATCCACAGCCCGCCGTCGTTCCCGTCGAGCATGAGGTCGGGGTTCCTCGGGTCGATCCAGAAGGCGTGGTGGTCCACGTGGACGCCCTTGCCGATGACGTGCGCCGTTTTGCCCCCGTCGTCCGACTCCACCAGTTCCATGGAGCTGAAGAAGAGCCTTTTCTCGTCGTTCGGGGCGACCACGAAGTGCGAGAAGTAGAAGGGCCGGACGTCCAGCAGGTGGTTGTCGCTCACGGCCTTCCAGTGTTCGCCCAGGTCGTCCGAGTCCCACAGCATCCCCTTCTTCGCTTCGATGAGGGCGTACACGTGCTCGGGGTTGCTCGGCGCGGCGGCCAGCGCGATGCGGCCGTAGGGTTTGTGGGGCAGGCCCCTGGTCAGCTCGGTCCAGGTGGTCCCGCCGTCGGTGGACCGGTAGATCCCGCTCGACGGACCGCCGTCCTCCAGCGTCCACGGGCGGCGCACCACCTGCCACATGGCGGCGAACAGGACCTGCGGGTTGCCCGGGTCCATGACGAGGTCGGCGCAGCCCGTGGTGTCGTCCACGTAGAGGACCTTCTTCCAGGTCGTGCCGCCGTCGGTGGTCATGAAGACGCCGCGTTGGGTGTTGGGCCCCCAGGCGTGGCCCACCGCGCCCACGAAGACCCGGTCGGGGTCGGCGGGGTCGATGACGACGCTGGAGATCTGACCCGCGTCCTTGAGGCCCATGAACCGCCACGCGGCCCCGCCGTCGGGCGAGAAGTAGACCCCGTGGCCCGCCATGACGTCGCCGCGGAGGTTGGCCTCGCCCGTCCCGACCCACACGAGGTTCGGGTTGGACGGGGCGAGGGCGATGGCGCCGATGGACGCGTCGGGCTCCTTGTCGAAGACGGGCTTCCACGAATTGCCGCCGTCCGTGGACTTGAAGACGCCCCCGGCCGCGGCCCCCACGTACAGGGTTCCCGGGTGGTCCGGCACGCCGGCGACGGCCGTCACGCGCCCGCCCGCCACGGCGGGTCCGAGCGCCCTGAACTCGAGCCCCTTGAGGGGATCGGGCTTCTCCTTTTTCGCGGGCTTCACGCCCGCCAGAACCGCCGCCGAAAGGCCCGCGGCCGCGAGGGCCAGGACCGCGAACCGCACCCAACGTCCACGCTGTCTCATCGCTCGTGCTCCTTCTGCGTCCAAATGTCTGCCGAACCTGAAAGCCGGCTTTGTTCGAGATTCTGAATCGGGTATGAATTAAGGAATTTCCGTCATCGAATAATGAAGAATATCGTTCTCCAGGGCCGAATTTCCCGCGATCCGAGCCGTGAGAGCGCCCTGCGGCACCCGCTTGTTCACATTCTATACCCTGGGCGGGACTCTACGCACCGTCCCGGTCAATCGGGCCTTCGGAACCGCCGGCGCGGGACGCCCCTGTCTCCAGCCACTCGGGCCGCTCCTTCTTCAGGCGTTCCATGGCCGCCCGGTAGAGTCTGCGGTTGGAGAGCCAGAACAGACTACCAGTAACCGTAAGGAACACCGTGGTCGAGCCGCCGACTGCGGCGACTCCTTGCCACCCCACGGGTGTCAGGTATACCAGAGAACTCAGCAGGATGGTCTGGGCCATGAGGAGGGCAACAAGGCTCAGCCCTCCGTGGAAATACTCGATCGACATGCACGGCCAGGAATAGTGTTTGTAGAAGCGGTGCGCGGCGGTCATGATTCTGTAGTGCCTTTCTGTGATCCGAAGGAAGAACGAGAGTTCCGCAACGGACACCGCCGCGCAGTTCAAAGCCGCCAGCCAAAGCGGGTAGCGGTCGCACAGGGGGAGACACAGGCCTAGACCTCCTACCGTCCATATCGTCCCCGCCCAGACCCTCCGCCTGGCGTGCCAGACGTACTTGTAGAACCCTGTTCTCCGCCTTCTCTTTTCAAGAACCACGAGGAGGATGATCGCTGCGAGGAACAGCGCAGCCGGCACCACCCTCCCGAACCGCGCCATCGAGGTCTGGCCGATCGATCCGAGAACGTCCAATACAGGGCCCCCTTTCCAGCGGCAACAGGCGGTGGCTGTTCTATTGTACTTCAATGCTGTTCCCGCCCGAACCTTGACAGAGCGCTTGCGGCTGGATCAAAGTGTGACATGGTGAGGATCGCGATTCTCTCCGCTCAGGCCATCGGGTACCACCGCTGAATGTGCAGCACCCACAAGCATTGACAGGCCGGCCAGACCCGGGAGGAAGCATGACGGACAGACAGGCTGGATCTTTCAAAGACCGAATCGGGACCAGGAGGCATTACGACTGGAGCGGCGGCCTCGCGAGGGTCGTCCTTGCGACGGTCGCGGCGGGCGTGCTGGTCACGGCGCTGGCCTGCACAGCCGCGGCCAGGCCGGACAGGACGGCCTCGAAGTCGCCCGCGTCGGTTCCCGCCGCCGGTTCGGGGACGGCTTCTGCGGCCGCACCCGCCCAACAGAAGGCCCCACACCACGGCCCTTCCATCGTCGTGGCCGGCGGCACGACGTACGATTTCGGCAAGGTGTGGCCCACCAAGGAAAACCTGAGACACACCTTCAAGCTGACCAACACCGGGGACGCGGCGCTCAAGATCCTCCACGTCCAGCCTGGCTGAGGGTGCACCGTCGCGGGTAGTTACCCGCACGACCTGGCACCCGGCGCTTCGGGCGAACTCCCCTTCTCGCTCAGGCCGGATCACGCCATCGGCCGTTTTTCGAAGGGCATCACCGTCACCACGAACGATCCCGCCATGCCGCGCCTGGTCCTGATCCTGAAGGGACAGGGCCTGGTGGCCGTCCAGGCCTCCCCGTCCTTCGTCAGCTTCGGCGAGGTGACGGAAGTCTCGCCCTCTCCGGAGCGGCGCGTCCACCTCACGGTGGAGACCGAGAAGCCGGTGCACCTCACGCTGCCTCAACAAAAGCCCAGCGACCCGGTGACGTACCGGCTCGAGACCGACAAGCCCGGACGAGCGTACGACCTGGTGATCCACCTCGCGAAGCCGTACAGACCCGGCCAGTTCTTCCAGTACATCCGGCTCTCCACGGACAACCCCATGCAGAAGACCGTCCAGGTCGGGGTGCGTGGAAGGGTTGTAAAGCTGATCAGGCTGGAGCCCACCATAACTCGTATGCGCCCCGTCCCGCCCGGCCAGCCCTTCCGGGCCTACGCGCGGCTGATCAACAACGGAAAACGCCCCGTAAAGGTGGTCTCGGCGAGGGCGGACTCTCTCGAGGTCCAGGTGACCGTGAAAGAGCTCGAGCCGGGCCGCATTTTTCAGCTCCAGATCCAGGCACCCGGCAACTTCACGCCGCCTCCCCGCGGCACGAAGATCGTCGTGAAGACGGACGATCCGAAGGCCGGCGTCCTGACTTTCACCCTCCTGCCCGAGTACAGGCCTCCCGTCCGGCGGCCGCAAACCGTGCACCAGGGCAGCTGACACCGTTAAGATCTTCGGGCGGGAGGGATTCAGTCCCTCCCGCCCGGATCGCCTCTTCCGCATCTTCTTGCAGAGACAAGCACCGCTGCCGATCACCGTCCCCGCCTTCCAAAGCGGCTATCGCGCCGTCTGCGGGGTCGGGACGCAGCGACCTCCTGGCCTGCGCCTCCCTGATGGCGTCGAGAACACCGACTCCGTGCCACGCCCTGGGTGTGACGTAGCCGCAGGCCCCCAAGAAATTCCGAACCGTCCCTGAGAAGGTCAGAGTGCCATAGACGACCAATGCTGTAATACCCGCCACGAAGACGAGTGCCAGAGAAAGGACGTTCGCCACGTCCACCTCTCCAGGATGACCGTGAAGAGCGTCCCGTAGAGCACGAGAGTAGCAAGAATCAAGCCGCATCGGGCGAATCCGGCGCGCTTTAGTCGATCCACAAGAACCCGCACACGCCGCAGGCCAGGGCCGTCAGGACCCGTTCAGCCTCCCCGGTCCTCCATCCACGAGGCCTCTCGCCCTGTTTTCTATCAGCCTATCTTCTTATGTCCATCCAGGTGCCTGGCCAGGGATTCCTGTTCCTGCGACCCCACTTCCGACGAGGTCTTGCTCTTGCAGCGCGTGAAATGGGCGAAGCCGAACACGGCCACGGCCGCCATTCCGAGCAGTATCCAGGGCACGGCAACGCGCCCGTACCCGTCCCCGCCCGAGCCCGTCAGGTTGCGCCGCAGCACATCCAGGGCGAACACCACCGCCATGAACAGGTCGATGTAGTGCCACCACTTCTTCTTGCGTCCGCCCAGTGCAGTGGCCTGTCTTGCAGAAAACTTCACGGTGGACCCCAGATTCGGCCGCCGGGCCGGCCTCGGCCGGCCGTCGTATCTCCTCACGCCCCCCGGATCCGGCCGCCACGGTCTCCCGTCCGGCCTCGGACGGCGTCGATCATAAGAAGTCGTGGTTCCAGACCGCCAGTTCTTTCCTCTGGTCCTTCTGCAGGTCCCGGTACCCGTCGAAGACGGTCATGAAGCTCCTGGCGGGCGGGACGCGCAGCAGGACCTTGATCGGGAAGTGCACCTTCAGGTTGGCCGGCAGATGGTCGAACCGTTTGAACATGACCATCACCTTGAAGTCGTTGTACCGGCGCCTGTGGAACTTCATTTCGTCCTGAGCGGCCTTGAGCCCGGCGACGCCCTTCTTCGTGGGCGCCATCAGGTACCACGTCTGACCTTTGGGCGCGGGCGGA
>JBJKRE010000266.1:0-3148 GCA_046704825.1 Acidobacteriota bacterium
CGAGAGGTCGCGGTCTTCGTGGGAGGCGGAACCGCCGGCAAGACGGGCTTTATCGAACTGCGGTACGCCGATTTCAAGGGCCAGGGCGTACCCGAACAGACCGCGGCCATCGGCGACCACATCTCCGGCGCGTGGCTCTGCGACGGCATAGACAGCGATTGGCAGGACACGCGCCCGAAAGGTGTGCCCACGCTCGTCAGGACCGTCGGCACCATGGCCTTCGTCTCGACCACGGGCATCGGCCTCCAGGAAGTCGACCTGAACGCCGTGGCGGCCCAGAACACCTTCTCGATCGTGAATACCGTCGACCATTACGCCGATTCCGCGGATCCCGAGCACCCGTGGGACCTCACGATGGCGCTCCAGGGCATCGCCACGCTGGCCCCCGATGGCGACGGCGCCGGCTTCCTGCTAGGCGCCGTCCAGAACAAGGGCGTGGCGTGCTGGGACGTGACGTCGGACCCAGCCGGCGCGCCCAGGCCCGTAAGCCGGGAGGCCTTCCCTTCGACCGTCCGTCCCTCTGGCGCCATGCGCCTCTCCGTCTACCCGGCCTACACCTACGGCTCTCCCGGTCATCAGCAGAGCGCCGACGTCATGCTCATGGCGGGCGGCAGCGCCGGCCTCCTTGTCTACCAGCTCACCCCCAGCGGGAACTCTCTCACCACGAAGCTCAGGGCACTCATCCCCATGCCGCGCGTTCCCGGCACCGACCCGCCCCAGCGGGCCACGGTCTACGACGCAGCCCTCGACGTTCAGAGGCACATCGCGTACGTGGCCTGCTACAACGCCGGCGTGGCCATCGTGGACATGAGCGATCCCTTCCGTGCCGATGCCGACAACACCTACGGCCTCCTGGACAAGAACGGCGACGGCGTGGACGACCGGATCAAGGGCTTCCTCACGATCGCCCCCGGTTCCCGATCCACCATTATTGTTGACTCCCAGACCGGCCTCGTCTACGTGGGAGACCAGGGCGTGGATCCCGGTGTCAAGGCGGTGGGCGCTCAGAATCCGCGCATCACCCTTCTGCTGGAGGGCGAGAACGGAACGTACCAGGAACCGGCGTACTTCAGCCCGGCCTCGAACGACCGGCCCAAGCTGGCCGTCTGGCTGCCCGGCGGCGCCGGGACCCAGGACCTGCAAACGGGCCACGACTACATCGATTCCGGTTCGGCCAGCCTCCGGCTCTACGACCTTGGGGGCATGCCAGAGCCGCCGGCTCAGCAGGGAGGCACGTCCCTGCCGGACACCGTGCTCAAGCAGGTCACGCTCAAGCGGAAGTCGGATCTCAAGACAGACGAGGACTACGACCTCTTCATCCAGCAGGACGACGTCCAGCTCCAATACCGTTACGACCCCAACGCCTGTGCGCCAGCCTCCCCCATGGTCACGGCCCACGGCGGCTCCATCAAGGGAAACGTCGTCCTGCCCGGCTGGAACGATTCGACAAAGACCTGGGGCACCCGCCTGTCCGTCACGCGCCCCATCCAGGACCCCTGCGGACTCTCCATGGCCTCCACGACGGGCGAAGTGCATGTTCTTCAGCGGACGGCCGTCATGCGCCATGTAGGCGAATGTGCGGGTGAAACTGATGCCAGCGACATTGTCCTTCCCGTCATCCCCGGAGCCGCGGGCGGCGGCCAGTGGACGGTATCGCTGGACGGCACACCCGTTCCCGATTCCCCCTGGCCTCCCGGCAAATACAAGACGCCCTATCCGAAGGAGATGATCAACGGCACCTTCACGGTGACGGCCCAGGCCGTTTGCGCGTTCACAGGCGAAGTCGTGACCCTCACGTGGAATGGAACCCTCCGCACGGAAATCGACGACATGTCCGGCGGCCTTCCGCTCGGCCACCCCATGCTCAAGGGCGTGGACCTCGCCACGGGCAGCTACCACCTGGTCCGCGAAGACCTCCACCGGCCGGGCCTCAACGGGGGCCTCTCCGTGGTGCGGACCTTCAACAGCGGCAGCACGCGGGGGGCTGACGAGCTGGGACGCGGGTGGTCCCTCAACTTCGAGGTGACGCTTCAGCACATGCCGGGCTGTGCGGTCTGGGTGGCCAACGACATCGACGGATCTGCCTACGAATTCTACGACACCGACTTCACACCCTTCCCGGGCTACCACGGCAGCCTCGAACCCAAGGACGGCGGGTATCTCCTCACGACGAAGACAGGCGAGCGGTACTTCTTCACCGCCGCCAATCCCGGCGAGTTGGTTCCCTCGCTCTTCCTGCTCCGGCGGATGACGGACCCCTTCGGCAACGCCACCACCTTCGCCTGGGCCCGCGTGATCAACGTGAAGGACGGCGGGTACACCAACCGCGTGACGCGCGTCACCGACCCCTCGGGCCGCAGCCTGACCGTCCACGTCGAAGGCGACAGCACGGTGATCGAGGGGCCGGACGGCGTCAAGCTCGTCTACACGAAGGACCAGGGACGCTACCTGACCAGCTATACCCGTTCCCAAAACGGCGGCGGCCCGGTGGAGGAGGACTACGCCTACGACGAGTCCACCGTCAGCATTGCCACCACCATGACGAAGGTCACCGATCCCGACGGGCGCGTCACGACCATCGCCTACTTTAACGACCAGACCGGCGAAGCGGGCTTCACGCCGCCGGCCGGCGTCTTCGACTACGTGCCCGCCGTCGAACCCAAGGCGAGCCACGTGAAGTCGATGGACGAGGGCGGCGTCGAGACCACGCAATTCGCCTACAACCTCTCCGGCTTCAACGACGGCACCGGCGGCTCCGACGGCGGCACCATGAGCACCATGGTCACCAACGGCCTCGGCCAGACTACCGTTTACACCATCGGCACCGAGGGCGAGCCCCAGGCGGTCGCCGACGGCTGCGGTCAGACGACGCACATCCAGTGGGACATGGGCCAGGTCGTGAAGACGAGCGAGACCGACCCCCTGGGCCGCCTCACCGCCTACGGCCACGACGACAACGGCAACGTCACGAACGTCTCCGTCTCGGGCACGTCCTACCCGCAGGCCGGCGGCACCACCGCCCGCACGTACGACCAGAAGTGGAACAAGCCTCTCTCCGAGACCACCCCTGACGGCGTCGTTACCACCTATACGCTGGATCCGGACACGGGGGCGGTCCTCACGAAGACCCAGACGAGCGCCGACGGCC
>JBJKRE010000267.1:0-13397 GCA_046704825.1 Acidobacteriota bacterium
GGCGTGGGTCGAACCGTGGCAGGCCGAGCACTGCAGACCGCCGTGGCCCGTGGAGAACCTGAAGAGCGAAAAGCCCTGGGCCGGCGTGTTGGGGTTGGTGGCGAAGGTGGTGTCCGCCGGCTGTCTGAGCTGCCCGGATGCGTCCAGCGCGGACGTGTAGCGGATCTGTCCGTCGTTGTTGGTGGCGGTGCCGGTGTGGCAGGCCTGGCAGTTGGGTTCGTCCAGCCAGCCCTGGCGCGAGGGGGCCCCCACGGCGCTGATGCGCCCGTGACAGCTCTGGCACTGCATCTCCAGGCTGCCGTCGGATCCGACCGCGCTGCCCATGGCCCCCCGCAGACAGCGCGTGGAGGAACCGGGATGGCACCGGTAGCAGGCCGTGCGGTTGGTGCTCGCGTCGAGGGTCATGCCGTTGGTCGGGTCGACGGCGGTCGAGTGCAGGGTGTGCATGGCCTCGGTGAGGGGCATGACGCCCTGGTAGCCCGTGCCCGGCAACGCATTGGAGAAGTGGCAGCTGTAGCAGAGGATCGCTTTGCCGTCTACGGTGACCGTGTCGTACAGGCCGCCGGCGTTGTAGCCCTTGGCGGCCAGGGCGGCGGCGTAGGTGGCGTCTCCGGCCTGTTCTTCGTCGTGCAGGCGAAGGATGTTGAGGCGGTAATCTCTCTGGGGGTCGGGGTCGTTGACCCATCCGGCCGACGGTTCGGCCGCGGGTCCCGATCCGGACGCGTGACACGCCGAACAATCCATCTCGTCCGAGACGGGCAGGACGATGTCCGTGGTGGCCAGCACCGTTCCGGAGGCGTCCTTGGCGGTCAGGCGCATGAGGGGGTAATAATTCTTGACGTGGCTGTCGTCGTAGGGCGTCATGGGGATGCCCTCCGCTTCGAACCAGCTTTCAGAACTGACGAACTTCATGGGCTGCGGGGTGTTGGACGGACCGGGCATGAACTGGCCCGCGAGGCCTTCGTCCACGGGCAGCGAGACGCCGAAGAGCGACTGGACGTTCTGCCAGAAGTTGGTTTTGCCCATTGAAGTGGTGTTGATGGATCCCGTGGGATCGGCGATCGCCTGGTAGGTAACGGTGATCCCCGAGGCGCTGGTGACGACGTTTCCCGAGGGGTCGATGAGCTGGGCGTCGATCACGTTGTAGGGTGGAAGAATCGCGAAGACGCTGAAGTCCGCATCCTCGCAGTGCATCCCCAGGTTGTTCCAGCCGATGAGCGTCCAGCCCGACTGGCTCCTGAGGATGCGGGGGGCGGAGGCCAGAGCGACCACCACCAGGGCGGCCGCAAGTCCCGCTGTCCATCTTTTCCACCGTTTTCCACCATGAGTCTGTTTCATGCGTTAAACCCTCCTGACGGATGCCATTCCACCCGGGCGGGGCGCTGGATCCCGTCGAAAATAGTGGTGGTACCTGCCTGTGTATAAAGAAAAGGATCTCTCGGATCCTTAGGATCGAACCGTTCCCCCCGGTTCTGGTGTTTCAATTTATAAACCCTCTCCCGATCCTGTGCAGTGATTCCCGTCACAAAGCGGAGAACTTGACACCATGGTCATACGTGACTATATTTAACGCATGGAGGATGGTCATGGACTACGGAAAGCGAATCGCGTCGATACGAATCTCCCGCGGGCTGACCCAGGCGGAGGTGGCCCGGCGGCTGCGGTGGAGCCCGCCCAACTACGCCCGTATCGAAAAGGGGCGCATCACCCCTTCGCTCAAGTCCCTCGAAGCCATCGCCGAGGCGCTCGAAGTCCCGGTGTCCGATCTCACGGCCGAGAACCCCATGTCGCCCGAAGTGCCCGTCGTGGCCTTCGTCTCGGCCGGTCCGGGCGTGGAGTTCACGGACCAGGGCTACCCCGCCGGCGCGGGCATGTACTTCCTGCCCCGGCCGCCCCAGTTCACCGACCCGAACGGGTTCGGGGTCGAGGTGTCGGGCGACAGCATGATCCCCAAATACGAAGACGGGCAGGTCGTCCTCGTGGACACGCGCAAGAAGCCCGTCAGCGGCGACTACGCCGTCGTGGGCCTCATGAACGGCGACAAGTACGTCAAGCGCTACCGCGAAGCCCGCGGCCGGGTCATCCTGGAGTCGGTCAATCCCCTCTATCCCCCGGTCGTGGTGGAACCCCACGAGGTCCGCTTCGCCTACAAGGTCGTGTGGGTGAAGGAGAAATAGGGTCGCGGAGCAGGCGCACTGAACGGGCGCCGGGGAGGCGATCGAGGGAATAGTGGGCAAGTGAATAGTGATCCAGTGATCAAGTGATCGGGTGATCGGGAGATCGAGAGAAAGAGATGGACGGACGACCGATGAGCAGGAACGCGACGCGCACGACGATCCGGATCGGCACCGCCGGGTGGTCCTACCCCGACTGGAAGGGTATCGTCTACCCCGCCAGGGCCGGCAGGGCCTTCGACCCCCTGGCCTACCTCGCCCGCTACTTCGACGTCCTCGAGGTGGACAGCACCTTCTACCGCATCCCGCCGCCCATAAGGACCGGCGAGTGGGTCCGGAGGATCTCCGACTTTCCGGACTTCCGCTTCACCGCCAAGCTCTTCCAGGGCTTCACCCACACCCGGAAGGCCTCGCTCGTGGACGAACGTGCCTTCCACAAGGCCCTCGAGCCCATGGTGCGCTTCGACCGCCTCGGTGCCGTCCTCATCCAGTGGCCCTGGTCCTTCAAGAACACCCCAGACAACCGCCGCACCCTGCTGGACCTGGCCGGGCGCTTCGCCGCCTACCCCCTCGCCGTCGAGGTGAGGCACGCGTCGTGGGCTTCCAGGGACGTGCTGACCATGCTCCGTGAACACAACATCGCCTTCTGCAACATCGACCAGCCGGCGCTGGCCCACAGCCTGGGCCCCACCAACGCCGTCACGTCGAACCTGGCGTACTTCCGCTTCCACGGCCGCAACGCCACCGCCTGGTTCACGGAGGGGGCGGGCCGCGACGAGCGATACAACTACCTGTACTCCGAGCACGAACTCGCGCCGTGGATCGAATCGGTCCAGGAGGCCGCCACCTGCGTCCGCGAGGTGGTCATGGTCTTCAACAACCACTTCCAGGGCAAGGCGCCGGCCAACGCCTTCCAGGCGCGCTTCGCCCTGACGGGCGAGCGCCAGCCCGTCCCCGACAGCCTGATCGAGACCTACCCCGGGCTGGAACGGATCAGTGACACCGTCTTCCAGCGCAGTCTCTTCTGACGCTCATACAGACAGGACTATCGCACCGGAGCGCCCCGCCCCATCGCCATCCGGCTCGGGGCATCCGATTCACTCCAGCGGCCGCGAACGGCCGAATCCCCGGCCTTTCCGCCCCCCACCGGCGTTACCCGTTCGGGACACCGCAGGCACCATCCGGTTACATATCGCCCTTCCCCGCCCCGCCCTTCTAAAACTACCATCCAGTTTGTTTTCAGCACGTTGCGCCCGCCTGCCCCTCGCCTGCAGTGCATGGCAGGGATATTGCTCATACGGAACCCTTATGGGCCGCATCGGCGAGGACCCGCATTGCATCGATTTCGGTTAGGGGATTCGATTCTTATGAGCACTTCTTCGATAAAAACTGTTTCGGACGCCGCGAACCCCGCGGGGGCGAGAGGGACCGGCGTACGCCGAAAAGCGGACCGGCAGAGAAACCAGGCGACACCGACGAGAACGTGAACACCGGATTTGCGATATGCCCTAACCCCTCAAAGGCGGGAGCGTTGACTCCCGCCTCTTTTTTTGCGCCTGGCGGCGCAGTTATCGAGTGATCCAGTGATCCAGTGAATAGTCGTGGGATTGCCTTCGAAGGCTCGCCCGAAACCGTCTCGGGTCTTTCTTTAGCCTTTAGCCTTTAACCTTTCGTCCTTGGCTTACTCCTGCCTGACTAAATCGACCGAGATCTCAACCGCAGGAACCGTGCCCCGGTTCTCGAGCCAGTGTAGGGTGTTCCTGTCCTCGGGCCAGCCCGGCCCCGGCCCGTAGTCCGTGGCGACTCCGTCCCGGTGGTCGGTGATCGTTCCTTCGAGTACGTAGACGGTACCCGGCCTGCCCTTGTGGTCGTGAACCGGGCCGAAGACGCCTCCGGGCTCGATGGTCACCATGCGCATCCGAAGCTGGCGTCCGGCCATCCCTTCTATCTCGGGGCCGAGATCGACCGTCGAAAGCAATTTCACCGTCACACCTTTCGTCTCGGGTACCGCCTGTTCGCCGCTCATCGTGCTCTCCTCTCTGTACATCAGGGGGCATAGCCCACACTTCAGCGGTGCCGGGGAGCCAGCTTCAATCGTAAACAACGGTATAGCGGGATCCCCACGGAAAGAAGCCACGGACAGTCACCCATTCCTCACTTCCGAAAACGACGCCCTGAGTTCCGGCTGCCCCAGGCGAAACCCGCCGAACAAAACCGCCATGATGGCTGCTCCCCACAGGATGAACGTTTCAGTGAGCGTGGGAAGGCTCGGCATGAGATAGCCCTTTGAGGCCATGGAGGCATGGAACAGGCAGACCAGCAAGAGGCTTCCTCCGGTCCTGTTGTAAAGCAGAGTAAAGAGGGTTGCGACCGGGACCAGGTTGCAGACCATGATGAACAGCGAAAGCCAGGAGAGACCTGCTTTGGACCAGGTCAACCACATGGGAACGTGCCACCCCCCCCAGTAGAGCCCGATCAGGATGCTCGCGGGCAGTGCCCCGCAGGCTTGCTGCAACTTCGGAAGCGCGAAGCCCCGCCACCCCAGTTCCTCTCCCAGGGAGTTCGGCAAGGTGAAGACGAGAGCCACGGGGACCATGAAGGCGGCTGCGCCGCCAAAGGTCTTCAGCAGCGGGATCTCACCAAGCTGGTAGTTCCCGCCCAAGATCTTGTCGAGCCCGTATGCGAGACACCACTTCGCCGGCTCGAACAGCAACGCCAGAACGTACCACCTGAATGGCACACGCCATTGCAGAAGAGGCCTGAACAAGTCCGCTACTGCCCTCTTCCCGGTCAGAAACCATGTGAGTGCGATCGCCGCGAGCCCGGGAGACCATACGGTGAGAGCATTCACCGGCGATTGAAGCGACGGAGCCCACGCCAGGTAACCGTATCGGTAGCCTGCCTGAAGTCCCCATATCACCCAGGCAAACAGACTGAGCCCGAAAAAGACCGGCACCTGGAAGTTCCGAATGAGGTCTCTGCTCGACACGGGTCACCCCCGACATCCCCCCGTCTCAAAACGGGCCGGCACCTGCGTTCGGAAGACGGTCCAGTAAGCTTTATCCTGCATAACAGTACAACGGGATTCCGTCAAGGTGCAACGCGTGAAGAGGAATGGAAGGTAGTATTCCGATAGCGGTCGGGTTCAGCCAGGTTGCGGAAGCGCAGCGGCGCTGCGTCGCCTCACGCTTCGAACGAGCCCGTCTTCATGGCCCCGGCGCCCTTGTCGAAATGCGGCACCGTACAGCCGCCGTACTCGAAGCCACCGTCCGTATCCTCCCGCGGCCCGCCCGGTGCTTGGATGACCCCGTCCAGGGAAACGAATTCAAGAGCGAGGAACGTGGAATCTCTTCCGCCTGCTTGCGACCCTGGCTCGGATGACGCACTCTTCGACGTGATCGTTGATCAGCCCCATGGCCTGCATGAAGGCATAACACGTCGTGGGGCCAACGAACTTCCACCCCTGCTTCTTCAGCGCCTTTGAGAGGGCGATGGACTCGGCGGATGTCGACGCGGTCTGTGGTTCGGCGGTATGTCCCGGTTTCGGCTCGAACCGCCAGACATAGGCGGCGAGCGACCCTTCGGCCTTGACCAGTTCGACGGCACGTTGTGCGTTGTTGATGACGGCTTCGATTTTGCCTCTGTGGCGCACGATTCCCTTATCCAGCAGCAGACGGGCGACATCGTCCTCCGTGAAGCCGGCGACTTTGTTGTAGTTGAAGTCTAAGAATGCTCTGCGGAAATTCTCCCTTTTTGCAAGTATGGTGCGCCAGCCTAGAGCCTGTCCGGAAATAGGGCACGGCCGCGCGCGCGGCGCCGGGCGAGCAGGGCAAGGCGACCGACCGCAGGAAGGGTTGCACCCTTTCAAGGGAGGCCAACACGGCCATGCGAAGCCCGCCACCCGCGCCCAAAGGGACGGGGCAGGCCTGGCCCCTGGCTTTGGCAGCTCGCTCGTCCGATGCCACTGCATCGCCCTTCGCTCGCTTTCGCGCCATGCATCCAGGCCTGCCTCCGTCGCGACCATGTCTTATTCCCGGATAGGCTCTTAGCCCCGACTGGAATCCCTCCAAGCACAATTTCTCGAACAGCCTAAAATCGTCGTCGACCGGAAATCCCCACTCCGTGTCGTGGTAGTCGAGAAACCCGGGGGCCGCGGCGCACCAGCGACAGCGCGGGTTTCCGTCGGGTCCCGATACTGTATTACCCATGGCTAAGAGCCTTTTCAGCAGCGGCTTCAGCTTTCTTCCGCGGGGAATTTCCAGATGGCGACGAGTGCGAAGAGAAGGGTGAAGGCCAGCACGATGGCCACGGCGGGGAGCGCCGAAGCCAGGCCGAGCCCGCGCCAGGTGACGGCGTCGAGGGCGTCCATGGCCCAGCGGGTGGGAAGAAGGAGCGTGGCCTTCTGAAGCCAGGCGGGAAAGATGAAGGCAGGCACCCACGCACCGCCCAGCATGACGAGGATCAGGACGGCGAAGACCGCCAGCCCCCGGGTCGCCTCCGGCGTGCGGCCCAGCGCGGCGAGAAACAGGCCGAAGGCCGAGGCCATCAAAGAGTAGGCGACGGCCAGTAGCAGGAACCCGGCCCAGCTTCCCTCGATGCGGATGCCGAAGACCATCATGCCGAAGCCCATGCACACCAGGAAGATGCAGAGGGATATGACCGCGCCGCTGACACCCCGGGCCATCAACAGCGTGGAGCGGCGCAGCGGGGCCGCCAGGAGCCGCTTCCAGATGCCCATGCGACGCTCCAGCAGAATCGCCATGCCGAACTCGATGGCCGCCATCAGGATGAACTGCAGGGCCATCCCGCCGAAGGAGTGGGAATAGGAATTGTAGGCCACGCCCTTGTGCGCCGTGACCGCCTCCGCCTTGGTGACGTAGGGAACGCCGATGCCACCCTGGATCGTCGGAGCAGTGTCTCCCGTCTCCGCGTTGCGCTTATTGAGGTTCAGGACGCCCTGCAGAATGGCGGTCAGGTCCTTCTTGCTTGCAGGCGCCATACTCGTGTCCTTCTCGATCTCACCGAGGGACCGGCGGACGCTGCGCATGCCGGCCGCGCCGGTGAAGGCCTCCTTGCTGACCACCTGCATCACGTGCTCGGTGAGAATGCCCTCGATCATGCCTGCTTCCGCGCTGTGCGAGGGATCTTCGAGAATCGTCAAGGTCGGCTTGTCCTGCTGGCGGAAGAAGGCGTCCACCGCGTCGCGGCCGAAGTGCCCCGGAAAGACCACTGCGGCGGCCGCCTTGCCCTTTCGGACCAGCTCACGGGCCTGTTCGGCCGTGGCCGCCGGCTTGACGTCCAGGTTGGAGTCTTTCGCGAGCGCCTCGATGATGGATCGCGACACGGTGCTGTGGTCGAGATCCGCGACGCGCACGGCGATCTTCCCCCGGTCGCTGCTGTTGCCCGAGAAGAGGAATCCGAAGAAGGCGGCGATGACGATGGGCGCGGCGAAGGAGAGCACGACCGCCCGGCGGTCGGCGAAGAACAGGCTCAGATCCTTGCCCACCAGGGCCTTCAGCGCCTTGATCATCCGTCGTCCCTCAATCCGCGCCCGGTCAAAGCGAGGAAGATCGTTTCCAGGTCCGGACGCTCCGTCTGAAAGCTCGAGACCTCCAGCCCGTGCGCCTCCAGATGGGCGAGAAGGACCGAGGCGCCCGAGGTCAGGTCCTCCACCGTGGCGGTCAGGGTGCCGGATTGGAACGACACCTCGCTGAAGCCCGGAAGCGCGCACACGCCGTCGAGCCACGATCCGTCTCCGCCGTCCGGTCCGCGGACCTCCACCGCCAGCCGCCTGGGCTGCGGCAGGCCGGCTGCCAGCTCGCGCGTCGTACCCTCCGCCAGGACACGGCCGTGGTCCACGATGACGATCCGGGAGCACAGGCGCTCGGCCTCTTCCATGTAGTGTGTCGTGTACAGGATGGCCTTCCCCTGCGACCGGAGCACTTCCAGCATGTCGAAGATGGCGTTCCGGCTCTGGGGGTCCACGCCGACCGTGGGCTCGTCGAGAAGCAGGATGGATGGGTCGTGAAGGAGCCCGGCGGCAAGGTTCAGCCGGCGCTTCATGCCCCCGCTGAAGGTCTTGACCCGGCTGGACGCCCGTTCCGAAAGGCCGACGAACTTCAGCCCGTCCGCCACGGCCTTCTTGAGTTTCGTGCCGCCGAGCCCGTAGAGGGAGCCGAAGAGCCTGAGGTTCGCCTCCGCCGTGAGCCCGTCGAAGAGGGCCAGGTCCTGGGGCACCAGCCCGAGGGCGCGCTTGACCTCGCCGTTGGACGTGGCGGGGCGGCCCATCAGGGAGACCTCGCCGCTGTCGGGTGAGAGGAGCCCGGCGATCATGGAGACCGTCGTCGTCTTGCCGGCGCCGTTCGGGCCCAGCAGCCCCACGACCTCTCCCGCGTCCAGACGAAGGGACACGTCCTCGACGGCCTTCAGGTCTCCGTAGCTTTTCACCAGGTGCCGCGCTTCCAGTACCGAGCCCATAGCTCCTCTAACGTGAACGCCAATCACAAAGTTTCACCGGTGGCCCTTTCGCTTCGTCAGCCGTTCCGAACCCAGCAGCAGACGATGCCCGGCGGCGACGATTCCTGGCAATATAGCACAAGAACAGGGACAGCCACCTGCTTCTGACTCATGAGCATATTCCGCATGCCAGACCTAAAGACTTGACACGGATTCCCTACTGCAATCTAAAGACTTGCCCCTTCTCCGGCAGGCTGATATAGTTAATCAGTAAAGTAAATCTGGATCGCTATTTCCATGCAGAGCAGTATCTTCGACAATCCGATTTGGCACTGTGGGCCTGATCCAAATCCGCGTGGCTTCAGACCATCCGGGGTGACTCAGCGGGCGTTTATGGAGGACTCAGAGCATGCACACGCGATCGAAGGGATTTATTCTTGGCTTGGTTATTGCGCTGTGCCTGGGCATGGTTGCCGGGGCCGCGCAAGCTGCAGTCAAAAGCACGCCGGGTCACGGCCGGCCTGGCACGCTGCCGCGGTTCCCGGCCAGTTGGCATGGCCATCTTCCGGGAGAAAGAGGGATGAGCCCGCAGGGGGCAAGTAAAGGGACGCGCCCTCAGGCGTCAAGCTATGTCGATATGACCGGAGCGGTGAGCCAGTGCCCGACATCCAATGCCGAAGTCGACCAGGCTGTCGACGGCTCGTACGTCTACGAAGCCTGGATCGGCTGCAGCGACTCGGATGGACATTCTGGGATCGGCTTTGCCCGATCGACCGACGGCGGCCGGACGTTCGGGCCCTCCACGGTACTGCCGGGATCGACGCCAGGCTGGGTCGGGGATATTTACGTAGGGGGTAGCGCGTGGGATCCCGCAGTGGCGGTTGCCCCCGATGGGACCCTCTATGTTGCGTACATGAACAACTCAATCACGAAGAACACCGCCGGCCAATATGTCTGGCAGATGAGCCCGCTGGTTGCGGTGTCGTTCGATCACGGCGAGACCTTTCCACAAGTGACGATCTTGCCTGTCCCCCCGATCGGCGATTTCGGGGTTGGGTATGGAAACTGGGGTGATCGCGATTGGATTGCGGTGGGACACGACGGGACGGTCTATGTGACGTGGGATTACGGCCCGAGGGCTGACCAGATCGGCTACCTCTGTGATCCGACGGGCAGCTGCGCATTCTCGGGTGGTGACTTCAATGCCGTGATCCAGAAATCGGTCGATGGCGGGCAGACCTGGACGATGCCGACCGCCATAAGTCCCGGCTTCCCATACGGCGGCGCCTACATGGCCCGCATCGTGGTCGAGCCCGACGGCACACTCGGGGCCCTCTATTGGGGTCACGACACCGACCCATCCACGCTCGCAGTCAGTAACGGGTTTGAATATTTCACAAGCTCGACCGACGGCGGGACGAGTTGGTCCGCGCCTGTGGCAGTCGGTCCCGGAGCAGGCACGATCGCGTTGCCGACCTGGTGGATCGATGGCTCACTCGCGGTCGATTCCGCCGGCACCCTGTACGCAGCCTGGGACACGCAGAACGATACAGGCGATATTGGCTGGCTTGCCAGCTCGACCGACGGCGGCCAAACCTGGTCTGCACCGATCGAGGTCACTTCCGGTCCTGGTGAAAATCTGCTCTCGGTGATCGCGGCAGGACCCGGCGACGTCTTCGTCGCCTGGCAGACGCCGAACACACCCGAGGGATACGCGACCTTCCTGCGCCGGTTTTCACTCTCGAGGGGATGGACGACACCGGTAAACAAAATCTCGCCCGCCTACGGAGACCCCGGCATCTGGCCCGGCGACTCCTTCGGGCTTTCCACGCTGCAAAACGGCATCGTGCCGGCAGTTGTCCTCAGCTGGGGTAGCGCGATCAACGGCAACACGGTTTCCGAGATCTACTCGTCCGTGGTCACTCTTCCGCCCTACACGGAAAAGTTCCACGACGACACCGGCGCGTGCACCGTGTGCATCGACGGCGCGACCGGTGCCTTCCAGTGGACCGACACCAACGGCCACGTCTACACCGGAACGGTCGAGGTCTACAACGGCGGGACCATGTTCTGGAGCGAGCCCGGGGCCTCGCAGTACGTCTACATCTACTACGACCCCAACGACCACACGGCCTGGGGCTACGTGTACGACTACACGACCTACACTTACTCCAGCCTCTTCGACAGCAACACCCTGAACGACCCGCCAGGCTGCGGTGTAGCACAGCCGCCCGTGTAACGACGCGGCTGACGTGTGGCACATGAAGGCGCGGGGCTCCGGCCCCGCGCTTCCTTCAGGGTCAAAAAGGGCCCTCTAAGCCCCTATTTGCCCTCATAATTCCGCGGATCTCACACCTTATCAGATACTCAGCTTGGCGCGACGCCGATGTCGATCAATCTCCTTCTAACGTTGAGCCCCTGTTTTCCTAAGGAACGCCTTAACGGCGGCAATTTCCTTCTTGTAGACTTTGGTCCACAGAGGAACCATCTCGGGGCGGCCCTCAGTCTTAAACAGTTCAGGCGTGGCAAGCCGATGCTTAAGGTCCGGTAGCACTACCTGCCTATAGTAGGACCTGAAGTGAGCGTCGGACTTTACGAATTTCCTTCCATTCCAGGCGTAGACGTGCGGGAACACGGCTAAGGGGTCAGTTCCGGCGTCCTTAAAGTCGACGAGGTTAGGTACTACGATCTGGCTCTCACCATTCTGACTCAAATGCAGGATTTGAAGGGGGAGTACACCCCAGCCATCGAGCTCTTGGGCTTTGAGCGTGTTACCTTCTTGATGAACAATGACGAGGCTGTTATATAGGCCTCGCCGGCTTGTGTCGACAGGAATTATCAGTTCGAGCCATCCATCATTGAGAAGATCGCAAAACTCACACTTTCCCACATTAAAGTCCACTATGAACTCATCGGGATCCAGAATCTGCAACATTTTCATCATGACCTGTGGAGCAGGCAACAACTTCTCTAGTGTTGGCTTCTGCGCGTCGAGCCAGGGTGTCCCGCATAGCTTATCAAGTGCAGTGCGGGCTATTTGGTCACTTGCCGTGGTTTCTTGAGCCAAGGTTAAGGCTTGAGCAAATACCACAAACAAGAAAGCGGCAGCCGACACAATTGCTATCTTCTTCAAGTTTCGATGGGTTTCGATGGGTTTTCGATGGGGTTTTCGATGGGGTCGGACCAAGCTAACTTGCTGACTCATAAGCATCTGTTCTCCATAATAGCATGTTATTGGGGCTTAGAGCCTTCATTTTAGGTGGAAAATGGCCCTCGTAAGCGCCCGACAACTCCTTCAGTTGATAGCACCCTTCCCCAGCCAGGATCCGTCTTCCAGAAGCCCTTGCGCCCAGCCTGGCCTGGACCTGCTCAAGGAAGTCGGGACTCCCAACCGCGATGCTCTCGGACCATTGGCTCTGCCTCCTCATCGCGGTACTGCTCAGCCCTTGCTCAACCCATCTACGATGGGCAAGGCTCAACTCACAGTCCTCCTTGATGCCCAGCAGGCCATTCAGCGCCGCGCGGTCAATGAGTCGATACCGCTTTGGGGGGGATTGAATCTCTCGGTATCCCCCATGCCGCCACTGTGCAGGGTGCCGCACCGCCCCTGCTCTAACCATGTTCAGATCGATGTACACGATGCACCGAACCAGGTGATCTTCACTCTGCACCGCAGTCGCGTGGTACCGGTCTTCCCAGAATGCGCCCTTTCGCTCCTTCCGCTCATTGTAGCTCTGTGCGGTGCGCCCCGCCGCCAGTTGGAGACTCCTTGGAATGACGTCGGTCCCGGCCCTGTCGTATACGAGGAGATGAATGTGGTTCGACGTTGCACTGTAGTCCAGCACGACAAGCCCGTAACGCTTCTTTGCCTCGTACAGCCACCTGAGCCACTCCTGTCGGTCCCTGGAGAACTTCAACAGGAATTCCTTCTTATGGCACCGGTGCGTGATGTGCCATACCAGACCAGGTTCATAGTGCCGGTTCGCCCTCGCCATACCCTCTCTCCGCTCCTTAGCCGCCCCTTTTCGGGGTCAAAAAGGGCCCTCTAAGCCCCTATTTGCCCCCATTTTTCTGCGTATCTCACACCTTATCAGATACTTAGCTTGGTCCGACCCCGTACGCATGCTTATCAGGCACTTAGCTTGGTCCGACCCCGTACGCGCCGTACGCGTCTAAAGAGTAAGACCTGCCCCACTGCCACTCTTGACCCCACTGTCACACATTACCGCAGGTATTCCCAGTATATTACCCAGTCCCCAATAATAACTAGGAGGTCCGTGTCGACTTTGGGATACTCCCTCGCAATACGATCCCTGTATTTGTCGAGGCTAATATCTTCGACGCTTGCACACTTGTCCTTGGGCGCCCCAAGGTAATCACTCAGCACACCTTTTCCGAATGAATAGATATTCTTAAAGGTATCAGCTAGGTCGGCAACCTCACTGGTATCGACCTTTACTTTGAACTTCCGACGGATGCGCTTAACCATTCTATCCGCAAAATCCGATGGGACAGGGCCATACACTTTCGACGTCTCGTTAGCCAGATCGAGCTGTATTTCTTTGTCCATTCTTTAGCACCTAAATTCGATCGCGCATTCCAACGTTTGAGCCTAGAGGCGCCCCGGAGAATAATTAGGGCAAGCCACCTATACCCTTAAGGCTAAGGAGTAAGACTTGATGATCATTTAGCCGGCTCCTTCGATGGGCGTACAGTGACTTTGACGAGTTGCTGTTCGCTCAGGAAGGAGGCCGGTGATGGGAGTGT
>JBJKRE010000268.1:0-29031 GCA_046704825.1 Acidobacteriota bacterium
CCTGTCCGACAGGATCTACACGCAGACGACCGGTTACATATCCAGCTACAAGATCCTCTCCGAGAAGAAGGACACGGATTCGAACATTTACAGCGTCAAGGTCCAGGCGAGCGTCAAAGAAGGCAACCTCTCGCAGGACCTGAAATCTCTGGGGATTCTCATGCACCGCATGAACATGCCCCGTGTGGCGGTGGCCCTCAAAGAGCAGAACGACACCGCCTCCGACCAGCTGCTGCGCATGCTCAAGAGCAAAGGGTTTCTGGTTGTGGACACGGGACAGAGCGCCCAGTCGCAGGGATTTTGGGGCATGAACGAGGGGCAGCAGGCCGATCTCATGAAGCGCTACGGCGCCGAGGTCGTCATCCTTGGCACCGCCACGGGCGAGGAGGGCTCCAGCGTCGGCAGATCCAGCCTGAAGTCCTACCAGGCCAACGTAAGCCTGAAGGCCCTCAAGACGGACTCGAGAGAGGTCCTGGGCACCGCCACGGGTACCGGTACCGCCGTTCACGTGGGCGAAGCCGGCCTGACCCAGGCCATGAGGCAAGCCGTCACCGTCGCGGGGAACGACCTCATGAGACAAATAACCCGCCAGTGGGCCAGGGAGGCCTCCTCCACCCGCCTCGTAGCGCTCGAACTCCTCTCCGTCAACGCGTCGAAAGCGGACGCCGTCGCCAAGAAGCTCCGCCAGGAGGGCCGTGGCGTCCAGGACGCCATCGTGCGTGAGGCCGACGGGGGCAGGGCGACGCTCAACGTGTCCATGCAGGGCGACGCGGCAGCTCTGGCCCAGGAGATCAGGAAGCTCTACCCCGGGGCCCGCATCGTTTCCCAGTCGGCAAACCGTTTGACAGTCTCTTTTTGAAGCGGCTATCCTGAATCCAAGGGAGGACAAAGCCATGAAGCGAATCGTGGTATGGCTCTTCATTACGCTCTGCATGCTGACCTCGTTGGCGGCCCTCGCCCAGAAGCCGAGGATCGCCGTTCTCAAGATTCGTAACGACCAGCCGTACGGCGGGGCGCGTCTGGGGCCGGCCATCGGCGATTGGATCGTCGAGCAACTCGTCCAGTCCGGCCAGTTCCGTGTCATGGAGCGCCGAGAGATCGACTCCGTCCTGCAGGAGCAGGGCTTCTCCCTGAGCGGAGCCGTCGACGACAAGACGGCCATCCAGGCCGGCAAACTGCTGGGCTGCCAGCTCGTCGTCCTGGGCGCCGTGACGGACTTTTCCCGCCACAAGTCCGGCGCCCACGGCGCCTTCGGTCTCGCCTTCAGCGTGGGCAAGGTGACCGCCGAAGGAACGGTCAACATACGGCTCGTGAACACGACGACGGGTGAAATCATCTACACCGGCAGCGCCTCGGGCAAGCACTCCTTTTCCAAAGTCGACGTGGCCGGCTTTGGCGGCGGCGTGGACTGGGACGAATCGCAGGCGCGCCAGATCTTCGAACCTGCCGTCACCCATCTGGTGAACAAGATCGTGCAGAAGACCGCGCAGATCAAGGACAGCCTGGGTTCCGCCGCTTCGGTATCGGGGAAGGTCGCCAAGGTGGACGCAGGAAAGATCTTTCTCAACATCGGGAGGATCGACGGCGTGAAGGAGGGCGACAAATTCACCCTCTTCCACGTGGGCGACACCATCACGGACCCGGACACGGGCAAGGTTCTCGGTCAGGAGAAGACGCGCATCGGGACGGTGACCGTCACCAAGGTGATGGCAGACCACCTGTCCGTGGGCGTGCTCGACGGCGGGGGCCAAGCGGAAATCGGTGACGCGGTGCAGAAGCAGTAGGTGGCGGGGATGGGCACCTGTCCAGCCGGGGGTACTCCATGACCGTTCCCAACCTCCTGACCGTGCTCAGGATGGTGCTCATCCCCTTCTTCCTCATGGCCGTCATCTACGGCCATCCGAGGCTTGCGCTGTGGATCTTCCTCGGGGCCGGCATCACCGATGGCCTGGACGGCTTCATCGCCCGCTTCTTCAACCAGAAGTCGACGCTCGGAGCCTTTCTGGATCCCATGGCCGACAAGCTGATCCTGACGAGCGCCTACATCGCGCTCGCCCTGCCAGAGACGGGTATCGCCCACACCATCCCCATGTGGCTCGTCGTCCTGACCATCGCGCGGGACGTTGTCATCGTCATGCTTTCGCTGATCCTGAACCTCAGCCATGCCATCCGTCACTTTCCCCCTTCCATACCGGGAAAGTTCACGACCTTCTTCCAGATCGCCTTCGCGGTGGCGATCCTCATTCAAAACGGATACTATTTCCCGGGCTGGATTGTTACAATCCTCCTCTGGTCGGTCGCGTTCTTTACTCTCTTTTCCGGACTCCACTACCTCTGGCGCATGAGAGCCATGATCAAGGACACCCAGTGAAAACAAAATACCTGCTCCTCGGACTCTTCATACTGGCCACATCCGTGGTGTCGTGCCATTCCGCACCCCCCTCAAAACCGGCTGAGGCGAGGCCCGTCGCCGACACCCGGAGCGCCCACTCCCCGACCGTCGTCTTCCCTGACGGCTTTTCCGTCCAGGTCCGCCTCGCCCTCACTCCCGAAGAGCAGGCCCGCGGTCTGATGTTCGTCAAGGACCTGCCGCCGGACAGGGGCATGCTCTTCCTCTTCAAAACGGACGAGCAGAGGGCCTTCTGGATGAAGGACTGCTTCATCTCGCTCGACCTCATATGGCTGGACAAGGACTTTCAAGTCGTGGACATCACACACGACGCCCCGCCCTGCCAATCGGATCCCTGTCCGAACTACTACCCCAACCGGGCCATCCGCAACGTACTAGAGGTCCTGGGGGGAACGGCCGACGCCCACCACCTCGAAATCGGGCAGCGCCTCGTAGTCGTAGGCCTGCCGGGCTCGCCCTGACCGGACCGGCTTGCCGTCCATAATGCCCTGTTTACAGGCTCTTCGAGGCGACCCGGCGGATTCCTGCCCCCGCTTCCGGACCAACCCGGCCCGCCTCCTGATACCCATACCGACCGCTCCCTGCGATACCCGATAATTCATTGACAGGGAACCATTTGGGGCGTATACTCACTTAGATTCCACTCGCTGAGAGGAATCAAAAAATCCAAACTCAGGAGGTAGTTGTTACATGAGCATGACCGAAGGAAAGGACCACCAAGGCGATTCTGCGCCCTTCGAGGTGCCCGCGGAATGGCTCAATCTCAGCTCGGACAACATCGGCGAGGAGCCGGAAATCGACATGGGTGCCCTGCTTAAGGCAAAGGTCGCCGATCACAGCGAGCGCCAGCTCATCAAGGGGCGTGTGGTGGCCATAACCCCCACGGACGTACTTATTGACGTGGGGCTCAAGAGCGAGGGGGTCGTCCCGAAGGAGGAGTTCACCAGCCCGAAGGGCGAACTCACGGTGGACCCCGGCGAAGAAGTGGAGGTCTTCCTCGAGCGGATGGAAGACGCCAACGGGCACGTCGTCCTCAGCAAGATCAAAGCCCAGAAGATGAAGGCCTGGGAAGAGGTCGAACAGGCCTACAAGGAAGACCGGCCCATCAAGGGCGTCATCCTCGACCGCGTCAAGGGCGGCCTCGCCGTCGACGTGGGCGTCCGCGCCTTCCTGCCCGGCTCCCTGGTGGACCTGCAGCCCATCCGCAACCTGCGGGCGCTCAAGGGCCAGGAAGTCGAAATGAAAGTGATCAAGGTCAACCGCAAGCGCGGCAACATCGTGCTTTCGCGGAAGGCATTTCTCGAAGAGAAAGTGTCCGTCCAGAAGGAGCGCATCCTGGAGGCCGTCGAAGCCGGCCAGCCCCTCAAGGGCGTCATCAAGAACCTGACCAATTTCGGTGCATTCGTGGACCTGGGCGGGATCGACGGACTCCTCCACGTGACCGACATGTCCTGGAAGCGCATCAACCATCCTTCCGAGATGTTCCAGGTGGGAGACGAAATCGACGTGCTCGTCCTGAACTTCGACGAGGAAAACGCCAAGCTCCAGCTCGGCTACAAGCAGCTCGAACCCTCCCCGTGGACGGACGTCACCGACCGCTACCCCATCGGCACCAAGGTCAAGGGTAAGGTCATCTCCCTGACCAACTACGGCGCCTTCGTCGAACTCGAGGCCGGCATCGAGGGGATGATCCACGTCTCCGAAATGTCCTGGACCAAGAAGGTCAAACATCCCTCGGCCGTCCTGAACGTGGGCGACATGGTCGAGGTGGTCGTTCTGGACGTGGACGCCGAGGCCCAGCGCATCTCTCTCGGGCTCAAGCAGGCCGAACCCAACCCCTGGGACATCATCACCGAGACCTTCAACGAAGGCGACCGCGTCACGGGCAAGGTCCGCAACATCACCGACTTCGGCGTGTTCGTGGAAGTGCTCGAGGGCGTGGACGGCCTCGTTCACATCTCCGATCTCTCCTGGAAGCGCATCAACCACCCCAGCGAAGTCGTGAAGAAGGGCGACGAGGTGGAGGCCGTCATCACGAACATCGACGCGGTGAACCAGCGCCTGTCGCTGAGCATGAAAGCGCTCATGCCCGACATCTGGGACAAATTCTTCCAGAGCCACTACGTGGGTGACGTGGTGCCCGGCACCGTGACCAAGATCGTCGACTTCGGTGCCTTCGTGGACCTCGGAGACGGCGTCGAAGGCCTCGTCCACATCTCCGAGCTCTCCGACCAGCACATCACCAGCTGTTCCGAGGTCGTCGACGTCGGCCAGTCCTACCCCTTCAAGATCATCCGCCTCGAGCCCAACGAAAAGCGGATCGGCCTCTCGCTCAAGGAAGGTCATCGCAGGGAGCGCCAGCAGCGCGAGCGTGAGGACGACAGCCACTATCGTCCTGCCGAGGACGGCAGCGTGAGCCTCGGCGACGTGCTGGACTTCAGCGGCTTCCAGAAAAACGATGAGGAGTAGACTATGACAAAGGCCGATTTGATCGAGCTGGTCTCAAAAAAGTCGAACCTTCCGAAAAAGCCGGCTGAAATCATCGTCAACACGATCTTCAAGTCCATCACCGAAGCTCTGGACGCCGGCGAGAAGGTCGAGCTCCGCGGCTTCGGCTCGTTCCGCATGAAGGTCAGAGAAGCGCGAACGGCCCGGAATCCCAAGACCGGCGAAAAGGTCCACGTGGAAAGGAAGAAGGTCCCCCACTTCCGCGCGGGCAAAGAGCTGAAAGAATCGGTCAATCGCTAGCAGAACCCTGCCGGCGGTCCGTCTCGACATGGGCGGACCGCCGGTTTTCTTTTTCCGGCGGGTTCCGATGGAAATCGTCTTTTCGCCCTGGCGCCTACAATACGTCCAATCCCCCGACAAGGATAGAGACGGTTGCGTCTTCTGCAGAGCCTTCACGGATGAGCCCTCCCTGGACAACCTCGTCGTCTACCGCGACGAGAGGACCGCGGTCATGCTCAACCGGTATCCCTACACAAACGGACACCTCCTTGTCATTCCCCGCCGGCACGTGGACACGCTAACCGGTCTGGATTCGCAGACCAGGACTTCCCTGATGGAGGTGATCGCATACAGCGAGGCCCTGCTCAGGAGGGTCTACAACCCCCACGGGTTCAACGTCGGGTTGAACCTCGGGGAGGCGGCCGGCGCCGGTATCATCACCCACCTGCACTTCCACATCGTGCCTCGCTGGTCGGGCGACACAAACTTTACGACGCTCTTCGGTAACCTGCGCGTCATTCCCGAGGACCTCGCCGGCGTCTTCGAGCGCTTGAGCGCCGAGTACCCGAAAACCATAGACTGAATACGGCACGGGAGCACGCGTGACCCCCTTCGACAAGGCCCACGTCAACCGTCACTTGACGGCCTATGAAGCCGCCTTCTCAGACCTGTCGGACGCGAAGACCAGCGGGGACTTCGCACGCCAGAGATCCGCGGCGTTCGAGGCGGCCCGCCAATCCCTCAAGGCGGCGGCCGCCCGATTCGGGATCCCCCATGGCGGCCAGGGCGGTCTGCTCGACAACTCGGAGAAACACTCCGAGAAGATCGGCGCGGCCTGTCTGCCGTCTCGACTCGCATCCGTACTTTTCCTGGACCCGGCCATGAAAGACCTGCAGATTCCCCGGTCGAGGCTGGCCAAGGCGCTGGCTAAGGCCGAGGAGATCGCCGTCAACCTAGCCAGGGTGGCGAAGGAAGGCCCCGCGGATGCTCAATGAGGTGCGACCTTCGCCGTGCTCGCCGGGGGCGTGAATCCGGGCCTCGCTTCGGGAAGCCTTATGCGGCCACCTAGTTCGGCTGTCCAGCCCATCAGCACCACCACTACGAAGGTCAGAACGAGGCACAGGCTTACGAACCATTTTGGCAGGGCGGGCAGTTTTCTGTACACGTAGAGGCCTATCAGCGCGATCGCGCCTACGATTCCCATAGCCCAGGCCGAAACGAGGGCCGCGTCGGCGTGCTGCCCTATGCGGGCCGGGTTAACCCCCGGTATGTTGCGGATAAAGTGGGCGGCCTTGCCGCCGGTGTAGAACACGACCGGCGTGAAGAGGGCCAGGACCACCAGGATGCCGAGGCTGACGCGCTTAACGTCCTCGCTCCTGCGGAACATGGCCCAGGCGAGAAGAAAGAAGTCGAAAAGGATACCGATGACGGGAATGTGATTGATGATGAGATGTACGTGTGCCCAATTCATAATTCGTTTCCTCCGTCGGCGTCCGTCGTTACCGGGGTTGTCCCGGCCGCTTCAGCTGGAATCTGATTAACGCGTTTCAGGGTATCAAATTTCTGCACCCTCTGCAGATGCGCCGGTTCAAACGAGCGCCGCCCGCCCGGTTCGCTCCTGAATCAGCTTCTCCATCATCGACATGGCCGTCTTGAAATATCCGGCGTCCGGGCCCGCCGAGCCTGCCGTGGCCCCCCCTTATCCAAGGCTCTACGCTGAGGCAGATCCGAGCGTCGAACCGCGCTCCCCGAGGGCAGCATCCCCATCGGCCGAACCTCGGCTCCGTTCCTCTCAGCCCTGAGAGCCAGAGCCGCCCCCCTGCCCGACGCAAGAAGGCAAGGCTGACCGCTGAAGCTCCTTGACCTCCCGACACAAACCTTCATCCGAATTCCTTCCCTCCATGCTCCGCACGACGGCGCCATAGGGTTCTCAAGCCTGTCCGGCTCGTCGTTGATACGCTGTCCCGGCGGGGCTATAATTAAGTATTGGACCAGCAATTCAAGGCTTGATATCACCCTTAGGAGGCTTTCGTCATGTCGAAGACCCATAAGATAGCCCTGGTATTTTCAGGCGGGCCGGCCCCGTCGGCAAACGCGGTCATATCGTCCGCGGCACTGAGTTTTCTGGACAACGGTATCTCCGTCGTGGGGATCCTGGACGGATTTTCCAGAGTCCAGGACTTCAACGCCGATTCGTCCGAATCTCTGAAGGAGGGCCGCGATTACCTCAACCTCTACACGACCGTTTCGTCCATCCGCAACCAGAGCGGTATCTTCATCCGGACGGCCAGGGCCAATCCCGGAAAGCCCGTAAAGGACAGGGCCGACATGCGGGACCCCGCCAAGGTGCAGAAGCTGAAGAACGTCATCGCCGCCATGCACCACCTGGGCGTCACCGCGCTGGTCACCATGGGCGGCGACGACACCCTCAAGACGGCCAACTTCCTCCACATGCTCGGCCTGCCCGTCATCCATATCCCGAAGACCATCGACAACGATTACTTCGGCATTCCCTGGACGTTCGGTTACTGGACCGCCGTGGACGTGGCGCAGAAGACGCTCCTGAACCTCAAGTCCGACGCCGATTCCACCAACGCCTACTTCATGGTAGAGCTCATGGGGCGCAAGGCCGGGTGGATCACCTACGCGGCCGGGATCGCCGGCGAGGCGGCCGACATGCTGGCCGCCGATGAGATTGAGGGTGAAGTCGATCCCGACGCCCTGGCCGCGCGCTTTGCCGGGCTGATCCAGGCGCGCGAAGCGGACGGCCGGAAGGCGGGAATCATATGCATCGCAGAGGGCCTCGCCGACAAGCTCCCCGATCGGTTGAAGCCCAAAGACGTCGACCAGCACGGAAACGTGTACTACGGCCGCGCGGAGCTTTGCAAAACCCTGGCGGAGAAGACCGCGGCGCTCTACAAAGAGCGGACTGGTAAGACCAAGAAGGTCACCCCAAAGCAGCTCGGCTACGAGACTCGTACCGCCCGTCCCATATCCTACGACGTCGTCCTGGGAAGCGCCCTGGGGCACGGAGCATTCCGCCTTTTCAGCAGGAACCTGTTCGGACACATGGTCAGCGTGGAGGAAAACCTGGATATCAAGGCCATTCCCTTCTCAGACCTCGTCGACCCGGAGACGCTCGTCACGAAAGTCAGGCTGGTGCCGAAGAGCGGGGACCTCTTCAAACTCAAACAGGCGCTCTCCTTCCCCACGGGGGAAAAGGGCTGAGAGCACCAAGCAGGGAGGGTGGTTACATGGACTTCCGAAGCCTCATAAGCAACAGACGTTCGATCCGGGCCTACGGGCCCGAGCCACCCTCCGACGCCGCCATGCGCTCGGTGCTCGAAGCCGTCGTACTAGCTCCTTCGGCAGGCAACCTGCAGGCGTTCCGGATCCGGATGGTCCGCGGTGAGGAGAACATGAAAGCTCTCGCCGCGGCCGCCCACGGCCAGGAATTCCTGGCGAAGGCCCCCTTCGCCCTCGTCTTTCTCGCGGACCCAAAGACCTCGGCCAGGCAATACGGCGACAGGGGCCGCGATCTCTATGCCGTTCAGGACGCAACCATCGCCTGCCTCTACGCACACCTGGCCTGCGTGGAGGCGGGCCTGGCGTCCGCGTGGGTGGGTGCATTTTCGGCGGACAACGTGTCGCGCGTACTCAGGACCCCTCCCGGCCTCATCCCCATCGCCATCCTGGCAGTCGGGCACGCCGCCGAGAAGCCCGAGCCCGTGCCGCGCAAGGCGCTCTCGGACCTCATGATCTGAGGGACGCGGCCGCCCATACGGCCTTCCGGCCCTCAGGGGCCTTATGCTAGAATACGCTCTTCATTTGGGAGGTAGGGTCATGTCCGGTCACAACAAATGGGCTAACATCAAGGCGCGCAAGGGTTCCCAGGATGCCAAGCGCGGAAAGGTCTTCACGAAACTCGCCAAGGAAATCATCATTTCGGCGAGGCTGGGTGGAGGCGATCCCGACGGGAACCCGCGGCTCAGGAACGCGATTCAGGCCGCGCGAGCCATCAACATGCCCAACGACAACATCAAGCGGGCCGTCCAGCGTGGAACGGGCGAACTGGGCGGCGACGCCATCGAAGAGGTCATCTACGAAGGGTACGGCCCCGCCGGCATCGCCATCCTCGTGGAAGCCACCACGGACAACAGGAACAGGACCACCGGGGAGATCCGCCACGTCTTCAGCAAGTACGGCGGAAATCTGGGTGTACCTGGCTGCGTAGCCCGTCTCTTCAACCGTCAGGGACAGGTCACCGTCGCGAGCGAGGGCCTGAGCGAGGAAGACGTTTTCGAAGCCGCACTCGAGGCGGGCGCAGACGACGTCCAGAGCGAGGATGAGAACTTTCTCGTGTACACCAAGTTCGAAGAAATGAACACGGTGAGCGACGCCCTCGAGAAGGCGGGCCTTCCCGTCAAGACGGTCCAGGGCGTCTATACGCCCATGTCCACCACACTCATTGCGGGTGACAACGCCAAGGGACTCCTCAAGCTCCTCGATTCGCTCGAGGACAACGACGACGTATCGAACGTCTGGTCCAACTTCGACATCGCGGACAGCGACCTGGAGGCCCTCGAGGGCTGATGGTAGTAATCGGCGTCGATTCGGGCTCTCTGTGTACGGGATTCGGCGTCGTCGAAGGAACGGGGAACGTGCAGCGGGTTCTCGCCTACGGGGCCATCCGCAACCAGGCCAAAACGGATCACGCCCAGCGTCTGGCCGTCATTCACGACGGTCTGGTATCCGTCATCCGCGAGCACCGGCCCGATCTGCTCGCACTTGAGGGCATCTTCATGGCCAAGAACGCCCAGAGCGCACTGAAGCTCGGACAGGTCCGTGGGGCCGTGATGGTGACGGCCTTCGCTGAAGGGGTGCGCGTCGTCGAGTTCTCCCCGGCGGAGGTGAAGGTCGCGGTCACCGGATACGGGCGGGCGGACAAGTCCCAGGTCCAGCACATGGTCAAGAGCATCCTTGGGCTGCGCGAGATACCGAGACCCCACGACGCCGCCGACGCACTCGCCCTTGCCATCTGCGCCCTCGCCCGGGGATCGTGGACCGCCAGGGTGGGTGTCCCATGATCGGCCACCTCCGGGGCCGCCTGCTCGAAAAGGAGCCTTCCGGACTCGTGGTCGAAGCCGCCGGCGTGGGCTACACCGTTGCCGTGCCGCTCTCGACTTTCACCCAGATCGACGGCGAGGACGTGGACCTCTTCATCCACACTGTCGTAAGGGCCGACGCCATCCAACTCTTCGGCTTCGTGCGCCGCGAGGAGAGGGAACTGTTCCGGAAACTGATCGCCGTCCAGGGTGTCGGCCCCATGACTGCCCTCGCCTTCCTGTCCGGTCTCTCATTCGAGGAACTCGTCTCCGCGATTCACACGGGCGATGCCAAACGGCTGAACGGGATCCCGCGTGTCGGCAAGAAGACCGCCGAACGCGTCTGTCTTGAACTCAAGGAACGCCTGGGCGACATCTCCGGAGGGGTGCCCACGTCGCCAGGCGCCCCGGACAGCCTGCCCGTGGAGCTTGCGGATGCCCTCGTGGCCCTGGAGAATCTCGGGTACAAAACCTCCCAGGCGAAAGAGGCGTTGCTCAGGGCGCAGTCCGACGCTCCCCAGGGACCCCTTGAGAACTGGATCCGTTTTGCGCTCAAGGCCCTGGCCCGCTGAACCTTCAGGGCGGGCTTCACGCCCGTTGCCTCAATGATCTGGCTGGGAATCCGCAAAGCGCCGGTCAGGCTTTCCGGCGGAGCTGGTCCTCGACGAACGTCTCGAGCCGCTGTATCTCATACTCCGTCATCTCAACGAAGTGCACCCCGTACGCGTTGAGCCTCGAAGACACCTCGCGGGCCTCTCTGACCACCACGCCTGTCACCTTAACCTTTTCCTTTTCGAGGGGGAGGGTGATCTGGAGCTGGACCCTATCCCCGAGCTTGAGCCGGCGGGCCGTGAGGATGAGTATGCCTGAGGCGCTGAGATTGATGGAGTTGCACAGGAAAAGGCTCGACTGGAGGTAGCCCTGGACCTGGACGTATACGAGGAGCCTCGCGTCCCGGCGCACGGCGATGGACAGGAGTTTCTCGCAGGCGTCGCTGAAATCTTCACCCACAACGGGCTTTCGGAGGACAACATTGACACCGTCGGGAGGCTCGTCCCCGTAGTCGTTGCTGACGAGGATCACGGCCGTCTGCCGGCATTCAGGGAGCTGCCTCAACCGCTCTGCCAGTTCGGCCCCCTTCATATCTGCCAGCTTGTCGTCGATGACGATGAGCTCGGGCTGGAACGCGCCTATCTTCTGCAGGGCCTCTTCGCCCGCCGAAGCTCTATGCAGTTCGTGTTCCTTTCGGAGGAGCAGGCTCTGCTCAAACGGAACCACCGGAATTCCACTTTCAACGACGAGAATCCGCTTCCCCATATCCTGTTCCCCTTTTCAGATCGCGCCTTTCCGGCCTTTTGCGTGGTCATCCCGCAGGGAATGCCGCCTCGGTTCCGGTCGACGTGGCGATATGCACATGTCCGCAGATTCCCCCTCCGGCGATTTCACGGTGCGCGCCGGAGGTTCGGCGCTGGTTCGGGTCCGCTATGCAGTCTTCTCCGGGGTCCTCCTCCGGCGATGCCCGATGGTGCAGGACCGCCGCGACGCCCGCTCTTATGAAAGCATTTTAGTGTTGTACGGCTGTCGTTTTCAAGGCGCGCCGGATCTGCGGCTCCGGCGCCGCCGCCCGGGAGGTGTCCGTACGGGTCAGGCCTCCCGGGTTTCCGGTTCCGCGTAGGGGAAGAGAGGTGTGGACAGGTAACGCTCCCCCGTATCGCACACCACGCTGACGACTCTCTTGCCCGGCCCGAGTTCTGCGGCCACTTGAAGAGCGGCGTGCAGGATGGCTCCCGATGAGATCCCGGAGAGGATGCCCTCTTCCTGCGCGAGTCTGCGGGCCGCGGCCAGAGCGTCGTCCAGCCCCACTTTAACGACTTCGTCGACGATGGACGCGTCGTAGTTCCGGGGGACGAACCCCGCTCCTATGCCCTGTATCTTGTGGGGACCGGGTGATCCGCCTGACAAGACGGGCGAATCGGAGGGTTCTACGGCGACGATCCTCACCGATTCACCCAGGGCCGCTTTCAACATTCGCCCGACACCCGACACCGTCCCTCCGGTGCCTACTCCTGCCACGAAGGCGTCTATCTTTCCGCTCGTGTCCCTGAGGATTTCCGCGGCCGTCGTGTTCCGGTGGACCTTCGGATTCGCGGGATTGTCGAACTGCGACGGCATGAATGCGCCGGGCGTATCCGCCAGGATTCGTTCCGCTACGTCGATGGCGCCCTTCATCCCCTTGCTGCCGGGGCTGAGCACGAGTCTGGCCCCGAACGCCGCGAGCAACTTGCGCCGTTCCTCGCTCATCGTATCGGGCATGACGAGCACGAGCCTGTAGCCCATCTGGGCCGCCACCATGGCGAGGCCTATCCCCGTGTTTCCCGAGGTGGGTTCCACGATGGTGGCCCCGGGCTTCAGGCGGCCCTCGCGCTCCGCGTCTTCGAGCATGGACAGGGCTATCCTGTCCTTGACGCTCGCTCCGGGGTTGAAGAACTCCAGCTTGACGCACACTTCGGCCATCCCCTTGCCTGGAATCCGGTTCAGCCGGACCAGGGGGGTATCCCCAATTGTCTGGGATATGTTTTCGTAGATTCGTCCGCGCATAGTGTTCTCCCTACACCCCGTTCCGGGGGCAAACTCCGTTCAAGCCGCATTTCGCGCACGCAGGTCCGCGGGCCACGCACACGCGCCTGCCATGCTGGATAAAGGCGTGCGCGAGAAAAGTCCACATCTCCCTTGGAAAGCAGGTCATCAAGTCGCGTTCTATCTGTTCGGGGTTCTTACCATCGGAGAGCCCAAGCCGCAACGAGAGGCGCTTGACGTGCGTATCCACAACGACGCCCTCACTCTTCCCGTACGCATTACCCAGCACGACGTTAGCGGTCTTTCTAGCCACGCCCGGGAGCCTGAGCAGTTCCTCCATCGTATCGGGTACGCGCCCGCCGAACTCCTCGGTGATGACCCTCGCAGCCCCCTGCAGCGATCTGGCTTTGTTCCGGTAGAACCCCGTCGACCGTATGAGTTCCTCCAGGGCTTCGCGCTCCATGGCTGCCATTTCTGCCGGGCCCGGGCATCTTTCGAACAGCGCCGGGGTGACCTTGTTTACGCGCTCGTCGGTGCACTGCGCGGAAAGGATGGTCGCCACCAGAAGCTGGAAGGGATTCTCGAAATCCAGGCTGCAGGAAGCCCCGGGGTACATGACCTCCAGCTTTTCAAGAATATCCATGGCCTCCGCGCTCGTTCGCATCGACGTCTCCTCTTCTTCGTCCCTGGTATGCATGCCCAGGTCACCCCGTTTCGGCGCTGGAGGCTACCACTCGCCCCGCACCCTTCAGAAACCCGCGTCCGGCGACACTATTCCTCGCATGGGTTCCGTCTTCGGCCGCTCGGCCGTTCGCTACGGTGAACATGCACGGGCGTATCTGCGCCCCCCATTGGCCTCGTTTCTAAACCGAGCCGGACCATGTTCGGTCATCAAGGGACCCCCTTTATCCGTGTGGTCGAGCCTTTGTCCAAAACTTTAGAGTTTGCCGCTCCCCGTTTCACTCACAGGAAGATCTACCATCCGGGCCAAGAGGCAGGCGGAATGAGCTTTGAGCGCGCATCGTCCCACCCCGACAGGACTGTGGTGCCTATTCTACTCCAGTAATACTGCACGGGAATTCAGCGATCTTCGATTTTCAGGCTGTCGCGCCCGACGAACCATCGTCGATATATTCTACTGTAGATATACTGCCTTCCGACAACCCCTCCGGGCAGCACCGCCGGAGCCACTCTTTATCTTGTCGCTGCCGGAGCGAATCCAACCGCAGATAAGGCCTTCCCTTCGCAGGGCAACACGGCGCGTCGCGCTTCCCCCGCGCGCTGCCCGGCAAAGCCCGGCTCTCCCATTACACCCAGGAGCTCAGGCCTGCTTTTCGAGCCGTGCCCTGTCAGGCACGAGGGCCGTCACGAGGAAGTAGAGCGAGACGAGGAGCGGCACGAAGAGCCAACCATCGCCGATGCGCGTCCAGAGGGTTTTCGTGTTCCTGGCTTCGACCAGCCCCCAGAAGGACGCGGCACGTCCGGGCGTCGTGGCGGCCTGAAGGTTCCCGCGCGGTGTCACCACGCCGCTGATTCCTTCGTTCGCGCTCCTGATGAGGTACCGGTCGGTTTCAACGGCCCGCACCCTTTCCAGGAGGAAATGTTGAACGGGACCTGGCGTCCCGCGGTACCAGGCGTCGTTCGTCATGTTCACCAGGAGCTGAGCGCCCTTGCGGACCTCCGTCCTCACCAGCCCGGGAAAGATGCCTTCGTAGCATATGGTCACGCCCACGCGTCCGGCCGGCGTCTCCAGTGGCTGCAGGCTGTGGCCGGGGGTGAAGTCGCCGATGGTGTCCACGATGGGCTTGGCGAAAAACAGGAGATGACGAAACGGTACGTACTCCCCGAAGGGGACCAGGTGGGTCTTGGCGTAGCGTCCTCCCACCCTGCCCGAGGGCATGGCCAGGATCGCCCCGTTTTCGTAGCCCCCCTTGTCGTCGAGAACACTGCCCACCAGGACGGGCGCCTGGATGGCTCCGGCGATCTCGAAGACCCTCTGCCTGAACGCAGGGCTGTCGTCCCAGTCGAACGGCGTGCTGGACTCGGGCCAGACGAGCAGTTTGAGCCTGTAGAGCTTGAACGCAGTCGACAGATCCGTCATGCGGCGCATGATTTTCGTCGCGAAGGCCTCGTCCCACTTCTCGTTCTGCGGGATCTGCGGCTGAAGGTACCCAACCGGTTCCTTCGGGGGGGGCGTCACCGCCCTGCCGCTGACTCGGTAGCCCCACAGGAAGCCGCCGAGCAGCAGCACGAGAGCCGCCGGAACGCCGTACAGTGCTGCAGGATGCCGCCTGTTTCTCAGCCAGAGCGCCACCGCCGCGGCCGTCAGCACGGCCAGGAAGGACAACCCGAGAACGCCGAACAGGCTCGTCAGCTGGAGGAAGGCGGGATAGAGGCTCAGGGCGTAGCCCGGCCCCCACCACGGGAAGCCCGTGAACAGGTGGCCCTGCAGCCATTCCCACAGGACCCACAGGAACGGGGCGACCAGCAATCCGCCCACGCCCCAGCGCTTGACCACCAGCGCGAGGGTGCCGAGGAATCCGGCCATGTAGAGCCCCAGAACGGCGCACATGCCCAGCACGAGCGCCAAGGCCAAGGGCTCTGCGATGTTCCCGTAGCGAACGAGCGTGGGGATCAGCCACCAGAGCGTCACGAACTGCCAGGCCAGACCTCCGGCCCACCCGATGGCCGCCACGCGACCGGGGCGTTCCCCGGGCAGGACATAAAGGATGGCGATGAACGCCGGTACGGCCAGGATCCCGTACCCGTAGGGAGGCAGAGAAAGGCCCCACAGAGCGACCCCCACCGCCAGCGCAATGGGGAACCTCAGCCTATCCGACCGTAGGCGGACCAGTATTTTCGATGTTTTCCAACCCATTTCAGGAACCGCTCCTTATCCTTGTCCTGCCACTCGTACGCCGGATCCGACAGCGCCCCGGCCCAGGTCCGGGCTCGCGACAGCGCCTCCCTGTCCCTGAGCGGGTCGGCGATCTTGAAGTCGCCTCCACCCCACTGACGGGTCCCCCCCAGCTGTCCGGCTCCCCTGAAAGTGAGGTCCGCTTCGGCGATCTCGAAGCCGTCCTGGGTCCGCTCCATGACCTTCAGGCGCTCCACGGACTCGGGAGCGACGCCTTCGCTCTGCATGAGGACGCAGAAGCCTTTCTGCCCTCCGCGTCCGACCCTTCCACGGAGCTGGTGGAGTTGGGCGAGCCCGAAGCGTTCCGCGTGTTCCACCACCATCACCGAAGCCTCGGGCAGGTCTACCCCGACTTCGACGACGGACGTCGCAACCAGAAGCTTAACATCTCCCGAGCGCACGCGCCCCATGACCTCTTCCTTTTCCCGCGCCTTCATCCTGCCGTGGAGAAGGGCCGACGGCACTCCCCGGAAAGCGCCCTCCCGGAACCGTTCAAATGCTTCCGTGGCCGCCTTGAGATCGGAGGCCTCGGACTCCTCCACCAGTGGAAACACGAAGAAGACCTGCCGGCCCTCCGCGGTCTCTTTCCTCAAGAAAGCCTCCATCTTGCGCCGGGCGGACTCGTCGCGAACGACCGTCGTGATCTTCTGCCGTCCGGGCGGCAGTTCGTCGATGACCGAGATGTCCAGGTCCCCGTAGAGCGTCATGGCCAGGCTGCGGGGTATGGGCGTGGCGGTCATGACCAGGACGTTCGGGCTGTCGCCCTTCGCGACCAGCCTGGAGCGCTGTTCCACTCCGAACCTGTGCTGTTCGTCGATAACGACGACCCCGAGTCTACGGTAGGACACTCCCTTCTGGAAGAGGCTGTGAGTCCCCACCACTATGGCCGCCTTTCCAGATGCAAGGTCCGACAGCACCCGCTTCCTCTCCGCCCCCTTTACAGACGCGGACAGGAAGCACACGCCGAGCCCCGTGCCCTCGAGGAGCCTCTCCAGCTTCAGGTACTGCTGACGGGCCAGAATCTCCGTCGGCGCCATGAATGCCCCTTGAAACCCCACGTGGGCCGCCGCCACGAGCGCCAGGAAGGCAACGATGGTCTTACCGCTGCCCACGTCGCCCTGCAGAAGGCGGTACATGGGACGGACGTCCTTCAGATCCTCGACGATCTCCTTGAAGACCCTGCGTTGAGCAGCAGTGAGCGAAAAAGGTAGGACGCGTCTCAGCAGGTCCCCCGTTTCACCGGTCGGCGTTACGACCGCTCCCTTGAGGGCCTCCCGATCGCGCCGGACCTCCATCTGAAGCCACTGGAAGGCCAGGAGCTCCTCGAAAATGAGCCGCCGCTGGGGAGGTGTTCTCAGCGCCACCAGGTCCTGCATCCGGACGTCCGCGGCCGGGAAGTGGGCCTCACGAAAGGCCTGGTCCCTCGGGGGCAGATCCTCGGCCTCCAGGAGAGAAGCGGGCAGCACCTCCGGAAGGGCGGGCGAAGCCTTGAAGTACCGGAAGAACAGGGTCCGCAGCCCCTTGGCTCCTATGCCGCCTGCCTTGTGATGCACGGGCACGATCCGGTCCGCGTGCACGCCTGGTTCGCCGGCGCTCTCCTTCTCGACGTCCGGGTTGTCGATCTGAAGACGGAGCCCCCGCCTCGTGGAGAAAAGGCCCACTTTGCCGTACAGGTACACGAGCGTTCCCGCAGGCAGAGATTTCTCGAGCCACGGCTGGTTGAACCACACCACGTGGACCGAGCCCGTGTCGTCCCCGACCAGCGCCTCCGTGACGGTCAGGCCGCGCCGGAACCCCCTGCGCGACTTGATGGCCAGGACCCGCGCCCGAAAGCACCCCGTGGTGTCCGGCTGGATGGTGGACAGGGGCACCGGATTTCGACGGTCCTCGTATCGGAAGGGCAGCCACCACAAGAAATCGTCCGCCGTCGCGATGCCCGCGTCGGCCAGGTGTCCCGCCGTGGCTCTGCCGCAGCCCGGAAGCCACGCAAATCCGTCGGGACGCGAAGGGGCTTCCTTCGCGCTTTTGCTACAGACACTCCGTTTCCTTGCCATTCGTGCTGGGCGCGTAAAGAGCCTCGATGTAGTCGGCGTACTTCTTGAGGATGACTCTGCGTTTGACCTTGAGGGTGGGCGTGAGTTCGCCGTCTTCCTGGGTCAGCTCCTTGGGCAGGAGTTTGCATCGCTTGATTTGCTCGTAGCGGGACAAGTCCGCATTTGTCCTCTCGATGACGTTCTTGAACAGGTGCCGGACGATCGGTTCGTTGCAAAGCGCCCGGGGATCGATCTTGTCCACGCCCTTGCTCTTGGCGTATTCGATGACGTTGTCCCAGTTGGGCACGATCAGAGCCGTGATGTAGGGCTTCCGGTCTCCCAGGAGAACGGCCTGTATCACGTATTTGTTCATCTTCAGCGCGTTTTCGATGGGCTGGGGGGCCACGTTCTTGCCGCCCGCCGTAACCAGGAGTTCCTTCTTCCGGTCAGTGATGTAAAGGTAGTCCTCGTCGTCCTGCCTCGCGATGTCGCCCGTGGCGAACCAGCCGTCCTCGGTCAGGACTTCCCGCGTCTGATCGGGCATCTTGTAATAGCCCTTCATGATGCTCGGTCCGCGCACCCAGAGTTCTCCGTCCTCCGCGATGCGTACCTCGACGTTCTTCAGGGGGCGCCCCACGGACCCGAAGCGGATGCCGTCCCTGCCGTCCTTGTAAACCTCGTTCACCGCTATGACGGGCGAGGTCTCCGACAAACCGTAACCCTCTGCGATGGGCAGGCCGCACCCGTAGAAGAACGCCGCGAGATGCCTGGGAAGGGGCGCGCCGCCGGACACGAAGAAGCGTATTCTACCCCCGACCCGCGCGCGCAGTTTCTTCGGCACGAGCTTGTCGGCAACAGCCATCTTGAGTTTGAGCCCCGCCGAAACCCCGCCGGGGGATTTGGCGGCTTCGGCCCATTCGGAAACCGTTCGTATGCTCCAGTGGATGAGGGCCTTCTTGATCGAAGAGGAGTGCGCCGCCTGCTCCATGAGCTTGGCGTAGACCTTCTCGTAGAGCCTCGGCACGGCTGCCATCATGGTGGGGCGAACCTCTCCAAGGTTGTCCGCGACCTTGTCGATACTTTCGGCATAGGCCACCGTCACGCCCTTCCAGAAGTAGCAGTAGTCGATCATGCGCTCGAACACGTGGCTCAGGGGCAGAAAGACGAGAGCGCGGTCAGAGGAATCGATTTCCAGGTACTCCATGCCGAACTTGCAGTTTTCGACGAAGTTCTTGTGCGTGAGCATGACGCCCTTGGGCACTCCGGTGGTCCCCGATGTGTAGATGAGGGTGGCAAGGTCATCGGGCGTGACCCTCGCGGCGGCCGCCCGGTGGATGCCCTTGTTCTTCGCCGCGAAATCCGTCCCCCATTCGAGGACCTTGGTCCACTCGAGGAGATCTTCCGTCCCGTTCGAGGGCGGATCCATCATGATGATGTTTCTGAGCCGCTTGATGTTGTCCCTCTGCGACAAAAGCTTGTTGGCCTGGTCCTCGTTGGAGACGATGGCCACTTCGGCATCGCTGTTGTTGACGATATAGGCCGATTCCTGGGCGTTGAGCGTGGCGTAGAGCGGAACCGTGACCGCACCCGCCGTGAGGATCGCATAGTCGGCCATGAGCCACTTGGGCCGGTCTTCCGAAAGAAGCGCAACCCGGTCGCCCGGCTTCACCCCAAGCGCCATCAACCCGCACGAGAACTTCTCCACCGTTTCGGCCACTTCCGCGCTGGAGACCACCTCCCAGAGGCCTTTCTTCTTGGCCATGAGCATGTCCGGCTTGGCCTGTCCGTCGATGGTGTTGAAATACAGGTCGCATAGGGTTCTGATTTCGGGCATTCTATCCTCCGCTTGTGGAACGGTGAAACAGGTCTCCCCCGCTTCGGTACATGGTGGAGGCAACGGGACGCCCTGTCAAGTCTGCAAGGCACGCCCCGCGGCCCTTACGGAGAACCCGCCGGAACCCGAGTCCCCGCCTGGCATCAGCTCTCCGCCGCTTCCGAGAAGAACGCGCCGGGGAGGCGGACACCGCATACGCCGTCCACGTATGAGTCGCCCTCCCTGTAGAACGGAACGGCGCAGTAGGCCAGGCTCTGCGGCTCGAAGCCGGCGTCCACGCCCGTCACGTCGGATCGCCGGTCCAGATAGGCCAGCCACGTGAGGCGGGCCATTTCAGTGACGACCGACGGATCCCGGATTCCGTCGAGCAAGGGTGCGTCGAGGGCGTCTCCGAACCCCAGGGTGCCGGGCGCAAGGAGCGCATACCGGATGGTGAGGTTCTCGAAGTAGGACAGGCGCATGCTCCAGAAAGCCGGAAAATAGAGGGCGCCGAGGGGCTTCAGGGTGGCGTACGGCCTGATCTTTCGAGGATCGTCGGCCTTGAGTCTCAACTTGCCCGTGCACCGCCAGAATGGTGCATACACGACCGGTCCCTTCAGGTCCAGAACCGGCTTGACGTACCTGAACGCGTAGACTGCGTCGGGCTTCTTCATGAATTTTGCGCGAAGGCAACCGCGGCACACGTACACGAGGGCGCTCCCGCGACCCTCCAGATCTGATCCGCAGTTCGAGCAGGTCAGTGCCGAGAGGAGGGGTGCGTCGCCGTTCATGCCACACCCCCTCTACCGCCCCGCTTTTGGGCATCGACCAGATTGCGCATCACGGCCCCGACCAGGCTGCTGACCGGGTTGAGCGGACTGGGGTGGACCTCGCCCGCGGATTCGATCATTGCGCTGCCCTTCCTGAGCCTTACGTAGAACGGTGTCCGGAAGAACACCCAGGCCGCGTTCAGGCCGGCCGCGACGACGACCCCCACCACCGCGCTCACCACGCCCAGCGCCTTGAGGGTTCCGGCCCAGTCCTGCCGGATCGCTTCGGTCCCCCCGATGAATTCCGCGAGCGTCCGCGCGAACTGTCCCACGAAGAAGGCAAGTACGGCGGTCAGGGCCAGTCCGGCCAGAAAGGCCCAGTCACGCCTGAAGGGAAGGCGGCCCGACAGGTTGGTTCCCCGGACTTCCTCGATGGTCAGAGATACGATTTCGCCCTTGTAGCGGAAAGTCAGGAACTGAACCGGGACGTAGACGATGAGCGCTGTCAGTTCGAGAACCTTCAGGTCGCCCGTCACCTTCGAGAAGGAGGCCACGCCCTTCTCGACGATGGTATCTAGGGGGATGTTCGCATCCACCACCTCGCCTTCCCGGACGAGGTCCGATACGGAAACGGGACGAGCGGCATCCAGGCTGGAGGTCACTACATCCCTGAGATCCTCGTCGAAAAAGTCCCACGAGTCCAGAGATACGGCAGGATAGAGATACCTGAAATCCCCGAGAATCACCCGGCTGTCCTCTTCCACAACAACTTCGGGCCGCTTGTACTGGCAGCCCGTGCCCATGCTCTCGCCGGACGCCGCCGAGAAGCGATCCACCACCGACTGCCGAGGAAGCGGCGTCTTGACGCGCTCCCTGCCGGTGGCCAGCACGCCGCCCCGTTTGCCTGACAGAAGGTAGAAAGGGATATAGGTCCTGTGCTTCTGGAGGAGCACGGCCCGCCTTCGCAGGCTGGATGGCATCCAGGGGCTTTCGAAGAGCTTAAGGCTCGCCTTGTGCAATTCCTCATCGGCCACGGCGGGCGGCAGGACGAGGCACGGGAGGAAATCCTCGCCCGTGTAGAAAAGGTCCTTCCCGCAGTAGTCACAGTGGGTCTTTCTCGAACCCAGCGGAGGCGCCACCGCACCGCCGCAGGCGGGGCATCCCAGCGCCCGGGGTGCGCTCATGAGCCCTCCTTTTCCAGTATCCCCCGCAAAAACGGGTAGCACACGACGGCCGTAAGGGTCACGACGGCAAGTGCGATCCAACCCTCAAATAAGAAGGCCTCCGCGCCGAAGAGGCAGAAAAGAAAAACGAGAGTCCACCAGAACCTCTTCGTGATACTCCGGCTGAGGGGTGGCGGGGTCCGGTCCAGATGCACCCCCCCGCTCACGGCGTCCAGCCAGGCCGTGTAGCCCGCCTGTTCGTTTCCGAAAGTGATCCTGAAGAATGGCACGTGGAACAGGCTGAACTCACCGGACTTGGAAGGGTCCTGCCAGTGCGCAGAGGCGCTGTCCGAGCAGTCCGCCGGTTCGAAACCCTCGGGCGGATCGGCGGCCACGAGGGCACCCGCCGGCGGGAGCTTGTATCCGTGCAGAGCCGGCGGGAGCGGCGAAAACGCGGGGTAGCTGTCGCCGCTTTCCCTGCCCCTGACGCCCCAGAAGGGCAGAAGCACGCCCTTGACTTCCAGGACGGGCAGTCGGGGCATTTCGCGCCGGCCGAGTTCCTCTCCGAGCAGCGTTCGGGCCCTCGCCTCGGTCACCGAAGGCGGAAGCAGAAACCGCTTGAAGGTCTGGGCCCTGTCGAGGAACAGAGTGGAGTCGCAGTAGGGACACTTCAGGAACGGATCGTCGCGCTCGAGTTTGATTTTCGCAGAACAGTTCGCGCAACGAATGTCCATGCTGCTGAGCGACTCCCCTTCCCCGGCCCGGCGCCCGTCGCCTCGCCGGTCCCTACGGTCAGGCCCCCAGAGCCTCCGCCAGACGCCCCGGCAAACCAAAGAACGGTCCGGACGAAAAGAACGCCACGAGGGTGGGCCCGTCGCGGACCGCTGTGAGGTGGTCCATGTAGGCCTCAGGCGTCTCCATGACAAAGGCCTTCTTTCCCGACGACCGGATCGCGGAGGCCACCTTTTTAAGGTCCAGCCTCTCGTCTTCCGGTATTTTCCCGGACGGAGAAAACGGACCGAGCAGCACCTCGTCGGCCAGGGCGAACGCCTCCGGCAGCGCCGCCTCGTGGAGTTTGGTCTGACAGCTGAAGGACCGGGGCTCAAAACAGGTCACGATGCGGTGTCTTGCGAACCGCTGCCTCAGCCCTTTCAGCGTTTCTCTGATCGCCGTGGGGTGGTGGGCGAAGTCGTCTACGATCACCGTCCCGTCGCTCGCATAGACGATCTCCTGCCTCCGCCTGACCCCGGGAAACTCCTCGAGTGCCTCCTGCAGGAGCCCCAGTTCGGCGCCGGCCTCCAGGCAGGCGGCCAGGGCGGCGATACTGTTCCTGAGGTTGTGCGCACCGTAGAGAGGGGTTTCGAATGAGCCGAGATTCCTGTTCTTGTACCGCAGCCGGAAACGCGTCCCCGCCTCCGTGTAAGCCACGTCCGCCGCGGACCAGTCCTCGCCGCCGGACAGTCCGAAGGACTGCACCCTACGGCCGGCGAACCCTACGAGACGGGCAACGGACGGCGATTCGGTGCCCGCCAGGATCAGGCCGTCCTCTTTGACCACGCCGAAGAGCCGAAGGAATGCCGTTTCCAGTTCGGAGAGGTTGCTGAAGTTGTCCAGGTGGTCGAGTTCGATGTTGTTGAGGATGAGCGTGGACGGGTCGTAGTGAAGGAATTTGGGCCCTTTGTCGAAAAATGCGGTTTCGTACTCGTCGCCTTCAAGGACGGTCCACTCGCCGCCTCCCCACCTGAACGAGGCGTCCCAGCCTTTCACTATTCCCCCTACGAGGACGTTCGGATGCAGGCCCGCCTCGTTCAGGAGCCAGCCCGACAGCGCCGTCGTCGTGGTCTTGCCGTGGGTACCCGCGACCACCAGACTCCTTCGGCCCACGACCGTGAACCGCCGGATGGCCTCGGCCATGCTGAGGTATTCGATGCCCAGGTCGATGGCGGCCCTTGCCTCATCGTTGCCCTGGTGCACGGCGTTGCCGATGATCACGAGGTCGGGCCTCGGTGAAAGGTGCGCGGGGGCGAAGCCGTTGGTCCGTACCGGGATCCCGTACTCCCGGATGGCATCGCTCATGGGCGGGTAAAGGGCCGTATCGCAACCGGTGACCTCGTGGCCCTGCGCCTTCAGGAGCCCAGCCAACGCCCCCATCCCCGTTCCCCCGACCGCCATCATGTGAATGCGCATGCGCCTGCTCCAGAGTACGTGTTGAAGTCTCGTTCCGGAGTCACCGGGGTTGTTGCCGCCCCAGGCGCCCCCGGAGCCTTCCGCGCCGACCGCAACGCCTGCACATAGGGTACCATTTATCCCCTCTCGTTGTCCCCGCAAGCATTCGGGAAACCCGACCGTTCTTGAAATCGGCACCCTGTCCTGCTAACTTTGCCTATTGGAGGATTCATGGCTAAAGCTTCAACGATTGCTCTCGAGTGCGGGGTCGTCGGCGCCGGAGGTGCGGGCTTTCCCACCCAGGTCAAGCTGAACGCACGGGCCGACACCTTCGCCGTGAACGCCGCCGAATGCGAACCCCTCCTCTACAAGGACCAGGAAATACTCGAGAACTTTCTGGACCCCTTCGTAGAGGGACTGATGGCTTGCTCGGCGTCGGTCGGGGCCGAACGCATCCTGATCGGCATTAAGGATAAGCACGACCGGCTCATCGAGCGGCTGAGGGACGAACTGCCGACGGGCGTGGACGTATGCCCCCTCAAGGACACTTATCCATCGGGCGACGAGCACATCCTCGTCTACGAAACGACGGGCCGGGCCATCCCCAAGGGCGGGCTCCCGCTGGACGTGAACGTCGTGGTCAACAACGTGGAGACTGTCCTGAACATCGGATTGAAGACACCCGTGACGGAGACGTTCGTCACCGTGTCCGGCGCTGTACCGGAGGTCCTCACGTTCAGGGCACCCATCGGCGCCTCGCTCGCCGATGTCCTGGCGGCCGCGGGAGCCCCCGTCGGAGATATGGGGTACATCGTCAACGGCCCCATGATGGGCCGCGTCACGACCGACCTTTCGACCCCGGTGACCAAAACCACCTCGGGCATCCTGGTCCTGCCGCCCGACCATTCGCTGCTCAAGCGAAAGTCCCGAACCACGCAGGCCGTGCACAAAATCGCCTACAGCTGCGACCAGTGCATGCGCTGCTCGGACTTCTGCCCACGCGACCTTCTGGGCCATATCGTCAAGCCGCACAAGGCCATGATCTCCGTCGGCTTCGCGCCCGACGAGGCAACGGCCTGGCAGGAGACCGCCCTCTACTGTTGTGAGTGCGCTCTGTGCACCCTTTACGCCTGCCCCGAAGACCTCGACCCCTTCCGCATCATGGTCGAGAGCAAGCGTGCTCTCCTGGCCAGAGGCATCAGGCCCCAGAAGCAGGACGTGGAACCGCTCGCCATGTTCGACTACCGGCGAACGCCCACGAAGCTGCTCATGCGGAGGCTGGACCTCACGCGGTTCGAGGCACCGCACCGTTTCGAACAGCGGGAGGTGGCGAGCAGGACCCTCCGCATCCCCCTCAAGCAACACACCGGTGCTCCGTCCGAACCCGTGGTGGCTGCCGGCGACCGCGTGGACGCGGGCCGCCTGATAGCCGACATCCCGAAGGACAGCCTGGGGGCCAGGATTTTCGCTTCGAAGAATGGCCGCGTCTCGGCCGTCGAACCGGACGCCATCACTCTGGAGGTGTCATGAGCCCCAAGATTCACCAGATCAAGAGAGAGAAGGCCGGACCCAGAGAGGGCAGGCCCGAGGAGCGCTCATCCCGGAGGCCTGCAGAACCCTCGGCCCGCAAGACCCGGGCTACCGGCGCGCGCAACGCCATAGGGCTTCTCGAGCTGACCTCCATCGCCAAGGGCATCGAAGCGACCGACATCATGCTCAAGGAATCGGACGTGGAACTCCTGGCCAGCCGTTCCATCTGTTCCGGAAAATACATGGTTCTGGTCCGGGGCGACGTGGCCGCGTGCACCTCCTCGGTCGCGGCGGGAGAGGACCTGGGCCGCGAGACCGTAGCCGATTCGATCGTCATTCCGAATCTGCACGAGGAAGTGTTCCCCGCCATCTCTCAGTCTTCACTGACCGACGACGTGGAGGCCCTCGGCATCCTCGAGGCCTTCAACGTAGCGACCCTGATCGAAGGCGCCGATGCGGCCGTCAAGGCCGCAGAGGTTCACCTTCTGGAGATACGAATCGCAATGGCGCTGGGAGGCAAGGCGTTCTGCGTGCTGACGGGCGAAGTATCGGCCGTTCGTGCGGCCGTGGAGGCGGGCAAGGCCCTGATCGGCGAACGGGGGCTCCTTACGAACTGGGCCGTGATACCCTCGCCCGATGCCCACCTCGTCAAGGAGATCCTAGGAGGAAGGCTGGTCTGACGGACCGGTCCTTTTCATGGAGAAGTCCAATGGATGCCAGCGTGCTCCCGAGTCGCGACCTCAAGTCCCCCACACGTACAGGAATCCGGATTGTGATGCCGGTATTTCTTTTCGTCGCGGTCCTCCTGGGCTTCGCGACGGCCACCCTGGCGCAGACGGCGCCCGAGCCCCCTAAAACCCCGCCCGCAAAACAGATCACCGGCGTGATCACCGAAAGCGGTTTCACCAGGCTCAACATCGCCCTTCCGCCCTGCAAAAGCGACGTGCAGACATCCCGTCAGGCCAAGGAGATCATGTCGGTCATCCAGGACGACCTGGACTTCTCGGGCTATTTCAACATCGTGTCCCCATCCCTCTACGCCGGCATGAACCTCGGCGACACCACCATGGATTACGACGCGTGGAAGGGCATGAAGGCCGACTACCTCCTTCTGACCACCCTCTACGAATCGGGAGCACAGCTCACACTGGAGGGTCGCCTCTACGACATCAAGCGGCAGGAGATGGTCACCGGCAAGCGCCTCAAAGCGCCCGGACACGAGGTGCGAGCCCTCGCGCACAGCATGTCGTCGGTGATCCTGGATTACCTGTTCGGAGCCGGCGCCTTCCCCACCAGCCAGATACTCTTTACGTCCCAGCTCGGCAGAACCGAAGACATATTCCTGTGCGACTACGACGGACATAATCTCATCAGGCTCACCGCCATGGGCCAGCTCAACGTGACGCCCGACGTGAACGCCAACGGCAGCCTCATGGTGTTCACCTCCATCCTCAAGGACAGACAGGAAATCTTCCTGCTCAACCGCCAGGGCAAGCGAACCAAGCTCTACGGCCAGGGTGAGGGCTTGAATTCGAACCCCCGCTTCTCTCACACCGGGAAAACCATCGCCTTCTGTTCTTCGCGGTCGGGGAACCCGGACATCTGGACCATCGGCGTGGACGGAAAGCATCTGAAGCGGATCACTTTCTCCTGGGCCATCGACACGGCGCCCACCTGGTCGCCGGACGACCAGAAGATCGCCTTCACGTCCGACCGCTCGGGCTCTCCCCAGATCTACGTAATGGACAGGGACGGGGCGAACGTCAAACGTCTCAGCCCCCCCGGCAGCGGCCGTTGCGACCAGCCGGCCTGGTCACCCCGCGGGGACAAGATCGCCTACGCCACCTACAAGGACGGTCATTTCAACATCGCCGTCATCGACCTCAACACCAACGAGGTCACCTTCCTCACGCATGGCGAAGGCGACAACGAGGCGCCGTCCTGGTCTCCCGACGGGCGCTACCTGGCGTTCGCGAGCAATCGCTCCGGAAACTACCAGATATACATCATGCGTTGGGACGGCAGCGGTGTGAAGCGGATCACCCACCAGCCGGACTGCTACTCGCCCTGCTGGTTCAAGGGATAGTGTTGGACAGGGGGGACGTCTTCCGGCCATGCTGAGGCATATCAGGCTGCACGATTTCGCGCTCGTGAAGGACCTGGAACTGGAACCGGGCGAGGGGCTTTGCCTGCTCACCGGAGAAACGGGCGCAGGCAAATCGATCCTCGTGGGGGCCGTCGGTCTCCTCTCAGGACAGCGTGCCGAGACCGAGATGGTCCGCGACGGAACCGACGAGGCCGTCGTCGAGGGCACCTTCCAGGTCCGCCGGCACAAGGCAGACGTCGGCAGGCTTCTCGAAGCGTGGGGGCTTCCTTTTGAAGGTGAAGTCCTCGTCCGCCGCCGTGTGCTCAGAGAGGGCCGAAACGCCATCACCGTCAACGGGGGCGGTGTGACGCTCGCCCAGCTCAGGGAACTCGGCGCGCTGCTCGTGCAGGTACACGGCCAGAACCAGGGGCAGACGCTCCTGGACGAAGACGTTCACCGCCGGATGCTCGACGACCTGGCCGACGTCGCACCCCACGCCCGCGCCGTCCGCGATGCCTATTCAGAAGTCGACGCGTCGGCCGCCTTTCTGAGAACCCTGCAGCGAAGCGAATCCGAAAGGGCCCAGCGCCTGGACACGGTGGTATTTCAGAGGGAAGAGATAGCCCGGATCGATCCCCTGCCGGACGAGGAGGAAGAGCACCTGCAGACCAAGAGCCGGCTGCAGAATGCAGAAGGTATCGTGGAAGCGGCCAACACCGTCGCTTCCCTGCTTCGCGACGACGAGACCAGCGTCGCTTCCCTGCTCACGGAGGTCCGGCGCCAGCTCGGCGAGCTGTCCGACATGGACGGAACATGGATGCCCTACCTGAAGGACATGGAGGACTCGGCCGCGGTTCTGGCCACCATCGCGTCGGAGGCCGAGAGGACGGCCTCCACCGTCAACTTCGACCCGGACGCCCTCGAAAGCGTCCTCCAGAGGCTCGCCGACCTGGAGCGGCTCAAGAAAAAATACGGCCCTTCTCTGGAGGACGTACTGGCCCACAAGGCCTCGCTCGACGAGGAGTACGAGAGGCTTTCGGGGCGGGCCGTGTCGGAGGACGAAGCCAGGAAGCGCCTCGACGACGCCTTCAGGGCCTACCAGGAGGCGGCCCGCGCACTCACCCGCGCGAGGCAGGAAGCCGGAGGCACGTTTGCGCAGGCCGTGGAGCTGGCCCTTCACCCCCTGGCAATGGACAAGGCCCGCTTCCAGGTCGAGCTGTTCCCGCGGTCCGTCGAAGGCCCGCGACAAGCCGTACCCCACGGCAACGAGGACGTCCGTTTCATCTTCTCGGCCAACCCCGGCGAACCGCCCAGGCCCCTGTCAAAAATCGCCTCTGGGGGCGAACTCAGCCGATGCCTGCTGGCCCTCCTGACCGTGGCGCACGCACGGACCTCACCCGACACGATCGTTTTCGACGAGGTCGACGCCGGGATCGGCGGACGCCCCGCCGAGAGAGTGGGCAGGAGCCTGCGGGCGCTTGCCTCGGAGCACCAGGTACTCTGCATCACCCACCTGCCCCAGATCGCCGCCTTCTCACACTGGCACGCAAAGGTTGAAAAGAGCGTCCGCGGCGGCCGCACGCTCGTATCCGCCTCCGTTCTCGAGGATTCGGCCAAATCCAACGAGATCGCCCGCATGCTCGCGGGCGAAACGGTCAACGAAACCGCCCGCCGACACGCCCTCCAACTGATCAAGTCGGCGACGACTGCCTGAGCCCCGCCCCGCCCGCGAAC
>JBJKRE010000269.1:0-5973 GCA_046704825.1 Acidobacteriota bacterium
TGCGACCAGAGCAAGCCCAAGTGCTGCAGCCGGGAGGCCGGCCTGGAGTCCTGGGCCTACCTCAAGCGCCGCCTCAACGAGCTCGGCCTGTCCGGGCGGGGCGGCGTCTACAGGACCAAGGCCAACTGCCTCAGGATCTGCCGCAGAGGACCCATCGCGGTCGTCTCTCCCGAGGGCGCCTGGTACCACTCCTGCACGCCCGAGGTGCTCGAGCTGATCATAAAGGAGCACCTCATCGGCGGCCGGCCCGTAAAGACCCACCTGTTCGCCCTGCGGCCCCTGGGCGAAGCGGGGGCGCCGCTCCCGCCCGACGACCCGGCCTCGCCGTGATGCACATTCACCCATCCAGCACAGAGAAAGGAGCTGCCTATGAACGTCACACCGTTTTTGCTCGTGGGTGCGCTGCTGGCCACCCCCCTCGTGGGGCTCGCCGCGACGCCCGCCGGCGGGACACACGCCAGGACCGCCGTGAATAAGGACGCCGCACGCAAGGACGAGGTCCACGGGATCGACCTGAAGGACCTGGACACCAGCGTCAAGCCCTGTCAGGACTTCTACCGGTTCGCCGACGGCGGGTGGATGGCCAGGAACCCCATTCCGGCCGCCTACCCGAGGTGGGGCACCTTCACCCAGCTCTACAAGGAAAACCAGGATCGGCTGCACAAGATTCTCGAGCAGGCCGCCGCCGACACCAAGGCGCCCGCGGGCAGCGAGCTCAAGAAGCTCGGCGACTTCTACGCCAGCGGCATGGACGTCAAGGCCGTCGACGCCCAGGGCTTCAAGCCCCTGACCCCCGAACTGGCGCGCATCGCCGCCGTCAGGGATCTCAAGGGGCTCCAGGCCGAGGTGGCCCGCCTGCAGGGCCTCGGCGTGAACGTCATGTTCCGCTTCGGCTCCACCCAGGACGCCAAGGACAGCACCCAGGTCATCGGCGAGGCCGACCAGGGCGGCCTCGGTCTGCCTGACCGCGACTACTACCTGAAGGACGACGCCAAGTCCAAGAGCACCCGCGAGGCCTACCTCGAGCACGTGGCGAAGATGTTCGAACTGCTCGGCGACGCGCCGGCCAAGGCGAAGACGGAGGCCGGCACGGTCATGCGCGTCGAGACGGCCCTCGCCAAAGCTTCCATGAGCCGCGTCGAACGCCGCAACCCGAAGGCCGTCTACAACAAGATGGACGTGAAGCAGCTCGAGGCGATGACGCCGGACTTCAACTGGCCGGACTACTTCGCGTCCGTCGACCACGCCGAGCTGAGGTCCATCAACGTGGCCTCGCCCGGCTTCTTCAAGGGCCTGGACAAGGAACTCAAGACCGTGCCCATGAAGGACTGGCGGACCTACCTGCGCTGGCACCTCATCGCTTCGACCGCACCCTATCTCAGCGAACCCTTCGTGCAGGAGAACTTCCACTTCAACGGCGAGGTCATGACGGGCACCAAGGCCATGCTGCCCCGGTGGCAGCGCGTCGTGAGCGCCGAGGACCGGGCCCTGGGCTTCGCGCTGGGCAAGCTCTACGTCAAGAAGTACTTCCCGCCGGCGGCCAAGGCCAAGGCCCTGACCATCCTGCACACCATCAAGGCCGCCCTGCACGACGACCTCGAGACCCTGAGCTGGATGAGCCCGGCCACCCGCAAGGCCGCCCTCAAGAAGCTGAGCATGATCGTGGAGAAGGTCGGCTACCCGGACAAGTGGCGCGACTACTCGGCCCTCACGATCGACCGGGGCCCCTACGTGCTCAACGTCCTGCGCGCCCGGACCTTCGAGTTCCACCGGCGCCTGAACAAGATCGGCAAGCCCCTCGACCGGACCGAGTGGGGCATGACGCCCCAGACGGTCAACGCCTACTACGACCCGCAGATGAACGAGATCGTCTTCCCGGCGGGCATCCTCCAGCCGCCCTTCTTCGATCCCAAGGCCGACGACGCCGTGAACTACGGCGCCATGGGCATGGTCATGGGCCACGAGATCACGCACGGCTTCGACGACCAGGGCAGCCAGTACGACGGCTACGGCAACCTCAACAACTGGTGGACCGCGAAGGACAAGAAGAACTTCGAGGCCCGCGGCGAGTGCATCGTCGACCAGTTCTCCCAGTACACCGTGGACGGCGACGTCCACCTCAACGGCAAGCTGGTCGAGGGCGAGTGCATCGCCGACCTGGGCGGCCTCACCCTGTCCTACAACGCCTTCGAGAAGGCCATGGAAGGCAAGCCGCACCGGAAGATCGACGGCTTCACGCCCGAGCAGCGGTTTTTCCTGGCCTACGCGAGGATCTGGGCCACGAACGTGCGGCCGCAGTTCTCCCGGCTCATGGTCAAGGTGGACCCCCACCCGCCGGCCCGATACCGCGTGAACGGGCCCCTGTCCAACATGCCCGCCTTCGCCAAGGCATGGCACTGCAAGCCCGGCGACCCTATGGTGAGGCCGGACCACTGCAGGATCTGGTAAACGCGACGAAGCGAACGGAAGGGGGCGGCGCGTGCCGCCCCCTTCGCCGTTTCACGAACCTGGAGGGCGCCATGGCCCGCCGCTACAAGACCTTTTCCGAGTTCTACCCCTTCTACCTGTCCCAGCACAGCAACCGTACGTGCCGGCGTCTCCACTTCACGGGCAGCGTCTTCGTGCTGGCCGCCCTGGTCGCGGCGCTGGCCACGCAGATCTGGTGGCTCCTGCTGCTCCTGCCGGTCCTGGGCTACGGCTTCGCCTGGGTCGGCCACTTTTTCTTCGACAAGAACCGCCCCGCCACCTTCACCTATCCCCTCTACAGCCTCGCGGGCGACTGGGTCATGTTCGCCCAGATGCTCACCGCAAAACTCAAATAGATTTGGGAATTGGGACTTGGGATTGCGGATCGAAGGACGGCTGAGGACGGGCCGTTCCAAAGGCGGAAGGCGGAATTGAGGAACGGCGGAGGGCGAACCTCACAAGGAGCCGGAGGCGACGCGGAAAACCGCCTGCTTCAGCTCCAGCGGTAGCTCTGCTGGTACACATGAATAGCGACTTTGAGAAGGTTTTGTGGCGCGTGGTACGGGAGGAAAGGAGCCTCGGCGAGTTCGAGCGATGGTGTATCGCCAGGAAGAGTTAGAGGCGGTGCTGGGCGAGTGTCATCTGGCGGTCATTGTTATGCGCTTGGTGAGAATGTTCAGCCGGGCGCCCATGAATGCGGAGAATCATCATGCAGGACAACCCCGTAGCCTTAATTACCGGGGCCAATCAGGGAATCGGCCTACAGATCGCGAAGAGCCTTGCGGCACACGGATTTACCGTGCTTGTTGGCTCGCGCAATCTTGAGAGCGGCGTGGAGGCGGCCAAGACCATCGAAGGTGATGGCCGCGCAATTCAGCTTGATGTGACCGATAAAGCATCCATCGGTTCCGCTGCGGACCGCGTTCGCAGCGAACTTGGTCGTCTGGACGTACTGGTAAACAACGCCGGGATCGCTCACGCGGGGAAGCGGGGTCGGTCGCTTGCGGAGATTGTTAAGGCAGGCCGCGCGAGCGTTGCATCAATCGATGAGGTACGCGCGGTATTCGAGACTAATGTGTTTGGCGTTATCGCCGTCACACAGGCAATGCTGCCGCTGCTTCGCCAGGCGCCTTCTGGGCGCATTGTCAACGTATCTAGCGGTAGAGCGTCACTCACCTTGGCTTCAGACCCAACCGAATCACGCCGACGTGAGATGTTCGGCATCACCTACGCCACGTCGAAAGCAGCACTCAACGCCGTGACAGTCGCGTTCGCGTTAGACCTCGAGTCGTCAGGTATCAAGGTTAACGCGGCGGCGCCGGGCTTCACTGCGACAGCCATGAACAACTTTGAAGGAAGACTCACAGTCGAGGAGGCTGCCCGTGAGCCCGTGCGACTAGCGCTCCTTGGCCCAGATGGCCCGACAGGCACATTCTCAGACGAGAGCGGACCGATTCCGTGGTGATGTTACTGAACAAGGCGCGCAACAATTCGCCGAATCCGACCGTCATCCCGCCACGCGGGCAAGCGGGCGGTCGGGAGCTGTAACTCCAGCGACTCAGGTAGCTCTTAGAATGCCCGACGGCTATTGGCGGTGTTCATATATTCGCCATAAAGCCGAATGGCACGACTGCCTTTCAAGGGCCCATGCCGGCGAGTGCCGCACCGATTACAGAATGGACACTTCCACCCGTCTGGATCGGGCACGTCCAAGGGAACTCTTCGAAGGCCCGCCCCCAGCCGTCGTTCACTTCCGCCTTCCGCCTTTGGATTTCCAGCTTTCCTTTTAGCCCTTAGCCTTTCGGCCTTAGCCCTCGGGAAAAATCCCTTCCTAATTTCTTCCCTCACCGCCTCACTGCCTCACTGTGGATAACAAGTGATCAAGTGACCCAGGGATCAAGTGATCCAGCCGCCGCGGCGTGAAACGCACCGGAGCGGCCATCGTGGTAAAATGCCGTTTCTTCGCCCGTTCCGATTCCGGAGCGGCCCTGTTCGTTGTCCGTGCGGCTCGCCTCCATTCCCGGGGGCCGGGACGCGCGACGTTGCAGAGGGGGGGCAAGCAACTACGGAGGCTTGACCCATGACGAAAAAAGACGAAAAAAAGGACAATGAAGCCGACGTAACGTCCGAAGCGACCCTCGACGCCATCGAAAAGACCAGCGCGGAAGACCTCTACAAAAAGCTCGAGAGCGGCCCGGAGGGCCTGTCGAGCGACGAGGCCGTGCGCCGGCTCGAGCGCTACGGGCCCAACGCGCTGGAGGACAAGCGCACCAATCCCCTGCTCAAGTTCCTGTCCTACTTCTGGGGGCCCATTCCGTGGATGATCGAAGTGGCCGACGTGCTCTCCGCCATCGTGCGGCACTGGCCCGACTTCGTCATCATCTGCATCCTGCTGGCCTTCAACGCGGTGGTCGGCTTCTGGCAGGAGCACCAGGCCGAGAACGCCGTGGACGCCCTCAAGAAGCAGCTCGCCCTGAAGGCCCGGGTGCGCCGCGACGGGGCGTGGGGCGAGTGCGACGCGGCCACGCTGGTGCCGGGCGACGTCCTCCGGCTGAGGCTGGGCGACATCGTGCCGGCCGACGTGAAGCTGCTGGAGGGGGACTACCTCAGCGTGGACCAGTCGGCCCTGACGGGCGAGTCCCTGCCCGTGAGCAAGAAGACAGGCGGCGTGGCCTACTCGGGCTCGGTGGTGAAGCAGGGCGAGATGGTGGCGCTCGTGGCGGCCACCGGCGCGTCCACCTACTTCGGCAAGACGGCCAAGCTGGTGTCCTCGGCCAAGACGGCCTCCCACTTCCAGAAGGCCGTCCTGAACATCGGCGACTACCTGATCCACCTGAGCCTCGTGCTGGTGGCCATCCTGATCGTGGTCCAGCTCTTTCGGGGCGACCACTTCCTGACCATCATGCAGTTCGCCCTGATCCTGACCGTGGCCTCCATCCCCGTGGCCATGCCGGCCGTGCTCTCCATCACCATGGCCATCGGCGCCGTGGCCCTGTCCAAGATGAAGGCCATCGTCTCGCGGCTGGAGTCCATCGAGGAGATGGCCGGCATGGACATCCTCTGTTCGGACAAGACCGGCACGCTCACCCAGAACAAGCTCAAGCTGGGCGAGCCGGCGGTGTTCGGCGGGGCGTCGGTGAAGGACCTGGTCCTGGCCGGCGCGCTGGCCTCGAAGGAGGAGGACCGCGACCCCATCGACCTCGCGGTTCTGGCAGGGCTTGATCCCGAATGGCAGTTCGACAGATTCGAGCAGACGCGGTTCGTGCCCTTCGACCCCGTGCGCAAGCGCACGGATGCCGAGATCAAGGGCCCGGACGGCGGCGCCTTCCAGGTCACCAAGGGGGCGCCCCAGGTGGTCCTGGACCTGTGCAAGCCGGACGAGGGCCTCGAGGCGTCCGTCGAAGAGCAGGTGAACGTCCTGGCGCGCAAGGGCTACCGCACGCTGGGCGTCGCCCGGACGGACGGCGGCGGGGGCTGGACCTTCCTGGGCCTCCTGCCGCTCTTCGA
>JBJKRE010000270.1:0-4755 GCA_046704825.1 Acidobacteriota bacterium
GTCATGGTGGTGGCGGCCTTCATACCGGTCGTCGGCACCGCGCTCGTGTGGGTTCCGGGCGCACTTTACCTCCTGGCCACGGGGGAGTACGGGAAGGCCGTCATCCTGGCCATCTGGTGCATCGCCGTCGTGTCGTCGATCGACAACTTCATCCGGCCCTATTTCATAAGCGGACGGTCCAAGATGCCGCTGCTGGTCATTCTCCTCGGAGTTCTCGGCGGGCTGGCCACCATCGGGTTTCTGGGGATCATCGTCGGGCCGCTCATGTTCACCATCGCGCTCGAGGTCTTCAGGGTCTACCGGACGGAGATATTTCCGTCTCTCTCGGAGGCCCGGCCGGCCGGGGAGCCGCCGCCGGGCGGGGAGGACGGGGCCTGATCCGGCCGGCCTGACGAAACGCGGGGAGGGGACGTGTTCAGAGCCGACCAGAGGCGGCAGGCGATCACCGCCGCCGTGCCCGGCGAAATGCCGCGACAGAACGAACTCGAGAACCTGAGGCGCCAGGAGTCCGCGCTCATCCTGCTGAACCTGGCCATCCTGGCCGGCATCATCCTGGTCCACGCGCTGCTCATGCCTTCGCTCGGGCACCCGTCCAGGCAGTTTTTCGTGGTGGTGGCGGCCCGCTTCCTCATGCAGACGGTCGAACTCATCGTCCTGAACGGTCTGAGCGTGCCCCGGAGCGGACGCCTCCTCCTGGCCTACTCCCGGGCGTCCGTCTGGCTGAACGTGGCGTTCGCCTTCCTCATCTCGGTGATGGGGGCGCTCAGCGGGCTCGAGGACAGCCACTACGTCGTCCTGATGGTGGTGCCAATCGCGGCGGCGGCCTTCCGCTTCTCCCTGCCTGGGGTAGGGCTGGTGGCGGTCTCCGCCGGCGTGCTGACCGAACTGGAGGTCTGGCTCTACTTCCGCTGGAACCCTCCGGCCTCGGTCAGCGAGTACTTCGAAGCCGCCAACGTGGCCGTCTTCTACATCGTCGTGGCCCTTATCGTGTGGTACCTCGTGCAGCACCTCCGCCGCGAGCAGGCCCGGCTCGTGGCCAGCCTCGAGGAGCTGGGCAGGACGAGGGACCGCCTCGTGGAAAAGGAGAAGCTCGCGGCCGTGGGGCGCCTGGCGGGCGCCATGGCCCACGAGATACGCAACCCCGTGGCCATGATCGTCAGTTCGCTCTCGCTCGCGAGGAAGGGTGAGATGGAGCGCTTCGAGAAAGAGGGCATGTGCGACATCGTGGTTAAGGAGGCCGAGCGCCTGGAGCGGCTGACCACCGAGTTTCTCGAGTACGCCCGGGTCAGGCCGCCCGAAATCCGGCCGTCCAGCCTCGAAACGACGGTTGGTTACGTGGGCGGTATCGCGAAAGCCAGGGCCGAGGAGGCGGACGTACGGATCAGGACGGAGGCGCAGGAGGGCGCCGAGGGGAGCTTCGACCCGTTCCAGGTCCACCAGGCCCTGCTGAACCTCGTCCTGAACGGCATCGACGCCACGCCGCCGGGCGGGGCCGTTATCGTCGGAGGCGAACGGGCGGCGGACGGCGGCGTGCGCTTCACCGTGGAGAACGGGGCGGGCCCGATCCAGGAGGAGGTCGCCGCGAACATCTTCGAGCCCTTCTACAGCACGAAGGACAAGGGGACCGGACTGGGCCTCTCCATTGCGCGGAACATCGCCAGGGCCCACGGCGGGAAGCTGGTCCTGGCGGTCAACGAGACCGGGCGGGTCCGGTTCGACATGCACCTGCCGGCGCCCGGCCCGGACCGGAGGAACGATGGCGAGAATCCTGGTCGTTGACGACGAGATCCACATGCGCCGCATCCTGGCGGCCATCCTCGAGGACGACGGGCACTCGGTGAGCCAGGCCTCGGGTCTGACAGAGGCGAGGGCCCTGATCGGATCGGGGTCCTTCGAGTGCGCGCTGACCGACCAGCGCATGAAGGACGGGCAGGGCCTGGACGTGCTGGAGGCCTGCCGAGAGGCCGACCCGTCCCTCCCGGTGGTCTTCATCACGGCGTACGCTACCGTCGAGCTGGCGGTGGAGGCCATGCGCCAGGGGGCCTTCGACTTCCTGCCCAAGCCCTTCCAGCCGGAGCAGGTCAGGGCCGTGGCCGGCCGGGCCTGCGAGCGGGCGGCCCTGGTCCGGGAGAACGATCTGCTCCGCGAACTGGTGCTGTGGATGCGGGTCCAGGACGATCTCGTGGGCGCGAGTTCGGCCCTTGAGAGCGTGCGCGGGACGGTGGCCAAGGTGGCGCCGACCGACGCGACCGTCCTGATCACCGGCGAGACGGGCACCGGGAAGGAACTCGTGGCCAGGGCCATCCACCGCCGCAGCCGGCGCGCCGCGAAGCCCTTTCTGGCCGTCAACTGCGCCGCCTTCGCCGAGAACCTCCTCGACAGCGAACTCTTCGGACACGAGCGAGGGGCGTTCACCGGCGCCGACCGGACCCGGCAGGGACTCTTCGAGGCGGCCCACGAGGGGACCCTGTTCCTGGACGAGGCCGGCGAGATGGCACTGCCCCTCCAGGCCAAGCTCCTGCGCGTGCTGATGGACGGCGAGGTGGTACGAGTGGGAAGCACGGCCGTCCGCAAGGTGGACGTGCGGATTCTGGTGGCCACGCACCGCGACCTGCCGAGGCGGGTGGAAGAGGGCCTGTTCCGGCAGGACCTGTACTATCGGTTGGCCGTGGTTCCGCTTGAAATACCGCCCCTGAGGGAGCGCGCGGAGGACATCCCCCTCCTGGTGGAGCACTTTCTGGACCGGGTGGCCAAAGACCTCAAAGTACCCAGGCGCCGGATCGATCCCGCGGCGCTCGACGGGCTCGTGCACTACGCCTTCCCGGGGAACGTCCGCGAGCTGAGGAACCTCATCGAGCGAGCCTACATACTGTCGGGCGACGGCGACCTCACGCCCGCCGCATTTCCCTCCATACGGGTTTCGGATGCGGGGCATGCGCCCGGCGACGCCATTCCCGAGGGCATGGACCTCCGCCGGACGCTCGAGAGCGTCGAGCGCCGGCTGCTGTCCGGGGCGCTGGAGGCCGCCGGCGGCGTGCAGGCCGAAGCGGCGCGGAGGCTCGGCATCTCGCGCAGCGACATGGCCTACAAGCTCAAGAAGTTCGGCCTGGAACCGGACAGGCGCTGAACCGTTCCCGCGTTCAATTTTTTTGACGGGCCGCCCGGAATCGTTCGAAGATTCCCACGCCGGGTGCGCCGGGGCTCTCCGTAAAGTCCCCTAATAATCAATGAATACCATGCAGTTCATCCGGGCCGGTCTCCCTGGCACGCCCATTGCTCTCACCACTGTGTCGGCACCGCACCGCGCGGGGCCCGAAACCGGGTGACCAATCAAGGAGGAAAGGTCCATGAATACAATCCGTAACCGCCGATTCGCCGTTCTCGCCGCTTCCGTCCTGACCGCCGGGATTATGGCCGGCGCCATGCTATCCACCGCCCCCAGGGCCGCGCAGGCTCCGACCAAGACACTGGAGAACCTCCAGGCGGCCTACAACGGCGAGAGCAACGCGCACGCCCGCTACCTCGCCTTCGCCCAGAAGGCCGACGAGGAAGGGTACGGCCAGGTGGCCAGCCTCTTCCGCGCCGCGGCGCGCGCCGAGAAGTTCCACGCCGCCAACCACGCCGAGGTGATCAAGGCCATGGGCGGCACGCCCACCGCCGACGTCAAAGCCCCGGACGTGAAGTCCACGCGCGAGAACCTCAAGGCCGCCATCGAGGGCGAGTCCTACGAGCGCGAGACCATGTACCCCGACTTCCTTAAGCATGCCCGCCGGGAGCGCAACAAGGCCGCCATCAAGACCTTCAACTACGCAAAGACCGCCGAGACCGAGCACGCCAGGATGTACACGCAGGCCCTGAACGGACTCGACGGCCTCAAGGGCACCGCCAAGAAGACCTACTACGTCTGCACGGTCTGCGGCTACACCACCACGAAGATCGACTTCGACAAGTGCCCGTCCTGCTTCAATCCCGTCGACAAGTACATCACCGTCGACTAGCAGGCAGGGAAAAGCTCTCCATAACCCCGAACGGCCCGCCGCCCGTGGCGGCGGCGGGCCCCGGGACCCGGACCTGACAGAAGGGGACTGGCCATGATCGAATTTCCGCCCATTCCCAGCTGGGACGCGCTCCATCCGCTCATCATCCACTTTCCCATAGGGCTCCTGCTGGTGGCGCCCGTGCTCATCGTCCTCAGCCTGTTCATGAAGAAGAACGGGCGCTCCTTCGCCATGGCGGCTCTCGTCGTCATGGTGCTGGGCACCACGGCCACGTTCGTCGCCGTCTCCACGGGCGAGGCGGCCGGCGAACTGGCCGAGCGCACACCCGCCGTGAGCAAGGTGCTCGAGCACCACGAGGAACTCGCCGAGACCACCCGCATCATCTTCACCGTCCTCACCCTCGTCTACGCGGTGATCCTGTTCGGACCGAAGCTCCTCCGGAAGGAACTCGACCGGGTGCCCATGGCGGCGCTCACCCTCGTCTTCCTGCTCTTCTACATGGCCGGGTCCGTGGTCCTGACCAACACCGCCCACAACGGCGGCATGCTCGTCCACGAGTACGGCGTGCACGCCCTCGTCGAGCCGGGCCCCGTCGACCAGGCGCTGGTCAGCGGAGAGCACGGGGACTGAAGAAATTTGGGATTTGGGAATTTGGATTTGGGATTTGAAAAACGGCAGAGGGTCTTCCGCTGTAGTGATCGAGTGATCAAGTGATCGAGTGAACAGTGACCTCGTCGTGGGCGGGCCTTCGAAGGCC
>JBJKRE010000271.1:0-7041 GCA_046704825.1 Acidobacteriota bacterium
TGTAGGCCTGGAAGACGAAGCCGATCTGGTTGAGGCGCAGGTCGGCGAGCACGGCCTTCTTCTGGTGGTCGACGCGCCGCCCCGCCACGGCGATGTCGCCGCGCGTGGGGCTGTCCAGCCCGCCGATGAGGTTGAGCAGCGTGGTCTTGCCCGAGCCCGACGGTCCCGACAGGCTGACGAACTCGCCCGGCGCCACGGCCAGGTCCACGTCGTCCACGGCGGTCACCTGGAGGCCGTCCTCCCGGTAGACCTTGGTCACGTCGCGGCACGTTACGATCGATTCCATGAATCCTCCGATCAGCAGGCGGCTAGGTCCTGCTCATGACGTCCGTGGGCAGTCCCCGGGCCGCCCGCCACGCCGGGTAGAGCGTGACCAGCGTCCCCATGACCCAGACGAAGAGGGCGGGCCAGATCAGTTCCCCCTGCGACACCCGCGGGTACAGCGTGCGGCCGCCCCCGAACCACTCGGACCCGGCACTCAGCCCGCCCAGGTGGATGCCGCCGTGGAAGGCGAGCACCATCCCCCCGCCCAGCGCCGTGCCGGCCAGAACGCCGATCCCCATGATGATCGCCGATTCGAGCAGCACCTCCACGAGGATGCCCCGGGGGCGCATGCCCAGCGCCTGAAGGAGCCCCAGTTCCCGCGTGCGCTCCATGACCGCCATCAACAGGACGTTCACCAGGCCGAAGGCCAGGGCGACGAACATGACCACGGTCCAGAGCTGGATGAAGCCGTCGTTCATCTTGAGGAGCACGCGGGTGAAGGGGATCAGTACCTTCCACCCCTTGACCTCCAGCTCTGGGGCCGCGCGGCGGAGCGCGCCCAGGAAGGCCGGCAGCGCGGCCCGGTCGTGGAGCATGAAGGAGATCTCCGAAATCTTGGAGCCGAGGCCGAGCTGGCTCTGTGCCTGGCGCAGGCCGAGGAAGACGTAGCGCATCTCCGTCGAGCGGGCCTGGGCCGCGTAGATGCCCACCACCTTGTAGCCCAGTTCGGACATGCCGCCTTTGAGGTCCTTGCTCATGATCACCACCCGCTTGCCAAGCCCCGTCTGCAGGCGCTCGGCCAGGTGGTGGCCGAGCACGATGCCCTTGTCGTCCGGTCCCGAGAGCTGGTGGCCCTGCCTCACGGCGCCGTCGATGAAGGACAGGCCCCGCTCGGCCTCCGGGTCGATGCCCACCAGGGTGACGGGCAGGCTCGCCCGCTCGCTCATCACCACGGCGGGCACGCGCACGCGCTGGGCCCACGCCGAGACCTTCGGCGAGTCCTTCAGCGCTTTCACGAGGGCGGCGGGGGGCTCCAAGGACCTCCCCACGTCAGGGTTGTCGAGGAAGCCGGGCGCGTGAACCTGGCCGTCTCCGGTCAGGGTGATCAGGGCGCTGTTCAGCATGCTGTCGGACCACGCGTTCAGGATGGCGCTCATGAGGACCATGGAGGCCACGCCCACGGCGATGGCCGCCAGCAGGATCAGCGTCCGGCGGCCGTGCCGCCAGATGTTCCGCCAGGCCAGGGGCAGGAGCAGGGCGAGGGTCTTCATGCTTCTGTCCTCAGGGCCGCCACGGGGTCCAGTTTGCGGACGCGCAGGGCCGGAAAGATCCCCATCAGGAAGACGAAGAAGCTGATCACCGCCGGGCCGGCGAGCAGGGACAGGGGCGTGACCGCGGGATGGACGGCGGCCGGCAGGCCCCAGCGGGAAAAGAGCGTCTCGCTGCCCTGGAAGGTGATGCCGTGCACCACGAAGTACTGGGTTACGCCGAACCCGAGCCCGATGCCGAAGGCCATGCCGAGGAGGATGAGGAAGAGCGTCTCGACCCAGACCGTCAGCCCGATGCGCACCGGGCTCATGCCCAGGCTGAGCATGAGGCCGAACTCGCGGGTGCGCTCCATGACCGCCATGAGCATGGTGTTCAGGATCGTGAAGACCACCACCACAAGGAGCGCCAGGTAGACGAGCGAAGAACTGGTCGCGTCCAGTTCGATGGCCTGCTTGAGCCCAGGCACGAGCTTGTCCCACTGCCGCACCACCAGCCCCCGCGGCGCGGCGAGTGCCGCCACAGTCGGGACGAGCTCGTGCAGCGCGCCCAGCGACTTGGCCGTGATCACCACGGCGTTGGCCATGTCGTCCGTGTGGAAGGCGGTCTGAAAGGTGTCGAGGGGGATCTCGGCGAGCTGGCGGTCCAGGGCCTCCAGCCCGGTGGAGAAGATGCCCGCGACCTTCAAGGAGGCCGCGGCGATGGTCCCGTCGCGGGCCATGCCGATCAGCGTCAGCCGGTCCCCCACCCCGACCTTGAGGTTGCGCGCCAGCACGTTGCCGATGACGACCTCGTTCGGTGAATCCGGAGAGAGGTAGCGCCCCCGCTTGACCGCACCCGGAAGGGTCGAGACCTTTCGCTCGACGGTCGGCTGCACGCCGATGATCTCGGCGCCGACGCTGACCTGGCCCTTCGAGAGGAGGGCGAATCCCTGCGCGCGCACTGCTGCTGCCTTCACGCCCGTGACCTGGGCCACCCTGGCCGCGAGCGCCCCGGGATTGTCGAAGGCCTTCTTCAGTTCGGGGTCGCTCAGGAAGCCGGGTCGCTGGATCTGCGCGTAGCCGTCGAGGATGCCGAGGCTCCTGACGATCATGGTGCCGTAGACGCCCTGCTGCAGCGACAGCATGAAGATGGTCACCGCCGCGGCGAAGCCGATGGCCAGCAGGCTGAAAATCGTGCGTCTGGGCTGGCGCCACAGGTTGCGCCAGGCCATTGCGACTGTCATCTGGGCTCCCAGTTCCTGGGGTTTCTCAGGTTCGACAGGGTGAAGATAAATTTCGGGATTTTCACGTCGAACCTGCCCTTGAGGTAGCGGATCTCGGTCCACTGCCCTTCCTTGTCTAGCGGCCGCATGCGCAGTTCGGTGACGTAGAGGCGTCCCCCCAGCCGGCCGATCTTCGTGGCCGTGAGCCGCTTGAGCGGCTTCATGTCCTGGTCGTAGAAGGTCTCTTCCAGGATCAGGTGGTCGTCGCGGATCTCGATGACCTGCTTGCCCCACACCACGGGCGCGTTCGCTTTGGGCAGGGCCTTCACGGTGTAGACGGTGTGCCCGTCCTTTTTTTCGGTCTTCGTGATGGCAAGGGTGTAGTCGTGGAGGATCTGTTCCGACTTGGCCAGGTCGTTGTAGGAGAAGTCGGAGCCCATCCAGCTCTGGGCCATCATGTTCATGGGCAGCTTGATAACCTGGTTCAGCTTGGGCGTGAACATCCACATGGCGTCGCCCAGCTTGAGCGTGGCGTTGCCCGCGTCGCCGGCGGGGGCTGTGAACCGCACCAGGGCGTCGTCGTCGCCGCGCGTCCAGGAGGTCATGGCCATGGTCCGCTCCCATTTGGGACGGTGGATGGTCATGGTGATGGTGGTGTAGGACGACGTTCCGCGCCACTGGGTCATGGCCGCCCGCACGATGGCGTTCGCATCCGGGGATGGCTTTGCGGCGATGACGGGCAGGGCGAGCAGAAAGAGCACGGGCAGAAAGCGCCTGGTACGGTTCATCGTTTACTCCCGTTAACGGTTTGGATTCCATAAATGAAGGCGTCCATGAAGCGTTCGACGATCGAGGCGGGATCGAGCGCGGGGTCGAAGTGGTACTGGAGGAACATGCCGTCAAAGGCCCCGACGACCATGGCGGCCAGGGCTTCGAGGTCGATGTCCTGCCTGAACTCGCCGCTGGCCTGCCCCGTCCGGAGGATTTCCACGACCACGGCGCGATACCCCTCGTACATCTCCCGCATCACCGTGAAAAGGCCCTCGCGCTGGCTCGCCTGGCTCGCCTCCGACCAGAATTCCATGGTGAGGGGGAAAAGCTCCCAGTTCGAGAGGATGACCTGCACGGTGCTCCGGCCGAAGGCCTTGAGGCTCTCCTCCGCCGTCGTGACATCCCCGGCGGAGGGAAGGGCCGACTGCAGCGACACCTGGCAGTACCACTGGAAGAGCGCCAGGAAAAGGGACTCCTTGCTCTCGAAGTACTCGTAGACGGTCCCCTTGCCCACGTCCGCACGGCGGGCCACCTCGGCGATGGTCGTGCGCTTGAAGCCGCGCTCCGAGAAGACCTTCGCCGCGGCTTCCAGAAGCTGCCCACGCTTCAATTCTCTGTCCACCGAACGCGGTCCCATGCGCCCTCCACATAACCGACCGACCGGTCAGTCAGTTATCAAGATAGGTCTTTCGGAGAGGTGTGTCAAGGGGCCGATCCATACGTGGGAAGGCCATTGGAGGGTGAGGTGAGATTAAGTTAGGAAGTTAGGAAGTTAGGAAGTTGGGAAGGTAAGAAGTGAGGGCCTCCGACCGCGGACTGCCGACGGCCGTCAGGGCGTTCGAGTGATCGTGTCCTGGGATTTTCTTTCAAAGAAAACGCTCGGTTCTCGCAACGCCCCCAACATTCGCCCTTCGACCGGTTCTTACATGGGCTCTTCACTTCCTGACTTCTCAACCCCTTCACCCCGCCGAAAGGCTCACGGCCTGAGCGATCCCGGCGATGTTCGCAAGATGCGATTCGGAATGACGGGAAGGAGCGGCCGGCTCAGGTCCTCAGCCTGAAGCAGACGTACGGCGCGACGGCGATCCAGATAAGGACGAGGACCCAGAGCCGCCCCTTGAAGAGGTTGTAGTCGTGGAGCAGTTCGGCCCAGGAGTGGCCGGCGGCGAAATGGCCGAAGCCGAACTCGAACAGGACGGTCATGCACAGCCACAGCAGGCCGATCTGCGCGGCCTGCGCCGGGGAATCTATGGGCACCCAGCCGGTGAAGACCCAGACGTAGCCGCCGAAGAGCGCGATAGCCAGGAGGGTGGACACCTGGTGGGCCGCCAGGTCGCCCATGAAGCGGCCGTAGCCCTTCTCCCTGAGAATGCCGTTCAGGATGGCCAGGACGGCCATGCCGACCCAGGCCGCCAGGTAGGCCGAAAGGACCCTCACCGCGCCTCCAGCCGGGCGGGCCCCTCACCGCAGTCGATCCGGGGCCCGCCGGAAAATGGACGGCGGTCGCCCGCCGCCGCTTCGCATTCTATCAGGCGAGCCGAGCGGCTTGCATCGTCTGGATAACCTGCCACGTGGCACCCTCGTCCAGCGAGACCTCGCCCACCCAGAAGAACGAATCGGCGCGTATCTGCGTGAAGGACCAGCGCTCGCGCCGGCCGGCAGCGGGGGCGATCTCCTCCTGGACGATCCGGTCCCCCGACCGACGTCCGGTCATGCGGACGAACTCCCCTCGCGAGGGCTGCATCCACACCACCTGCCAGATGTCGTTCGCGGCGTCGTAGCAGCGCAGCGTGGTACCGCGCTGGTGGTCCTCGTAGTCCGACCGGAACAGCACGTCCTGGACGCCCAGCCCCCCGAGGACCCAGTCGAAGTGCCACTCGCCGGTAGCCTTTTTCACTTCCCGCCCGTCCTCGAACCAGGTCGACGTCACCTGCCAGCCCCCCACGAATTGGCCGTAGCCATCGAGCGGACCGGCCAGATCTCCCTTCGGACCCGGGGCGCCGAGCAGTTCGAGCGTCTTGTTTCCGTTCATGATATCCCCTGTGGGTAAAAGCCGCCCGGGCTCCGGGGCCCGGGCGGCGCATCGTCGGCGTCAGGACGCGTAGCTCTCCGGGTCTTCCTTCGCCTTCTCGGCGCACTCGTCGCAGCAGACGGTGATCTCCTTGCCGGCCACCGTCACCTTGATCCCGCCGTCCTTCATGTCCCACCCGCACACCGGGCACTTTTCGATCGCCATTTGAACACCTCCTTGTCGAAGTCGCCCCCCGGACCACCCCGGCCCGGGACCGCCGCTTCATGTCCAGAAGATACAGAGGGGGAGGTTCGTCAGGCTTCCAGATTCTTGCTCGTTTTGTCCATGGCGTCCGAGAGCGCGCCCGGGCGCATCTCGGAGGGTGGGCGGCCGAACTCCCGCCGGAAGGCGTCGGTAAAGTGGCTGTGGCTGGAAAATCCAAGGTCCAGGGCCAGCCCCGTCAGGTCGCCGCCGTCGTCCGTCAGCCGCTCCAGGGCCGCGCGCAGCCGGAGCAGAAGCAGGTAGCGGTGCAGGCCCACGCCCGTCCGACGCTGGAAGATCCTGGCCAGGTGGAAGGGCGACGCGCCCACGGCGTTCGCCACCTCGTCCAGCGTGACGCGCTCGCCCAGTCTGGCGGCCAGGTGGGCCTTGGCGGCCTCGGCGAGGTCCGCGTGGCCGGCCCGCGTCCGCGCCCGCCGCCCGGCCTGCGGTCCCCCGTGCTGAAGGTAGGCCGCTTCCAGGACGTCGGCGGCGAGCTGGAGAGCCTGGACCTCGACCTGGAGGGGTTCGAGAGGCTCCCGGGCCTCCAGCGCCCGCACGAGCCCCCGGTGCCGCCAGAAGACGCCGGAATCGCACGGTCCGCTGAAGAAGGGGAAGGGGCGGGCCGGGTGGTCGCCGGCGCCCGGGTCCAGTTCGCGCACGATGTCGTGGAGCACGCGCGGCGGCACGGCGAAGGTCGTGCCCCGGTCGCCGGACTCGGCCGGATGGCTCACGCGGTAGGCCGTCCCCTTGGGGAAGAAGGCGGCCTGGTTGACGTCCGATGTGACCCGCCGGCTGCCGTAGTGGCGGCAGAAGGCCCCGTGGCGCATGAGGACGATGGTGTTCGCCTCGGACCCTTCCTCGCCCCCCGGTCCGCCGTGTTCGTGGTGGCAGTCGTAGTCCCGGATGACCACGATGGGGCTCTCGTAGAGTGTCCGGAACGTGATGCGCTCTTCGCCGTGCTCCGACATAGCCCCATCATAGGCCCCCGGCCAACCGCGGGCAAGAACGAACATGGGCCCGCCTCCCGCTGGAGACCTTGCCCTCCATAGCAATCGGGATCGATATCGCAATCGACGCCCCACCGGAGGAAACCATTCAGCCTGATTGCGTGTGATTTCTGCCAGGTCCGTGATTCGGAGCGGATGGGATTCCGGCCATGCCGGGCGGCGGCCGGCGACTGATCCGGGCGCAGAAACCGCTTTCGATTTCGGACTCGATTTCGATCCCGATCACGATTCTTCGACGGGTGTCCGCCGGCTCGCGT
>JBJKRE010000272.1:0-17253 GCA_046704825.1 Acidobacteriota bacterium
TCCGCTTTCGCCGGCCTGGCCGACGTGAAGCCCGGCCTGGACGCCGCCAGCGTGCGCCGGGCCCTTCGCCGGGGCTTCGGCGAAGTGTTCGCGGGGGACTGGACCGAGCAGGGGCTGACGCCCGAAGAGGCGGAGGCGGCGCGCCGGCTGGCCGAGGAGCGGTTCGCGAACCGGGACAGGAATATGAGACGCGGTGGCAAGGGCGTGACGGCCGCCGGCTGATTCGCTCCCGGGCCGTGCGGCCGGACGGCTTGAACGGCGGGCCTGATGCGGTACAATCGTCACCGTAGCCGGTAAGGAGAAAACCATGTTGAACCTCATCTATCACGGACATTCGTGCTTCGAGCTCGAGGCCGACGGCAGGCGGATCATCGTGGACCCATTCATCACGGGCAACCAGCACGCGAAGATCAAGCCGTCGGACGTGAAGGTCGACGCGATCCTGGTGAGCCACGGCAACGGGGACCACATCGGAGACACGGAGGAGATCGCCCGGAACAACAAGTGCCTGATCGTCTCCAACTTCGAGATCAGCAACTACCTGGCGGACAAGGGGTTCGAGACGCACCCCATGCACATCGGCGGGGCGCACACCTTCGACTGGGGTAAGGTCAAACTGGTCCCGGCCCTGCACGGCTCGTCCCTGCCCGACGGGTCCTACGGCGGCCAGCCCGCTGGCTTCCTGATCTGGATGGGCGGCAAGACCGTGTACTATGCCGGCGACACGGCCATCCACTCGGACATGGCCCTCTACGGCCGCCTCAACCCCATCGACCTGGCCCTCCTGCCCATCGGGGACAACTTCACCATGGGCATCGACGACGCCGTCGAAGCGGCGGTCATGTGCAAGACGAAGGCGGCCATGCCGATCCACTACAACACCTTCCCCGTCATCCCGGCCGACCCGAAGGAGTTCGCGCGCAAGGCGGAAGCCCGCGGCGTGCCCGCCCGGGTAGTCGGTTTCGGAGAGACCATCACCGTCTGATCACGACTTCAGCGAGGAATGCCCGGTATGGCACCAGGCAGCGCGCCGGGCACCCCCCCGGTCGACACCCACGGCTACCACTACCGTTTGCGCACGAAGCGAACGGGCAGGCCGGCGTGGATCCGTGCGGTGCAGTGGCTCGTCTTCGCGCTCTGGCTCGTCTTCAGCTACTGGCTGCTGCTGGGCGCCGGGAGGACGTACGCCACGGCGGCCATGCGGGTGTATCACGGCGTCTTCGCCTTCGAAACCGCCCTGCGTTCGGTCATCCTGCCAAACTGGGGGCTGATCACCCTGGCGGTGGGCGCCCTGATCGGCTGGCTCCAGGTGCTGTGGGTCCGGTACGGCGAGAGCGTCGATTGGGCTGACGAACGCTGGCGCTGGACGGGACGCAGGGGGCCGGCCCTCGTCGAAAAGGCGGCGTTCACCCCGGGCGGGGCCTGGTGCCGGGGCGGCGGTCGCTGGACCTACGTGCCGGCCGGCCTCGTCGACGCGAAGGGAAGGAGTTGGTGCGCGGCGGCCTGCCGGGAGAAAGCGGTCCGTCTCCACCCCCTGAGGGCCGCGAGCCCGGTCCTGCTGTTCCTCGTGGCACTGGGTGCGGGCGCCTACCTGTTGCAGCGCCCCGTGATGGACTACAAGGCCGCCATGCGGGCGGTCCGCAGGGACGTGTTCCGCTCCCGGCCCCGGGCCCTGAGTGCGCTCCTGGCAAGGCACCCGGAATTCAGGCCCTTCGCGCTGTACCTGTCCACCCTGCCCGCCTGCACGAACGCGGACTGCATGAAGGCGCAGATCGCCGCCCGCCTGGAGATGGCCAGCATCGGCCCGGACTACCGGGCCGACGCGGCGACGCTCATCAACCTCCTGGTGCTCAACGGCCAAAGCGCCATGGCGGTGAAGCTGCTCGGCACCGGTCACATCCGCTCCTTCGGCATCGCCGTGCGCACGGGCGACCTCGCGCTGGCCAGAAAGATCCTGGACACCCATCCGAGGACGTTCGCGGCGAAGAACCCGGAGGCTGACGCCCTCTTCCTCCTGCAGGAGCACCGTTACGAGGCTGCCTACCGAGTCCTGTCCGCCGGCACCGAAGACCACAAGCACAACACGGTGACCGCCCTCGCAGTCACCGCGTACCTCAGCGGCCACTGCCGGGAGGCGGCGGCCTACAACCGGTGGCTCCTCGATCCCGACCCCTCCGCGGGCGTCCACCTTTACGGGGACGCGCCGCCTACGGGACTGGGCGCCCTGCAGAGGGTGGCGAGAGACATCAAGTGGAAGTCGTCGTACGCCCTGGGGCTGGCCCTCAAGGGCGACCTGGCGGGATCGGCCAGGGAATGGCGCGGCGTGGAGCAGGCGGCCGGCCAAGCGGGCATCCCGGGCCTGCTGGACAGGGACCGCATCCTCATGCGGCTGGTCAACCCGGCCGCCGTCGGAGGCCCGCCGTCCCGAGGCGCGGCCCCTCGTTCCCGGGGCGTCCCGGGTGTTGTATACTGAAGGTCAGGAGGTTTTTCATGCGTCGCATCATTCTGCTTTTGCTCATCGCGGCCTGCACCATCCCGGTTTTCGCATCGAGGAAGATCCAGGGCAAGTTCGATCTGTACCTCAACGGCATCAACAAGGGCTATGAAAAATACAAGATCCGAGAGAAGAGGGGCGATACGGTCTACACGTCCGAGATCAAATTCAAGCTGCCCATGCCCAAGGCCAAGAGGGGCTACGTCGAGCTGTACCTGTACCCCATCCTGAAGTACCGGCAGGGCACCGGGAAATTCGACGGCTATTCCTACCGGATCAGCTACAACGACTTCAGCAAGATGCAGATCGCCGAGGCGCAGAACTCCGCGAACGAGATCATCGACCAGGACTTCGGGTACTACGGCAACGTGGACGGGACCAGCGGATACGACCCCAACAACCCCGGCGCCACCGGCAACAACTACGGCCTCGACTTCCTCAACCAGCAGCGGCAGAACTACGAGTTCCACAACCACATCGACCTGGGCGTGAACGCGGGGAAGGTGGAGCCCATCGGACAGACCCTCCACTACAAGCAGACGCGCTTCTCGAACACCCAGGTCAAGGACGAGCCCCTGCCGAATAAAGTGACCATAATAGACGCCTACACCTTCGTCCCGTACGTGGAACTCGCGAAGCAGGCCGCGCACATGAAGGGCGACAGCGAACCCCTGGATGTCGTCTTTCCCCAGGCCATGGGCCTGAAGAAGGGCAAGCTGGTCTACATGGGTACGGACCGCACGCCCGTACTCAGCAAGGAATACATCCTGAAGCACTACAACGTGACCATCGAAAACAGCACGATCTCGTCGTTCTGGGTGGACAAGGCGGGCAAGGTCGTGCAGGTCGTCGTGCCCTCCCAGGGGCTCATCGCCATCCAGTCGGGCTACACGCCCGTGCCCTTCGCGCGCGAAATACCCCGCGTTTTCAAGCAGACGGTCCTGGCCGAGGGAGGCTTCCAGGAGAAGCGCGTGCACGTTCCGTCCGGCGACATATCGCTGGGCGCCACGCTGACCCTGCCGTCCGGCTCGGGCCCCTTCCCCACCGTGCTCATGATTCAGGACCTGGAACCGCTGGACCGGGACGGAAACGACCCCAACAACCCCTACAGCCGGGCCGGCACGTGGAAGCAGACGGCCTACTATCTGGCCAGCGAAGGCTTCGCCTCCCTCAGGTACGATGCGCGGGGCGTGGGTGAATCCGGAGGGGATGCCGAAAAGTTCATCCTGTCCGACGCGACCCGGGACGCGGTGAACCTCGTCAAGTGGCTGGATGACCAGCCGTCGACCCGAGGCGGGCGGGTGGTCCTCTTTGCCCAGGGGCTTGGCGGATGGGTCGCGGCACAGACGGCCGGCGAGGTCCCGGTCAGGGGGCTCGTGGCCGTAGGGTACCCCGCGAAAGGCATCACCCGGCTCTGGCGGGAGCAGGCCAGCAACATCACGGACCCCCAGGCGCGCCAGAAGGCCTACGTCAACCTGGACACGCTGAACACGCTGCTCAAGACCAGGGGGCAGGAGTGGCTCAAATTCCGCGGGAGAAAGGTTTACGTCCCGGGGGTCAAGGCCATGCAGGCGGTGGACCCGCTGGCGCTGGCCGCTTCGCTCAAGGTGCCCTGCCTGTTCGCCTATCCCTCCAAGGACCGCGTCGTCATGCCGTTCCACAAGGACGTGCTGGCCGATTCCCTGCACCAGGGTCAGAAAGAGATGACGCTGGAGGGCCTGGGACATCACCTCACGGACGTCCTGGGGGATGACGACCAGCCCACCGGCATCGTCGACGGAAAGAAACTGCAGCCGGTCACGGACTGGCTCAAGCAGTTGTTCTCCGGGCCAGAGGCCTCGACGAAGTCATGAGGAGGGGAGGCCGCCCGTCCATCCTCCTGCTCGCAGCGGCCCTCCTCATCGGCGCCGGAATACGTGCTAAAACGCCGCTCGCGGCCGGTGCCCGTACAGTCCGGCCCAGCGTCCTCCTCATCACCCTAGACACGACCCGTGCCGACCACCTCGGCTGCTACGGCGATGCGCGCGCCGAAACGCCCACTCTGGACCACCTGGCGTCATCGGGCGCACTCTTCCTCGAGGCCCACAGCCACGTGCCGCTCACGCTGCCCTCGCACGCGGTCATTTTGACGGGCGACCTGCCGTCCACCCTCAACCTTAGGGTCAACGGACTCGAACTGGGCGGGGCCGTTCCCACCCTGGCGACCGTCCTCAAGTCCAGGGGCTACTGGACGGGGGCTTTCGTCAGCTCGGTGATCCTGGAGCGGGGCAGAGGGCTGGCCAGGGGCTTCGACGTGTACGACGATCACATGACGCTTCCTCCCCGGGGCGGGGGTCCCCCCGAGGAAAGGCGCGCGGCCGATGTGACCGACGCGGCGCTCAAGGCCGTGGCAGGCGTCCGCTCGCCCTACTTCCTCTGGGTCCACTACTACGACCCGCACTACGAATACCGCCCGCCCGAGCCCTACGCCCGGACCTTCGCCTCGCACCCCTACGACGGCGAGATCGCCTACATGGACGCGAACATCGGCCGGCTCCTCCAGGGCCTGAAGCGGAGCGGCCGCCTGGACGACACCCTGATCGTAGTGGCCGCAGACCACGGCGAGGGCCTCATGGAACACGGGGAGCGGCAGCACGGCATCTTCCTCTACGAGTACGCCCTGCACGTCCCGCTGATCATGTCGTGGAAAGGCCACATCAAGGCCGGCAGACGGATCGGGGACCTGTGCGGACTGGACGACGTGGCCCCGACGGTGCTGGACCTTCTGGGCGTCCCCGGGGGCGGGCGAGACGGCGTGAGCCTCAGGCCCCTCCTGGACGGGGGCACCCTCCCGCCGCAGACCCTCTACGTCGAGTCGTACCAGGGGTTTTTCACCTACGGATGGGCCCCCCTCAGGGGCATGATGACCGGCACGTGGAAGTACATCCAGGCTCCGAGGCCGGAACTGTACCGATGGAGGCGGTCCGAAGACAGGAACCTCGTGACTGCCGATCCCGCCGAGGCTGCCCGATTGAAGGCCATGCTCGCGAAATACCCCGAGGCCGACCGGGGGGAACAGGCGGAGATGGAGAGGCTCCTCAAGGACCCCTCCAACGCCGAGACCCTGCGCCAGCTGGCCTCCCTCGGCTACCTGTCGGGAGCGGGCGTGCGCCCGTCGAACCCCGGGCTCCTTGACCCCAAGGACGCCATCGGCATCGAAGAGGACCTGAAGCGGGCCGACGATGCGTTGAACGCCGGCGACCGCAAGGCGGGGGTCGCGGCCCTGCTGTCCATCCTCAAGCGGAACCCGCAGAACGTTCCCGCCCTGTCCATGCTGGGCATCGAGTACCTGAAGGAAGGGCGGTACGACCGGGCGAAGGTCTGCTTCGCCGAAGAGGTCCGCCTCAAGCCCCAGATGGACACGGCGCACCTCAACCTGGGCACGGCCTGCAAGCACCTTGGGGACCTTGCCGGCGCCGAGAAGGAGTACCGGGCGGCCCTGGCCTTGTCGCCCCGCATGCCCGAGGCCCTTTCGAGCCTGGCGCAGGTCCTCATCTCGCAGAACAGGCTGAAAGAGGCCGGGAGCGTGCTTGCGCCTGCCCTCAGGAGCGGCGTCGAAAGTGCGGACGTATACTTCGAGATGGGCGTCCTCGACGCCACGCAGGCGAACTGGGACAAGGCCCGGTTCGACTTCGCCAAGGTTCTTTCGCTGGACCCGACCCGGCACGAGGCCGCGGCGAACCTGGGCCGCGTCGCCTACCGCCAGAAGAAAATCGACGAGGCCATCGCGTACTACCGCCGGGCTTCCCGCCTGGCACCCGGAAACGCCTCTTACCTCGCTACGCTGGGGTCGCTGTACCTGGACGGCAAGGACGATCCGAATACGGCGCTGAAGTATTTCCGGAAAGCCCTGGCCGCCGATCCCTACGGGCCACGGGCCCGCGACCTCAGGGAGATCGTATCGCGCATCGCCTCCATGTCGTCCGGGCGGTGACGGACGGGGGAAGGACCTATATTACCCGCAGGAACCCGCGCGGGAGGAGGCGAGGACCATGATCACCGTTCGAGCGGCTGCAAGGGTCGACCTGGCGGGAGGCAGCCTGGACCTGTGGCCCCTGGGGCAGATCGTGCCCGGCGCCCTCACCGTCAACCTGGCAATCAGTCTGGCGGCGACGGTGGAGGTCACGCGTGACGGGGAGGACGGAATCGGGCTGGCCTCCCTGGACATGATGGAGAGCTACCGCTGGCACGGCGGCGACCCTTCGGGTCCCCTGGCCCTCATGGAGCGTCTCTGCACGATCTTCGGCGTCACCCGGGGCCTGAGCATCCAATCCTCGAGCGGTGTGCCGCCGGGGAGCGGCCTCGGGGGATCGTCGGCCCTCTCGATCGCGCTCGCCCTGGCACTTCGCGAGGCCTCCGGCCGGACGATGGAGGACGCCGAACTCGTCGCCGTCTGCCGGGACGCCGAGGCGGGGCACCTCAGGATTCCGACGGGTGTCCAGGACTTCTGGCCCGCCATGGCCGGCGGCGTGCTGGCCATTCATCAGGACCCCGGCGGGGAGAGGGTGGAACCCCTCTCCGTTCCCCTCAGGGCGCTGGCCGAGCGGCTCGTGGTCGTCTACTCCGGGCAGAGCCGCCTGTCGGCGGACACCAACTGGAGCCTCATGAAGCGCTTCCTCGACGGGGAAGGGGACGTGGCGGAGCGATTGGAGGGCATCGCCGGCGCCGCGCGGGACATGCGCGCCGCCCTGTTGGATGGCGACTTCGACGGCGTCGGAACCCTCATGGCCCGTGAGTGGAGCTTCCGAAAGGGGCTGGCCGACGGGATCGAGACGCCCGCGGTGTCCTCGCTGATAGACTGCGGCCTCAGGGCCGGTGCCCTCGGCGGCAAGGCCTGCGGCGCGGGAGGCGGCGGGTGCCTTGCATTTATGACGCCGGAGGGTGCACGATTAGAAGTGGAACAGGCCCTCGAGAAGGAAGGTGCAAGGCTGCTCACGGCCTTTCCTATCGAGAGGGGACACACGGTGGAGGTGGAGCCATGAAGAAAATCCTTATTCTCGCCGTCCTGGCCTTCTGTTCCATCTCCCTCCTCGCACAGGAGGTCGTGGTCTTCAAGGACCACCGCGCCCTGGAGGTGAGGAATCACCGGCAGGAGAAGGAGTGGACGTACCTCACCGTCGGATCGGGCGAAATGGCGGTACGGACGGCGGACATCCTGAAGATCGTCAGGGAAAACGTGACGTCCAGGCCGGCGCCCGTCCAGTTCGATCGCCCCGCTCAGCCGAACCCGCCCTCCCGTGCGCCCCGCCGCGCTCCGTCGACGACCAGGAGGCCCGTCCCGCCCCACGGGATTCCCCCCATGTTCCGCAACATGCCCAGGCCGCCCACTTCCGCCCGTCCTGCGCCTCCCCCCCATCAGGAGCAGAAGGTGGACGGCGAGGACGCCGAGCAGGAGGACAGGGAGTCGTTCGAGCAGGACCAGGACGGGCCGCCCGAACCCCCCCAGTCCTCGCCCTCGACCGCCCCTCGCCGAATGACCATCCCCCTCAGGACCACCCCGAAAACGCGCGGCGGACGCTGAGGCCTCCCGACCGGCCATGACAGGCCCCGAAGACTCCAGCGCTCTGAGAGGTGTGGTGCTTTCTGTGGACGTGGAGGAGTGGTTCCACGCGCCCCAGCACCCCCTCGGCCGCGACGCGACGAGGTGGGCCGACCTGCCCGCCACCCTGCCTGAGGGCGTGGAGCGCGCGTTGGACCTCCTCGACGAAATGGAGGTGAAGGCCACGTTTTTCGTGCTCGAGTGGGCGGCGGCCCGCTACCCTTTCCTGATCAGGGCGATCGTCGAGCGCGGCCACGAGCCGGCATCGCACGGATGCCGCCACGACCCGGTGGCCGCCATGCGCCCCGCGGCCTTCCGGGAGGACGTTCGACGGTCAAGGGCCCGCATCCAGGACATCGCCGGAGTACCGGTCGCCGGATACCGGGCCCCCTGCTGGTCCATGCCGCGCAGTGACTGGCCTTACCGCATTCTCGCCGAGGAGGGATACGCGTATTCGTCCAGCCGGCTGGCGGTGCCGGGCAAGGGAGCGGGAGAATGGACCGCCCGGACCGCGTCGGGCGTGAGAGAGATCCCCGCCCTAACCTCGGCGTCGCGCCTGGCTCCCATACCCGCGGGCGGAACGGTGGCGCTCAGGGCGGCGCCGCTGAGCCTTCTCAGGGCCGTCCGCAGAAGGGCCGAGAGAGGAGGCCGTCCCTGCGTCTACTGGTTCCACCCGTGGGAGCTGGTGCCGGAGGGCCCCAGGCTGGACGCCGGGAGGCTCTTCACGCTGGTCCGCTACTTCGCGCTGGAGCGGCTCCCTCGGCGGCTGCAGGCCCTCGTTCCTCCTGGAGACCGGACCTTCCGCCGCCTTCTAGCCTGATCCGACCGCATACGTACCGCGTCCGGGCCCCATTCTCAGGGCTGGACCATTCAACCCGTGCGGATGATGGTGGGGCATATAGCCGAATGCAGCGCTCTCTCTTTTAACCGGTTAGGCTTGCATGTGGCAAAAATAGACACCCGCCAAAACTGCGAGGGGCATATACCCCAAGCCTTGTTAAGGCTCTGGCGAGGCATTGCTTGCGGGAGGCCGTCGCTTTTACCTTGTATCCTCTTGAGGACCCGGAAGGCCCAAGAAGGGGGATGAATAATGCGACGATCACTTCTAGGAATGACAGCTATCGGCCTGCTGGGCCTGTGCTGCATCGGGGTGCCGGCGAAGGCAGCCCAGACGGCAATCGATAACAGCACGTGTCTCATGTGCCACTCGGACTCGGACATGGCAAAGCAGAAAGCCGTGTTCAAGGGCGTAGACGGACTGGGTGCCATCGCGAAGGAGCACCTCACGCTCCAGGTGACGGACAAGAGTCTGGCGGGGTCGGTTCACGACGGCCTCTCATGCACGGACTGTCACGGCGGGATCACGTCGATCCCTCACCCCGAGAAGCTGCCGCCGGTGGACTGCGGACAGTGCCATTCGGACGCGGCCAAACAGCTGGACGAGAGTATTCATGCGCGCAAGAAGGGCGGGGTCAGCTACACGCCCACGTGCGTCAACTGTCACGGCGCCCACCAGATCCGGCCCAAGACGGATCCCAAGTCTTCCATCTACCCGGTGAACGTGCCCGAAACCTGCGGCGCGTGCCACGGCGACGCGAAGCTGATGAAGGCGGCCGGCGTGGTCATCGCGGACCCGCTCAAGAACTACATGAAGAGCGACCACTGGCGGATGCTCAAGTCGGGCAAGATGCTGGTGGCGGCCACGTGCTCGGACTGCCATGGCTCCCACGACATCCTGCCGGCCACCAATCCCAAATCGCCCATCTTCAAGCTGAACATCCCCAACACCTGCGGCAAGTGCCACTCGGGGATCGAAGCCAAGTACATGAAGAGCATCCACGGCAAGGCTCTCGAGGAGGGCAACCTCGAGGCGCCGTCCTGCAACAACTGCCACGGCGAGCACGACATCGAGGGCCCGAAGAGGCCCACGAGTTCGGTCTACCCGCCGACGGTCGCGCAGACGACGTGTCCCCAGTGCCACGCTTCGGTCCGGCTGTCGAAACGCTTCAATGTCCCGGCGGGGATGGTCCAGTCCTACCAGGCCTCCTTCCACGGCCTGGCCAACAGCTACGGCGACACGGACGTGGCCAACTGCGCGTCGTGCCACGGGGCCCACGAGATTCTACCGGCGAGCAACCCGGCCTCATCCATCAACCCTGCCAACCTTCAGAAGACCTGCGGCAAGTGCCACCCGAACGCCACCAGGGCCTTCGCGAACATCAACATCCACAGCAGGGTCTCCGAGACGTCCTCGCCTGTCCTCTACTGGATCAAGTACTTCTACATCTGGCTCATCGCGCTGGTGGTGGGCGGGCTGGCACTGCACAACCTGCTCGACTACATCCGGCGCTACAGGATGACCATCAAGATGCTCAACCCGGTGGCCATCTATATGAGGATGACCCTTGCGGAAAGGATCCAGCACGTCCTGCTGCTGACCACGTTCTTCACGCTGGTCTTCACGGGCTTCGCGCTGAAGTACCCGCATTCGTTCTGGGCCGTTCCCTTCAAGTGGGGCAACACGGGCTTCGACATCCGGGGCTGGCTGCACCGCGCGGCGGCCGTCGTGATGATCGGCGACGCCCTGTACCACATGGTCTATCTGGTGAGCACGAAGCGCGGCCGGCGGTTCGTCCGCGAGATCATGCCCGGCCTCGGCGACGTGCAGGAGTTTTTCCACCAGATCGGCTACTACCTCGGCATGAAGCGGCACGAAGCCGACTTCGGGCGGTTCTCCTACGCGGAGAAACTCGAATACCTGGCGCTGGTGTGGGGAACCATCGTCATGGTGGCCACCGGCTTCGTCCTCTGGTTCAAGGAATTCTTCACGGCCTTCCTGCCCAGCTGGGGCTACAAGGCCGCCGAGATGGTCCACTTTTACGAGGCCGTCCTGGCCTTCACCACGATCATCATCTGGCATTTGTACATGGTCTTCGTGCACACGGATAAACCGCCGTTCAATCCCACGTGGATAACCGGACGGATGACGCGGAAGACCCTGGAGCACCACCACCCGAGAGCACTGGCAGACATGGAGGGGGAGAAAAGGCAGGAGGAGGATGGGGAGGAGGACCCTACAACTTAGACTCGCGACGACGTTCGCCTGCGGGCTCGCTGCGCTGTGCCTGACCGTCGGCGCGGCGGCGGCGGGACCGAATTCATCGGATTGCCTGACGTGCCACGCCGAGATGGAGCCGAAAGTGGCCGCCGACGCCCTGGCCGGGTCGGCCCACCAGGCCCTCGCGTGCCGCGACTGTCACGCGGACATCACGGAAGTGCCCCACGGCAAGCCGAAGCCCGTGGACTGCGGGATCTGCCACGCCAAGGAGTCGACGGCCTGGGCCAAGGGGCCACATGCCAGCCGAGGCGGCCCCACCTGCACGGACTGCCACGGGACGCATCGTATCCCGGCGCCCGGAAGCGCGGGGAGTCTGGCTTCCAACGAGCGGCAGATACAGGTCTGCGGCGGTTGCCACGCGCGCCTGGCTGGGGGCGACAAGTGGATAAAGGCCTTCGCAAACAGCGTCCACGGCCGGGGAATCACGCAGCGCGGTCTGAACGTGGCGCCGGCTTGCGCCACGTGCCACGGCGCGCACGACGTCAAGCCCTTGAAGACCGACCACAACGCCGGGGCCAAGCAGGCCGTGGCCGAGCTCTGCGGCACCTGCCACAAGCCGGTATACGAGGCCTTCGAGAAGAGCATCCACGCAGCGGCCCTGGCGAAGGGCATCGGCTCGGCCCCCACGTGCACGGACTGCCACGGCGAGCACAACATCCAGGCCAGCACCGACAAGGCTTCTTCGGTGGCGCCCGCGTCCGTGCCCGCCACATGCGGCCACTGCCACGCCGACAAGAGGCTGATGGCCAATTTCGGCCTGCCCGCCGACCGCGTCTCGACATTCCTCAAGAGCTACCACGGCGTGGCGCTCGAGATGGGGGACCTCAGGGCGGCCGACTGCGCGTCCTGCCACGGGGCGCACGACATACTGCCGTCGAGCGATCCCGCGTCGCGCACCAACCCGGCCAACCTGCAGAAGACCTGCGGCAAGTGCCATCCCGGCGCGGGCAAGAACTTTTCCAACGTCAAGTTCCACGAAAGCGTGAGCCCCAGGGGTGCCCGAGGCGCCTGGTTCGTCCGGGTCTTCTACATATTCTTCATCACGATCCTGGTGGGCGCCTTCGTGCTGCACATCGGCGTCAGGCTGATCGGACTGATCCGGAGGCGTTCCGGCGGGAACGGCGCCGGCAACGATGGAGGCGAAGGCCATGAACGATAACAAACGCGACGGCACCGTGCTCAGGATGTCGCTCCTGCAGAGGCTGGATCACGCCCTTCTCGCGCTGTGCCTGCTGCTGCTCATCGCGTCCGGTCTGGCGCTTGTCTACCACGACCAGGCCTGGGCCAGGTTCCTGATCGGGCTCATGGGCGGCCTGAAGGGACGCGGGATCCTTCACCGCGCGGCCGCCATAGGGCTCGTGTGCGCCGGGTTGGTACACTTCGGCGGGCTCCTCTTCTCGCGGAAGTACCAGGACGATTTCAGGGCCGTCCGCTTCCGGCGCTCGGACCTGTCTGAGGGGTGGAAAGGATGGATCTACGGCCTGACGGGCAGGGGAGGCCCGCCCTACTACGGCAGCTTCACGCCCATGCAGAAGATCCAGTACTGGGGGATCCTGCTGGGGTGCCTCGTCATGACGGCCTCCGGGTTCGTGCTCTGGTCGCCCCAGGCGTCGCTGGCCGTGTTCCCAAAGTCCGTCTACGACCTCATGCTGGTCGTTCATTCGGCGGAAGCGCAGCTCATCTTCATCGTCCTCATCGTCTGGCACCTGTACGACGTGCACGTCGCCGGGGGCAACTTCCCCATGAACCCGGCCTGGCTGACGGGGCGGATGAAAGAGGGGCGCTTCAAGAAGCAGCATCCTGCCGCCTGGGACGGCATGACGGAGGGGAAGGGCAAATGATAACAGCATCGAGCATCAGCGCCGGCCGCTTCCGCCTCCCGGCCTGGACGAAGGTTGCCCTTGTGGCCGCGGCCATCCTGCTCGCGGGCACCGCGGCGATCTGGGCGCAGGACGACCTGCGGTGCCTGGGCTGCCACGGCAAGCCGGGCTTCAAGAAGACGCTGCCGTCCGGACAGGTCCTGAACCTGTTCGTAGACCCGACGCCCCTGCGGCTGTCGGTCCACAAGAATCTGAACTGCGTCCAGTGCCACGCGGACGTGAACGAAGTGCCCCACAAGGAGAGGCCGCAGCGGGTCAACTGCAGACGGTGCCACTATCAGGGCAACACCGTCGGCGCGCCCCAGACCTCGAAGTACATGGAGTTCGAAAACAGCGTCCACGGCCTCGCGCTGAAGGCGGGCAACCCGAAGGCGCCCCTCTGCCAGGACTGCCACGGCGGTCACTTCATCCTGCCCGGGTCCGATCCGAGGTCGAGGGTCAGCCACGAGAACGTGCCTCAGACCTGCGGAACCTGCCACATCAAGATCTACGGGCGGTACAGGGAATCCGTGCACGGCAAAGCCCTCGCCATGGGCAACAAGGACGCGCCGGTCTGCACGGACTGCCACGGCGAACACACCATCCAGCGCCCGAGCGTGGCCACCTCGTCGGTCAACCCAGCGAACGTGGCCAACACCTGCGGCAAGTGCCACGCGAAGGTCGTCATCATGAAGAAGTACGGCATCAACGCCGAGCAGGTCAGCACCTACAAGAACTCGTTCCACGGCATCGCGAACGAGTACGGGGTGCTCAAGGCGGCGAACTGTGCGTCGTGCCACAACGCGCACGACATCCTCCCGCCCGACGACCCGCGTTCGAGCGTGAACCCGAAGAACATCCCGAAGACCTGCGGACGATGCCACGCGGGGGCGAATGCGAACTTCGCGAAGGGCCGGATCCACCTCGATCCCGAGGACAAGTCCGCGGGGATCGTGTACTGGGTCGCCCTTGGGTTCAAGATCCTCACGCTGAGCACGCTGGCCGGACTCTTCATCCACATCGGCCTCGACCTGTTCCGCCAGGTCAAGGCGCGGAAGCCCAGGGAGGCGGCGCTTCCCGAGGCCCCCACCGAGGAGAATGAACCATGAGCGAGAAGGGCACGAGGGGCTGGCGCCGGTCCGACACCGAGCACGTCGTCCAGGACGTGGCGAGGGAACTCGCCGAAGCCCTTGATAAAGAAATACGTGAGGACATGACCGAGGACCAGGTGAAGGCCCTGGCCGGGAGCCTTTCCGATTCGCTGGCGCGCGATGCGGCGGCGGGAGCCAGGCGCGTGCACCGGGCCTTCCAGGACCGGGACCGACGGCGCCGGAAGGTCGCCGAAAGGCGTCGCAAGAGGGAGCGCGAAGACGGCAGCGTGGAACGCCTCAGCCTGCACCTGCGCCTCCAGCATATGCTCCTCTTCACGAGCACGATCACGCTCATCGTAACCGGCCTGCCCATCAAGTTCCACGACGCCGCCGTGTCGGCCTTCCTCATCCACCTGATGGGCGGACCCGAGGTGACGCGGATCATCCACCGGATCGGGGCCATCGGGCTCACCTTCATCGGCGCCTACCACATCTTCTACACCATGGCCTTCGAGACGGGCCGTAGGGATTTCGGCCTGCTGATCCCCAAACTGCAGGACGCGAAGGACTTCTTCCACCAGATCGGGTACTTCCTCGGTCTCAGGAAGGACCGGCCGCTTTTCGGCCGCTTCTCCTACATCGAGAAGTTCGACTACTGGGCCGTGTACTGGGGCATGGTGGTCATGATCACCTCCGGCTACATCCTGTGGTTCAAGGTCCTGGCCATCAACCAGTTCGGCAAGTCCATCTACGACATCGCCATGGAGGCCCACTCGGACGAGGCGCTCCTGGCGACCCTGGCCATCGTCGTGTGGCACTTCTACAACGTGCACTTCAACCCGAAGCGCTTCCCCGGAAGCCTGACCTGGTGGAACGGGCGCATGGGCGTGGAAGAGTTCAAAGAGGAGCACCCGCTTGAGTACGAGGAGATGCTCCGAACGGGCGCCGTGGAGGGCCCCCGGGAGTCGGCCTCACCCAACCCCGCCTCCGCCCGTGTGGCGCAGGGGGAGACGCCATGAGGGCCTTCACGTCTGAAACCCACCGGCCCGCGCCGCGCAGGAGAGAACCATGACGCGACTGAAAAAGATAACCCTCATCGCCTCGGCGGCCGTCGTGGTGCTCTGCGGAGCGACGTGGCTCTTCGTGAACGTCACGGCGAGGCACTCCTCGTTCTGCGGCAACTGCCACTACATGCAACCCTACGTGGACCAGTGGAAGAGCTCGCCTCACAGCGGTGTGGAGTGCGTGAAGTGCCATCCCACGCAGACCAGTGCCATGTTCGGCCAGTTCGTCAAGTACGTGACGCACACCTACGCCACGCGCCCCAGGGCCTTCGTGCCCGACTCGGCGTGCCTCGCCTCCGGCTGCCACGCCGGCATGGAGAACAGCGAGAAGGTCAAGTTCATGGGGGTCTCCTTTCCGCACAAGCCGCACCTCGGCAAGGACCGGCGGGGCATCCGCCTGCGCTGCGCGTCCTGTCACGGCTCCAGCCAGGAGGCCGGCCACGTGTCGGTCGACCCCGGCGTGTGCTTCCTGTGCCACTTCAAGGGTCAGGGACCGGCGGGCACGCTCGCCGGCTGCGGCTCCTGCCACGGGGCGCCTTCGGGCCTGACTAAGCACGGAGGCTTCCTGTTCGACATGAAAGCCTACGTGGACTCGGGCGTGCAGTGCAGCCGGTGCCACCTGACGGTGCACGAGGGCGAGGGCAGGGTGAGCAAGAACAAGTGCTTCTCCTGCCACGTGTCCCACGCCGACAGGATCACTGACGTCGCCTTCGTCCACCGGAAGCACGTCGACCAGAAGGAGATACGCTGCCTCGAGTGCCACGAACCCATCCGGCACGGCAACATCAAGGTGCTCTCCGTGCTCGATGTGAGCTGCGAGTCCTGTCACTCGAACCTCCACTCAGGCGCCAAGGAGATGTACCTCGGCGTGGGGGCGCGGGGCACCGCCGATCTGCCGAGCCGCATGTTCGCCGCGCAGATCAACTGCACGGGCTGCCACACGGAGGTCATCAGCCAGGGGGGCACGGCCTTCCTCGGCCAGGGAAGCAAGATGGCCAACCCCAAAGCCTGCGCCGCCTGCCACGACGCGCGCTTCATCCCCATGGTGACGCGCTGGAAGGACCAGGGACGGGTGCTCGCCGCAGAGGCAGACAGGCTGGCGGCCAGGGGCCGCGGCATCGCCGCCGCCGCCCGGGGCAACGCCAAGGTCCGGAAGCTCGCCGCCGACCTGGCCTTCAACGCGCGCTTCCTCATGCAGGGCCACCCGGTCCACAACATCGAGTACGCCATCCGGGTCGTCCAGGCCAACGGAAAGCTGCTCGGCGAGCTGGAAGAGGCCGCGGGCAGGAAGAACGACGTGGCCATCCGTCCCGAATTCGCCCGCGGGGACTTCACCTACTGCACGCCCACCTGCCACACGTTCATCCCGCGGAAAGAGCCCTACACCTGGAAAGGCGTCGATTTCCCCCACACCTACCACGTCACGACAGCCGGGCTCACCTGCGACACCTGCCACGAGGCCGGGAAGCACAAGGTCATGGCGCTCAGCGGTCCGCAGGACTGTGCCCCGTGCCACCACATGGGGTCGAAGGAAGGCTGTGCCCGGTGCCATCCGCGCCAGGCGGAACTCTACCGGGGAAAGACGCCGGCCTCCCTCGGCATGGACATATCGCCCGATATCATGGCGGACGGCGTCGGATGCGTGGACTGCCACGACCCCACCGATGCGGACGCCCTCAAGAACGTGGGCAAGGCCTGCGCAACCTGCCACGAGGGCCAGGGCCCCAAAGACCTGGCCTCCTGGCGGACGGACCTCAAGAAGGGCCGCGACAAGGTCGACGCCCTCAGCGAGCAGGTCAAGCTGACCATCGAGATGCTCAACCGGCGGAACCTGGATACTTCGCAGTTCAACAAACGGTTCCAGACGGTGCGGGACCGGATGGACTTCCTGGAACGCGCACGCGGCGTACACAACGCCATCGCGGCACAGGACCAGTACGAACGCGCCGCCAAGGATCTCTCGGCCCTGATCGGGGACATGGAGAGGACCCTGGGCGGCAAAACCTCCTGAACCGACGGCCGGTTCGAATGCCCGGCGCCCCCTCAGGC
>JBJKRE010000273.1:0-5461 GCA_046704825.1 Acidobacteriota bacterium
GTTGTACTGCCTGAACCACTCGTTCATGATGCACGGCACGTTGATGGCGCAGGACTTGTTGCAGTTCTGGTCCTGATAGCTCACGTAGCCGCTCGTCTGCGTGCAGGTGCAGGGCGATGAGTAGTACTCGTCCAGTGCGTAGAAAATGTGGCTCGTCTCGTGCCGGGCGACAATGTTCATCTGGCCGATGCCCCAGGTGGCGTTGTCGTAGGTCATGACGAGAAACGGACCGCCGAGGTAGGAATAGGCGAAGGTGAAGTCGCTGAACTCACCGTCTGCGTCGTTGAGGCTGTTGGCCACGAAGACCGTGCAGGCCCAGTCCGTGCCGTCGGCCGACCGCTGGTCGCCGTTGAAGTGCCGGCCCTTGTCCCACATGGTGCTGTCCGCGGTGTACCCGAAGCTGTCGTAGATGGTGTTCACCCACTGGGGGTTTGAGGCCGTGGGACCGGGGTTGCTGATGGGCTCCACGGTCACCTGGGCCCGGGCGTCCGTCCGTCCGGAGTAGAAGTGATAGGTCCACGTCGGTTTGAGCCCCGCGCGCAGCGAGAATAGCCTCGCATAGTAGTTGGACAGGTCATTGAGCCCCTGGACGATCCCGTTCGTTACGCTCGTCTCGAGGGTCGGCGTCCAGTCCTCGGTGCTGGCTGCACCTGTGCTCTCGGGCAGGATGATGCTCACGGAGGCGCTGCCGAGCATGTACTCGGACGTCGTCCTGTAGAGCGCGTAGGCGGAGCAGGTACCCTCGGTTTCAAGACCGGCCGGGGGTTCGAGGGCGTCGTGGTCAAGGGGCTTGCCGGGGACTTCATAGGCTTCGGCGGCGGGTCCTTCCAGTCCGAGGAGAGCTCGCTGGGCGTGCCACAGAGCCGCGCCCTCTACGCTGGCATTTATCCTCTCGGCGTCTGGTCCGGTGGGGCTCTCTTCGAAATAGCGCGTTCCCGCCGGAAGGTCGGCGATCGCCGCATAGAGCCCCTGGGTCGGTCCGGGTATCAGGAGGCCCCCCGACGGGGGGAACAGGTGCGTGAGCCGGATCCCGCGCTGCCGAAGGTCTGCGACCCAGCCTTTGAAAGACCGGCCCTCCGGCGGCTCGAGCAGGACCACCGGTTCCTGCACCGCCGCTCTGCCTGCCACGGCGACGAGTGACACGGCCAGCGCCACGGCCGTTGCGAGTCTCCTGGGTTTCATGGACTGCCCCCTCTACCTTCCCCGAAACGAACCGGTTCGACCTCGCCCGGTCCCCGCGGGCGCTGCGCGTTTCTTCGCGGTTGCCCCATCTTAAGTGTAATTAAAGGTAAGGTCGGGCCCTCCCGGGGTCAAGCCCCAGGCGCGCGCGCATTCTCCAGCAGAAAGGGCGACCGGTCAGCCGACGGAAGACCATCCCACCAAATGAGGACGGTGTCGCGGAGAGTGAGAGCGGGCTCAGCCCCTGTTGAACAGGTTCTTGAGGACGAGGCCCGTCATGGAAGGGCTCTCGATCATCCGCCGGCGAAGATAGGCGATGGCGTCGTCCCAGTCCACGGCGAAGGGGACGTAGAGCCTCACGGTCTCGCCGGCCTCGACCAGTTCCTTCTGTACGCGGTCGCGCGGAACGCCGACCAGCATCTGGAACTCGTAGCGGTCCTTCGGGACCTTTTTCCTGGCGATGAGGGCCCGGGCCTTTTCGAGGTACTCGAGGTCGTGCGTGGCGATGCAGACGTAGTGGCCCCGGTCGAAGAGCTTCTCGATGATCTTGAGGAGGTTGTCCTTCATGTCGCGTTTGTTCTGAAAGGCCTTGTCGGCCGGCACGTTGTAGATGCCGATGCAGGCCCGGATGTGGGCGTTAAGGCCGTCGAGCAGGTCGATGTCCTGTTCCGTCCTGTAGAGCCTGGCCTGCAATACGGTCCCCAGGATAGGGTATTTGGGCTTCAGCTCCCTGTAGAGCTGGAGCGTGTAGTCGGTAACGTCCGTGTCTTCCATGTCGACGGTCAGGCCGCGGCCGGCCGCCTGGCACGCAGAGGCGAGTTCTTCGATGTTCTGCCTGCAGAAGTCGGGATCCACGTAGTAGCCGAAGTGTCCCGGTTTGACGGATATGGAGCAGTAGTCGCGGTCCCCGATGGCGTCGAGCGTCCTCAGGTACAGCTCCACGGCGCCCCGGACCTTCTCGCGGGTCTTCTCGGCTTCGCCCAGGACGTCCATCGTCGCGTGAATGCCCTTTTCCTTGTGAAGAGCGTCCGCGAAGGCCAGGCCCTTCTCCAGCGAATCCCCCGACACGTAGGGCGACGCAAACACCCGGACGAGTCGACCGGGTATGCTGTTCGCAACGGCTTTTCTCACGGCGAGCATGGACATAATCTCACTCCTCCCACGAAGATCCGGTCCCGGTGAAACCCAAGAACGGGAGTATACACCCCCGGGGACGTTTAACGCATTTCGGGGGATCGCCATCCGGCCGGCCACCGGGTCGTTTGGCGCACGGACGGGCTTCCGGGTCGCGAGAGAGGTGCCCGCCAGGCGAAGGGACGCAGCACCCGAAGCCGCGGTGCGCGCGAAGAAAAGACCCCGGCGCGGCGTTGGATCTAAGTGGAGAAGGCCACCCGGACCTGCAGGCCGCTTGACGGGTCGGAGCTGGCGGGCGGACCTCCGGACAACCGTTAAGGAGACAGCGATGGAAACACGAAATCTCGGAAGAACAGGCTTGAGGGTCACGAAACTGTGCTTCGGCGCCATGACTTTCGGCCCCAACCAGTGGGGCGCGCGCGACCTCGGCGAAAAGGCCGCTGCGGAGCTGGTCGCCCGATGCCTGGACGCCGGCGTCAACTTTTGCGACACGGCGGACGTGTACGCGTACGGGGAGTCCGAGCGACTGCTCGGCAAGGCGCTCGGCAAGCGTCGGAAGGACGTGGTGGTGGCCACCAAGGTCCGCATGCGCATGGGGGACGGCGCCAACGAGGTGGGCCTGTCCCGGGCCCACATCCTGCGTTCCGCCGACAAAAGCCTCCAGCGCCTGGGCACGGACACCATAGATCTCTACCAGGTGCACGCCTGGGATCCTGGCACCCCCCTGGAAGAGACCCTGAGGGCCCTGGACGACCTGGTTCGGTGGGGCAAGGTCCGGTACATAGGGGTGTCGAACTTCGCGGCCTGGCAGGTTATGAAGGCGCTCTCGCTGTCGGACAGGAACGGCTGGGAGCGCTTCGCCACGCTCCAGGCGTACTACAACCTGGCGGGCCGGGATCTGGAGGACGAACTCGTGCCCCTCTGCCTGGACCAGGGACTCGGCATCCTGCCGTGGAGCCCGCTCGCCGCGGGGTGGCTGACCGGCAAATTCCGCCGGGGGAAGGCCTTGCCCAGGGGGACGCGGCTCGGCGACCAGGACGGCGGATTCCTCCCAGTGGACAGGGAAAGGCTCTTCGACACGGTGGACCTGCTCGAGGACATCGCGGGCGGGCACTCGGTGTCCATCGCGGCGGCGGCGCTGGCGTGGCTCGCGCAGAAACCCGGAGTGACGTCGGTCATCCTCGGCGCGAAAAAGATGGGCCAGCTGGAGGAAAATCTCAAGGCGGCGGAGCTTGAGCTGTCCGCCGAAGAGATGAGCCGGCTTGACGAGGTCAGCGCGCGGCCGCTGCCCTACCCGCAGTGGATGCTCAACCGGACCGCCGGGGACCGGTAAGCTTGCTCCGCGACACCCGGATGCGTTCTTGCATCCGGTTGAGGCGGGCACCTATATTCAGAGCACTCCGAAACCGTCGGCAAGGCGTTTGAAAGAAAGGGGAATACCATGGGCAAGAAAATACTCATGCTCGTCGGGGACTACGGCGAAGACTACGAGATCATGGTGCCGTTCCAGGCGCTCCAGATGGTCGGTCACACGGTGCACGCGGTATGCCCGGACAAGAAGTCGGGCGAACAGATCCGCACGGCCATCCACGACTTCGAAGGCGACCAGACCTACTCGGAGAAGCGCGGCCACAACTTCACGCTCAACCAGACCTTCAGCGATGTGAAGGCCGGGGACTACGACGCCCTGGTGATCGCCGGAGGGCGGGCGCCCGAATACATCCGGCTGAACCCGAAGGTTATCGAGATGGTCAAGCACTTCGCAGACGCGAAGAAGCCCATGGCCGTGATCTGCCACGGCGCTCAGGTGCTGGCGGCGGCGGACGCGGTACGGGGCAGGAAGCTGACGGCCTACCCGGCGGTCGGTCCGGAAGTGCGCGCGGCGGGCGGCGAGTACGTAGACGTTCCCGTCCACAGGGCCGTGGTGGACGGAAACCTCGTGACGTCGCCCGCGTGGCCGGCCCACCCAGAGTGGCTGGCGAAATTCCTGGAGGTCCTCGGCACGAAAATCGTCCACGGCTGACGTCCGGCGTGCTGACGCACCGGGGCCGGGGGCGGGCAGATCCGTTCGCCGTCCCCCGGGCCTTCGCCTGAGGAGTCGGTCAGTGCCTGAATCCATCTCGAACGAGCAGCTCAGGGCGGGGCTCGAACGGATACTCCCGCCCGAACGCGTGCTCACACGCCCCATCGACCGCATCGCGAGCGCGTCCGACGCGAGTTTCTACAGGCTCATTCCGAAGGCGGTCGTCCGGCCCGAATCGGTCACGGAGGTGCGCGGCCTCTTCCGTCTCTGCACGGAAACCGGCGTGCCCCTCACCTTCCGGGCCGCGGGAACGAGCCTGTCCGGTCAAGCCGTGACGGACGGAATCCTGGCGGACGTCTCAAGGGGATGGAACGGGTGCGCGGTGGAGGAGGACGGGCGCCGGGTTCGCGTGCAGCCGGGCATCATCGGGGGGCACGTGAACAGGATCCTCAGGTCCTTCGGCCGGCGCATCGGCCCAGACCCCGCCTCCATCGACGCGTGCATGATGGGGGGCATCCTCGCCAACAACGCCAGCGGCATGTGCTGCGGCGTCGCCGAGAACGCCTACCACACGCTGGCGGGCCTCAGGGTTCTGCTTCCCGGAGGGATCGACCTGGACACCAGCCGGCCCGACGCGGGCGTTCGGCTCGCCGAGGCGGCGCCGGGGCTGGCGGCCGGCCTTCTGGAGCTCCGCGGGCACATCATGGGCGACGCGGCCCTGCGCGACCGGATCCGCGCGAAGTACCTGGCGAAGAACACGACGGGCTATTCGCTGAACGCTTTCCTCGATTTCGAGCATGCCCACGAGATCCTCGAGCACCTCATGATCGGCTCCGAGGGGACGCTGGGGTTCATCGCCGAAGCGGTGCTCGAAACCCTGCCCGATTATCCTCACAAACTGACCGGACTCCTGTATTTCAAGGACGTGGCCGCCGCCTGCTCGGCCATCGGGGCGATCCGGGATTCGGGGGCCCGGGCCGTGGAGATCATGGACCGGGCGGCACTGCGCTCGGTGCAGGACCTCAGCGGGGCGCCGGGCGACCTCTCGTCACTGCCCGGCGGTGCGGCGGGCCTGCTCGTCGAATACCAGTGCGAAACGGCGGGCGAAATGAAGGCGGCCCGGGC
>JBJKRE010000274.1:0-4111 GCA_046704825.1 Acidobacteriota bacterium
ACCAGCTGGCGGGATCCCCGGATCGCCTCGCTCAACCCGGGCATCAAACTGCCAAGGCTGGACATATCCGTCGTGACCCGGGCGGACGGATCCGGCACCACGTGGCTGTTCACAAGCTACCTCAGACAGGTAAGCCCGCGCTGGTCTACAGAGGTCGGCCGCGGGACCTCGGTGAAGTGGCCCGTAGGCATGGGCGGCAAGGGCAACGAAGGTGTCGCTGCCTACATCCGCCAGATCCCGGGAAGCATCGGTTACCTGGAGCTGGTTTACGCCAGGCAGACCGGCCTGTCGACCGTCCTGCTGAAGAACCGCGCGGGACGGTTCGTGGCGGCGGGCCGCGGCAGCTTTTCCGAGGCCCTGAAGGAGGGCCGCTGGAACCGCAAGGACCTGACCATTTCGCTCAGGAACCGGCCGGGCGAGGATTCATGGCCCATCGTCGGAGCCTCTTACATCCTCCTTTATAAAAAGCAGCAGGATCCGGCCAAGGCCCGGGCGCTGCTGGATTTCTTCCACTGGTGCCTGACGGACGGCGCGCCGATCGCCGACCGCATGGAGTACGTACCCCTGCCCCCGGGCCTCGTGAAACTGGTCGAAGACACCTGGCGCGAGGAGATCAGAGCCGGCGGCCGCCCGGTCTGGCCCACCCCGGCCGCCCGGAGGGAACACCCCGAAGGGGGACGCAGAAAGGAGGGCCGCGATGGCGCCGCGCGCTGAGAACCGGGCGCTCGCCCCCGGCGCTCCGTCCGCCGGCGGTCCTTCGGCACCTCCGGCTCAACTCGGTACCGGCAAGTCCGCCCACTGGGGGGACGGCGTCTTCAAGGGCACCACGCTGATCTTTGCGGGCGTCGTCTTCCTCATCATCTTCGCCATGGGCGTGGTCCTCTTCATCCAGGGCTATCCCGCCTTCAAGGCTTTCGGCCTCCACTTCCTGTGGTCGACCCAGTGGAACCCGGTGACGGAGAAGTTCGGCGCCCTGCCCTCGATCTGGGGCACGGTGGTGTCTTCATTTCTGGCCATCCTCATCGCCACCCCCATAAGCCTGGGCATCGCCGTTTTCCTCACCGAGATGGCGCCGCCCTGGATGAAGAAACCCGTGAGCCTCGGCGTCGAGATGCTGGCCGCCGTGCCCAGCATCATCTACGGCATGTGGGGGCTGTTCACCTTCGCGCCCCTGATGGCCAGGACGGTCCAGCCGTGGCTTAAGCACCACTTCGGTGACCTGCCCCTCTTCAAGGGTCCGCCCATGGGCATCGGCATGATGACCGGCGCCATCATCCTGGCCATCATGATCATCCCCTTCATCGCGTCGGTCTGCCGGGACGTTTTCGAACTGGTGCCCTCCATGTCCAAGGAATCTGCCTACGGGCTCGGGGCCACGACCTGGGAGGTGGTGCGCAACGTGGTGATCCCCTACACGCGCTCAGGGATCGTGGGCGCCATCTTCCTGGGCCTGGGCCGGGCGCTGGGTGAAACCATGGCCATCACCTTCGTCATCGGCAACGCCCACCACATCTCCCTCTCTCTCCTCCAGCCCTCCAACACCATTTCGTCCACCCTGGCCAACGAGTTCACCGAGGCCACGAGCACGCTGCACCTCGCGAGCCTCATCGCTCTGGGGCTGATTCTCTTCCTGCTCACCACGTTCATCCTGAGCCTCGCCAAGCTCATGCTGTGGCGGATCTCGAAGCAGGTCGTGGGGGGGACGGAGCGATGAAGGGAGCGAGGCTGCGGTTTGCGAGGCGCAAGGTCACGAACTGGACCATGCTGGCGCTGTCGGCCGTCTCGGCGGTCTTCGGTCTGGTCTGGCTCCTGTGGATCCTGAAGGACCTCGTCCACATGGGGCTCCCCGCCATCAACTGGTCTTTCTTCACGAAGCTGCCCACGCCTCCCGGCATGACCGGCGGAGGCCTCGCCAACGCCATCGTCGGCACCCTCATGCTGACGATTCTGGCCACTGTCATCGGTGTGCCCGTCGGGGTTCTGGCGGGGACCTACCTCGCGGAGTACGGCCAGAAGAACATCTTTGCCTCGACGGTGCGGTTCATCAGCGACGTGCTCATGAGCGCCCCGTCCATCGTCGTGGGTGTCTTCGTGTACGCCATCCTGGTGGCGCCCCTCAAGGGCTTTTCCGGCCTGGCCGGCGGCGTGGCCCTGGCCATCATCATGATCCCCGTCGTGACGCGAACAACGGAAGAGATGCTCAACCTCGTTCCCAACGCGCTGAGGGAAGCCGCACTTGCCCTGGGCGCGCCTTACTGGAAGGTCGTGCTGCGGATCTGCTACCGCCGCGTGCTGGCCGGCATGACGACCGGCATCATGCTGGCAATCGCCAGGGTGAGCGGAGAAACGGCGCCCCTCCTGTTCACCTCTCTCAACAACCCCTACTGGAACTTCAACCTCCTCAAGCCGACGGGCACGCTCAACGTGACCATCTTCAACTACGCCATGTCGCCGTACGACGACTGGCGGACCAAGGCGTGGGGCGCAGCCCTGCTCATCACCATGGGCGTGCTCCTGATGACCATTCTGGCGAGAATTGTGGTAAAAAGGACCGGGGAATGAACAGAATGACCGCGACGAAGCCGATGCTGCAGACCGATACGGGAGGCGTCACCCTCAACGGCTCCAGGCCTGCGCCGGCCCGGAGAACCATCATCGAAGTCAGGAACCTCGACTTCTACTACGGGACCAACCACGCGCTCAAAGGCATCAGCCTCCCCATCTACGCCAACGAGGTCACGGCCTTCATCGGCCCGTCGGGCTGCGGCAAGTCGACGCTCCTCAGAACGTTCAACCGCATGTTCGACCTGTACCGGGGGCAACGAGCCACCGGGCAGATCCTCCTCGACGGGCGCAACATCCTCGACAGGGACGTGGACGTCACCGCCCTCAGGGCACGCGTCGGGATGGTCTTCCAGAAGCCTACACCCTTCCCCATGTCCATCTTCGAGAACATCGCCTTCGGGATCAGGCTCTACGAGAAGCTGCCGAAATCCGTCCTGCGAGAGCGCGTTGAGATCGCGCTCAAGCAGGCCGCCCTGTGGGAGGAGGTGAAGGACAAGCTCCACCACAGCGGGAGGAGCCTGTCCGGAGGCCAGCAGCAGCGGCTCTGCATCGCCCGGGCCATCGCCGTCGAGCCCGAGGTCGTGCTCATGGACGAACCCGCGTCGGCCCTCGACCCCATCGCCACGGCCAAGATCGAGGAGCTCATCTACGCGCTCAAGGAGAAGTACACCATCGCCATCGTCACCCACAACATGCAGCAGGCCGCGCGCGTCTCCGCGTTCACGGCCTTTCTTTACCTCGGCGAACTCGTGGAGTACGACGAGACCGAGAAGATCTTCACGAATCCCAAGGAAACCAGGACCCGGGACTACCTGACGGGACGGTTCGGCTGATACCGGACCTGCAACCGGCGCGACGCACCTGGGACCGCGCCCAAAGGCGGAGAGAACTCATGACCAAAGAACGCGACGAAATGCGTAACCTCATGGAGGCCATCGTGGAGATGGCCGACGAGGTGGGGCGGTTCCTGCGCGCGACGGCCGAGGCCTTCGTCACGGGCAACACCGCCATCCTGCCCGAGCTTTATCAGCGGGACGAGGCCATCGACAAGATGGAGAACGCCAACGACGCGCGCTGCCTGCGCATCCTGGCCCTCTACCAGCCCGCCGCCGACGACCTGAGAACGGTCTTCATGGCCCTCAAGATCAACAACGACCTGGAGCGCATCGGCGACCACGCCCTGAACATCGCCGAGCGGGGCGCCGAACTCTCATCGCCACCGGTCCCGGTCCTGTGGGACCTCTTCAGCCGCATGAGCGACCTCTCCCTGGGCATGCTGGGAGACGCCATCACCGCCTTCGTCTCGCGCGACTCGGCGCTGGCCAAGAACGTCATCGAGCGCGACGACGAGGCCGACCGGATGCTCCACGAGATCATCCTCGAGGTTCTGACCCGCGAGTGGCGCGACCGCCCCGAGCGCGAATCCGCCATAGCCCTCGTCTTCGCGGCCAAGGAATTCGAGCGCGTCGCCGACCTGTGCACCAACCTCGCCGAGGACGTGGTCTTCATGGCCGAAGGCACAATCCTCAAGCACGAAGGGCACACC
>JBJKRE010000275.1:0-3243 GCA_046704825.1 Acidobacteriota bacterium
GAATCTGCCCGACCTGGGCATCACGGTCGTCCATCGCTCGGACGGCTCCGGCACCACCTGGATCTTCACCAACTACCTCTCGAAGGTGAGCAAGGACTGGGCGGAGAAGGTCGGCAACGACAAGAGCGTCGCCTGGCCCGTGGGAGTGGGCGGCAAGGGCAACGAGGGCGTCGCCTCCTACGTGGGGCGGATCAAGGGCGCGATCGGCTACGTCGAGTACGCCTACGCCCTGCAGAACAAGATCCCCCACATCCGACTGGAGAACCGCGACGGGAACGTCGTCGACCCCAGCAGCGAGACCTTCCAGGCCGCAGCGGCCAACGCCGACTGGGCCCACGCCCCGGGCTTCTACATGGTGCTCACCGACCAGCCGGGGAAGGAGAGCTGGCCGATCACCGGGGCGAGCTTCATCCTGATCTACAAGACCCAGGAGAAGCCCGAGAATGGTCTCGCCGTCCTCCAGTTCTTCGACTGGGCCTACCACAACGGCCAGGCCATGGCGGAGAACCTCGACTACGTGCCGATGCCGGCCAGCGTGGTGAGCTTGGTGGAGAAGACTTGGGCTGCCGACGTGCGCACCCCCGACGGGAAGCCCGTCTGGACGGCGGGTGGGATGTAGTGGTTGGCTAGCTTCACCTCTGGGTATAGAAATCCTTAGAGAGGGCGGGAGAGGCGATTGTCGCCTCTCCCGCACTGTCGTTTCTCGGGCTTGATGGTACATCACGGGCACCACCTCCAGGCACCACACGCTTCCTTCTGCTGAGGGACTGCGCAGGTGCCGGCGCGGGGGAGGCTTGTTCGTCATGTCCGCGCGCAAGCTTCCTTGGGCATTCGAGAACTGGGGGGGGCTGAGCAACCGATCTTGCCGATGGAGCCGGCGAAAAGGAGAAGGCGTTGGATCAACTAGATCGTCTGCCTGAGACGGCTATCCAGGACGCCGGCCCGGTTTCCAAGCATCTTCTGTCGTTGGGCGTTCGGAGTTTCCACGATGCCTGTCGGTACGTGCGCGCTCTGCCGTATGGCTACAACGCTGATCGCGATGATCCGTGGAGTCTCTTCCGAGAAGGGAAGGGTTCGTGCACCACCAAACACGCCGTCATCGCCATCCTTGCTGATGAGCTCAGCCTGCCCGTGGGCAAGACCATTGGGATCTATCCGATGAACGAGGCTCTCGTGACCGGCACCGGTCGCATTCTGGCGAAGTATGGATTGCCTTACGTGCCCATGGTGCACTGCTTTCTGGCGTATGGAACCCACCGCGTGGACCTGACCGAGGGAAACCGAAATGGCAAGAATGGCCCGGTCGACAAGTTCCTCTTCGTGAGGCCTGTCAAAGCGACCATCGGCGGGAAAGAGGAGTACTTGCTGTACCGTCGGGCCTTGACCGAATATATTCTTCAATTAGAGGAACTGAATGGAGTTGACATTAGGACGATACTGCACGCCCGTGAAGAAGCCGTGGCTCTGCTTAGGCAAAACATAGAATATAAGCACGTATAAATTGACTTTAGAACTAACGGCATAATTCGCCACTTAAGTATGTGGCTTGGCATATCTGGCACGATTGATCTGTCTATTGGGCACGAAAGAGGCTCATGCCTCAGTAATCGTGCAAGGCGAGACGTGTCGAAAAGGTTGTCTTCTTGAATGAAAGGCCGCCAACTGGCGGCCTCTGTGCACAAGGGCTGCCTTGTTGAAGAAAAGCCCGCTTCACGGCGGGCTTCTTGCCGAGTAAAGGTTCTGACCAACGCCGCCACGCTCGTTGAATAGATCGAGCGAGCCGCGTTGCAGCGCGACGTGGCTCCACTGCGGTCGTGCACACGTGCCTGTGCAGGGATTGCTGCGCGCGCGGCGGTCGATCGTGCTACGGTGTTACCCGCCGTCGGTCCTTTCCTCGCCTCTTGGGTGAGGCGGTGCAAACGGCGGCGCCCGCAAGGCGGCCGTGTGGATCGGGTCGCCAAACCACTTGAGCATGCCGTGCCGTCTTGGCGGACGCATGATGCCCCCCGCCTCGGCCCCTGCTCGGCGGGCATTGGCTCCCCCCCCCGATAGTGGGTCTCTTGGACCCAGCATGGAGCAATGAATGGCGCCGAAACTAAGAAGCAAGAGCCTGGATCCCGACGTCCCCCAGTACTACATGCGCAGGGTGTTTCTGAGAGCCGTGGGCGCGAGCGACGAGGACCTCGACAAGCCGCTCGTCGCCATCGCGAACACCTGGAACGAGATCCTTCCCGGCTCCTACCACCTGGACCGCATCGCCGCTGCCGTCAAGCGCGGGATCCAGGAAGCCGGCGGGATGGGCACCATCTTCAATGTGCTCGCCCCGTGCGACGGCCAGGGGAGCGGGAACGAAGGTTTTAAGTACGTCCTGCCGAGCAGGGATTTGATCGCGTCGTCCGTCGAGATGATGGTTGAGCACGCGAGCTACGATGCCGTCGTGATGATCGGGACCTGCGACAAGATCGTGCCCGGGCTCCTGATGGCTGCGGCCCGCTGCAACCTGCCCACGGTTGTGGTGACCGGCGGGTACATGCCGGCCGGGCGGTACAAGGGCGATCGGCTCGACGTCTCTTCCATGGGCAAGTACTTCGTCCTGCACAAGCAGGGCAAGCTGAGCCGAGAGGAGCTTCGCGAAGTGGAGGGCTGCGTGTGCCCCGGGCCGGGGGCGTGCTGCCTCATGGGGACGGCCAACAGCATGTGCATCGCCGCCGAGGCGCTCGGGCTCTCACTGCCAGGGAACGCCGCGCTGTGCGCGACGGACCCGAAGCTCGAGGTTCTCGCCGAGGAGGCCGGGCGAAAGGTTCTGCAACTTCTCAGGGACGACGTCAAGGCGAGGGACGTGATGAGTCCCGCTGCGTTCCGAAACGCGGTGAAGGTCTGTTGCGCCACGAGCGGGTCGACCAACCTGACCCTCCACTTTCCGGCGTTGGCGCACGAACTGGACATTCCCTTCGACCTCGACGCCTTCGAGGCCATCAGCCAGGAAACCCCTTCCATCATGGAGATCAAGCCCTCCGACCCCCGCTACCTGATGGAGGATTTCGAGCGGGCGGGGGGCGTCCAGGCGGTCATGAAGTCGATGGAGAGCCTGCTCGACACGGCCGTGGTCACCGCAACCGGGCGGCCGCTGGCGGAGAACCTGGAGGCCGCGGAGATCCGCGACTCGGAGGTGGTTCGGCCCCTCTCGAACCCCAAGGGGCCGAACGGAGGCATCGCCGTCCTGAAGGGCAACCTCGGGGTGGC
>JBJKRE010000276.1:0-8638 GCA_046704825.1 Acidobacteriota bacterium
TCCACCTCGAGCGACACCCTCTTCGACAGCCGGTCCGACAGGTCCCTTACGGACCGCCCCAGCCTCTCGACCAGCGCTTCGAAGGGCACCAGCCGGATCGACAAGACCTGGTCGTACAGCCTGTCCATTCGGCTGCGGTGGGCTTCCAGCCAGAATCGGTGACGCTTCTTCTCCTCTTCGTGCAGCCCCGATTCGAACTGGTTGAGGTGGTAGAGCAGGTCGCCGGTCTGCGCGAGAAGTGCGTCGAGGTCCTCCGACCTGACCCTGACGCTCGGGACGAGGCTCGGTCCGGCGTTGCCCGGGGCGGCTGTCGGAACCAGCGGCAGTTCGAGGCTCACCTGCGCGACCTCGGGAAGTTCCCTGAGGGACCTGGCGAGGTCCTTCAGCTCCGGCGAAGGTGTCACCCGGAATGTTGCGGACTTGAGATTGCGGCTCTGGATCGCGACGATGTCCGGCTCCATGACCACTTCCGCGCAGTGCTCCCGGACCTTCTGAAGCACTACGAGGAGGCGGGCTGCGGGCAGCGGCGAAGCGGTGTCGATACCCACCTGGAGCTTCGCCGTCGCGGGCGCGCCGGCATCCGGACCCTCGTCGGGTGAGGAAAGCGCAGGCGCGGAGGGCGGCGAGCCTGCCTCCTTCGGTGTTTCCTCGCCTGGCTGCAGGGAGGCGTCGAGCTTCGCCTCGAGGGCGGCCGCACCCTCGCCCGCGGCCGCGTCCGATCCGTCCGTCTCGACGGCGTCCATGAGTGCGTCCAGCGCGTCGATGGCTCGCACGGCGGTGTCGAGCTGCTCGCGGGTGATGGCCTCTCCGTCGCGCCACTTCCCCAGCAGGGATTCGAGCCGGTGCGAAAGAGAACTCGTGCTCTCGAAACCCATGGAGGCGGCCATGCCTTTCAGAGAGTGCGCGTGGCGGAACAGCTCGTCGATGTCGCCCCTGGCCGGCGGACCGTGCGAGGGAAGGCCCGATCGCAGGCCCCGCAGGTGGTCGCGTCCCTCCGAAATGTAAAGTTCGAGGTACTTTGACAGATCCATTCGCTCCCCGGCTGGAAGGAGGTGGTACCGGCCGGTCCCAGATCAGCCCTGGACGACTGCGTCCAGAACCTTGAGCACCTTTTCCGCCGAAAAGGGCTTGACGATGAAGTCCTTTGCGCCGGCGGCGATGGATTCTATGACGAGCGCTTCCTGTCCAAGGGCCGAGCACATCACGACGCGCGCCTTGGGGTTCGTCCTCAGAATCTCCTTGGTCGCTTCGATGCCGTCCATCTGGGGCATGACGATGTCCATGGTCACCAGGTCGGGCTGCAGCTTCCTGAAGAGTTCCACCGACTCCTGGCCGTTTGAGGCCTCGCCGACGACCTCGTACCGGTTCGAGTTGACGAGGATGTCGCGGATCATGGCCCTCATGAACATGGCGTCATCGGCAATGAGAACCTTATGAGGCATGGTCTCTCCCTGTAGATAGATGGTGAATGGCTTCGGCCGCGGCGCGCGACAGTTCGGCAGACACGGCGGAAGGATTGATGACACTTACCCAGGCCTCCTGCCACGGGTAGAGGCCGGCCCAGATCCCCGACGCGTTCTCCTCGTGGAGGTTGAGTTCCGCGAAGGGCAGGACGGCTTCGGCGGAGCGTATGGGGAAGGCGAGGTGATCGTTGGGCGGCGCGAGCCTCAGCAGGACGCCGTCGTCGGGGGGGGCACCCTCCTCGCCCATGATGGAATAGGTGTCGATGACCGTGATGAGCCGGCCCCCCACGAAGGCGCTCCCGCGGATGTGCGGGAAGGGTTCGGGCAGGGGGTGGAGCGCGGGCGTGGGTCTGACGTCGGAGAGATCCCGCGTCAGCCACCCCGAGAAGCGCTTGCCTATCCTGGCGACGAGGAGTTTGTGCACCGCCTGCTCCGTTTTACGTACGGCCTGCCGTTTCCTCCGCCGCGTATCCGGCGGGAGGGGCGGCGAGCCCTCTCACAGTCTGAACTTTTCAACCAGGGAGCGAAGTCTGTTCGACTCGTCCATCAGGGCCTGGGCCTGCTGGTTGATCTCTTCCATGCTGGCGGTCGTTTCCTCCGTGGCCGCCGACGCCTCCTGCGTGCCCGCCGCGTTGTCGGTCGCGACGGCCTGGATGGCCTCCATGCTGCGGGTCAGGGCTGATGTGCCCTCGGCCTGGAGCGCGGCCTCCTTGGCGATGGCCCGCACCGCGTCCCTCGTCTCGGCGGCGCTCTCGCTGATGCGTCCCAGCGCCGCGGAAACGCCGGCCGTCTTGTCCCGGCCCAGCAGGGCCGCCTGGTTCGTTTCGGCCATCCTGTCGGAAACCTCCTGGGTCCGCCCCGTGATGTCCTGGGCGAGCCGGGCGATCTGTGCGGCCAGGTCCTGGGTGTTTTCGGCCAGCCTCCTGACCTCCTCGGCGACCACGGCGAATCCCCTTCCGGCATCGCCCGCCCTGGCGGCTTCGATGGCCGCGTTGAGAGCCAGGATGTGGGTCTGGTGGCTCAGAGTGGTGATGCCCTCGACGAGCGAGTAGATCTCGGTCGCATGCTCCTTGAAGGTCTGGACCTGCGTGGTGGACTTCTCCACCTGCTCGAGGATGGCCCGCATGGACTCCCGGGCTTCTTCGGCGGCGACCGTCCCCTCCGAGGCCCTGGAGGCGGACCCCATGGCGTGTGACTCGGCCGTCTTACTGCGGTCGGCGATGGCGGAGGAGGCCGTGGCCACCTTTTCGGTAACGTCCACGGCGCTTTCCACGTCAGCCGCCTGACTTTCGGCCCCCTTGGCGATGTTCTGGATGTTGGAAGCGATTTCTGCCGTGGATGCCGTGACCTCCGCCGTGGAAACGGAAAGGTTGGACACCGCGTCGTACATCAGGCCCGTGCTGATCTGGACCTGCCGAACCAGTTCGCGGAGGTTGGTCACCATGGTCTGGAACGAGGAGGCCAGCCGGCCCACCTCGTCGGCGCTCTCGATGCTGACCGTCTGGGAGAGGTCGCCCTCCGCCACCTTGGCGCTGAGCTCGGCCAGGGCGACGAGCTTCTTCGTGAGGAGCCCGGCCCAGACGAGGGCCGCGAAGGCCGCCACCAGGATGCCGACGAAAATCTTGAGCCACATGTTCTGCCAGGGATTGAACGCCGCGAAATTGTCCAGGAGGATGCCAAAGATAAGCGGTATGAAAACGACGAGTATGAAGGCAAATCCGATTTTGAGTTTCATTCAGCCCTCCCCCGTGCGTAGATGCGTGCATCTCTCACAACCGTCCTCCATCCATGACTGCTCTTCCTTCCGAGCGACTCCACCCGACCGAGGACCAGGAGACCGTCGGGCGCCAGAGCCCTCGCCGCCTCTCCAAGAAGCCTGTCCTGAGCCTCCTCGGTGAGGTAGATAAATATATTCCTCAATGCTATCACGTGATAGCCCGTTCCCGGAATCCCGCAGGTGAGATCTCCGCACACGGGCAGGATCATGTCCAGGATACGCCGGTCCAGCCTGGCGGAACTCTCTTCCTGCTTAAAATACCGCTCCCGGAGTGTTCTGTCCAATTTGTCCGCGCTTCTGGACGGAAAGAGCCCCGTCCTGAGCCGCTCCAGCGCCCGCCTCGAGCGGTCGAGGGCCACGATGCGGGCGTCCAGGCCAGCCTCCCTCACGGTGATCGCAAGGCTCACGGCCTCTTCGCCTGTTGAACAGGGCGCGCTCAGCATTCGGAGCCCGCCATCCGGGACGCCTTCGCGTCTCGCCTTCAGGAGTTTCTGGAGGTCTTCGAAAACCTCGGGGTTCCGGAAGAACTCGGTGGTGGGTACGAGCAGCTTGTCCAGAAAGATGCGGCGCTCGGCGCGGTGAGCCTCCAGGTAGTCCAGGTAGCCTTCGAGCGTGGTGCTCCCGGTGGCCCTCAGGCGGGGGGACACCCTCCGTTCGAGAAAGGTGCTCCTGTAGTCGTCGCCCCTCATGCCGGATTGGGCGGATATCCACGCCTGAAGGCGCAACAGGGTCTCGCGCGGAATGGGCGTCATCGGATGCGCTCTCCGCCGGCCACCGCTACGCACCTGGACAGGCGGACAGGCCCGCCGCAGGGCGTCAGATCCGCCGGGTCGAACGCGCCCACGGCGGCCCTGCTTCGCGGGGCAAATCCCGCCGGAGGCCGGTAGCCTTCGAGGACCTCCGCGAAGGTCAGGCGTTCGCCGGCCTCCTCACGGTTCAGGCAGGCCTTAAACGTTCGCACTGGATCGGGGGACTCGATGGGGAAGTCGGTGCCCATGAGAAGCGGGACGCCCCTGCGCGCGAGGCTGCCCCACCGGTAGGCGTTGCGCATGCCGTCACCAAGACGAGCCTCGGCCCATTGGCGATCGGACAGGTAGTGGCAAGGCTGGACGGAGGCGACGATCCCCAGCCGAGCCATGCGCTCGACGGCGTCGGTCCCGGCGATCTGGACGTGTTCCACGCGCGCTCCCGGCGGCACCCGGGCCTGCTCCACGGCGTCGAGAACCTGCGAGACCGCCCTGTCCCCGATGGCGTGAACGGCCGGAGTCAGGCCACGCGCCACCGTCCGGGCGAGCGCGCTTGCCAGCCGGTCCGTCTCCCACAGGAGAAGTCCCCTGTTGTCGGGCTGGTCGGCGTATCCGACCCACAGCGCGGCTCCGCGGCTGCCCAGGGCGCCGTCGGCGAAGAACTTTGCCCCCGTGACAGAGAAATGCACGCCTCTGTAGACGTCTTGGGGCTCGGGATCGCCCTCCCTTACCCACAGGAATCCCTCGACGCCGATGGGCAGGGCCCCTTCGCGGTCCAGCGCCGAAAGGACCTTGACGTGTGCGGGTTCGAGGCCCATGTCCGTGACGCCGGAGAGCCCCGACCGTTTGAGGTCTTCAAGCGCGGCGAGCATCCTGCGACGCAGGGCGGGATCGTCCGGGGCGGGGAGGCATGCCTCCACTCGCGTCAGAGCCCCGTCGAGCACGATGCCGGTGAGCCGCCCGGATTCGCGCAGCAGCCGGCCACCCGGAGGATCGGAGCTCCCGTCGTCGAATCCGGCCCGGCGCAGCGCCTCCGTGTTGACCCAGCCCGCGTGGCCGTCGATCCGCCTGAGCAGGACGGGGGAATGGGGCATGATGGCGTCCAGGTCCCGGCGGTCGGGAAAGGATCCTCCCCACCGGTTCTGGTCCCAGCCGAAGCCCTCCAGCCACTCCGAGTCACCTGCGGCTGCCCGTTCGACTTCTTCGAGGGCCTCTTCGAGCGAGGAGGCTCCCCTCAAATCGACCTGTTCCAGCGCGGCCCCGTGCGCGGCGATGTGGCCGTGGTGGTCCCAGAGCGGCGGCAGTACCAGCAGGGCGGGGGAATCCGCGAGAGCGGGCTCGGAACAGACGGCCTGCTCGGCACAAGCGTCTGCCCCGACCTCCACGATTCCCTCTCCGTCGGTCCACCTGAAGATCCGCTGCAAGGCACCTCCTCGAATCGGCGCGTCCGCGCCGTGAGGCTTCATCCCGAAAGGCCATCGACCCGGGGGATGCGTTCACGCCCCTCAGGCAAGCGGACTACGACAAGGCGTCGAGCGCGTCCTCCAGGTCGCCCATGATATCCTCGGCCTTTTCCAGCCCCACGCTGATCCGGATCCCTCCGGGGTCGATGCCGGCGTCGAGCTGCGCCTCCACCGGAAGGGGGGCGTGCGTCATGGAGGCCGGGTGTTCGATGAGGGTACGGATCTGCCCCAGCGATACGGCGAGCGTGACGGCCAGCGCGTGGTCGGCGAGATGGTCCATCATGCTGCTGCCGCGCGAGCGGGCCTCTTCGGGGTTGCCCTTGAGTTCGAAGTAGATCATTATCCCGGGCGCGAAGTTGCCCTCGGGGTCGAGCATCTGCTTTCGGGCGAGCACGTGCTGGGGGTGGCTCGGGAGGCCGGGATAGACGACGCGCTTGACGGCCGGATGCCCCTCCAGGAAGCGGGCCACTTTCATGGCGGTGTCCATCTGCTGGCGCGACCGGAGGCCCAGGGTCGGTAGACCGTACACGAGCGGCGGCCAGGCGGCCTTGGGGGCGAGCGGCGCCCCGATGTCCTTCCTGAACAGCAGAACGTCTGGTTCCAGCAGCGTGGGACCGACCCAGACGCCGCCCATGTCGGTTCCGAATCCGCCCACATTTTTCGTGATGGACTGGACAACCACGTCGGCGCCGAGGGTGATGGGGCGCTGGCAGAAGGGCGTGGCGAAGGTGTTGTCCACGACGATGAAGATCCTGCGCTTTTTGCCTCGTTTGGCGTTCACCCGGTCCACGGCGGCGCGGACCGCGGCGATGTCGACGATCTCCAGGACGGGGTTGGAAGGCGTTTCGAAGTAGACCGCCACCACGTCGTCGGTCATCATGGCCTCCAGCGCCTCCACGTCCTTGCAGTCCACCATCTTGACCGTGATGCCGAACCGGGGCATCCAGTTCTTGAACAGGGAGTACGTACAGCCGTACAGCGTGTGGTGCGCCAGGACCGTGTCGCCGGCCTTGGCGAGCACGCCGATGCTGGCCGAGATGGCGCCCATTCCCGTGGCGAAGCAGACGCCGCACTCGCCCTCCTCGGCGGCGGCCATGTTGTCCTCGAGCATGGATCGGCTGGGTTCGTCGAGGCGGTCGTAGATGTAGATGGGCGGCTGTGTGTGCCTGTTGAACTCCGGGTTGGCGAAGCTCTGGAACCCGCGAGCCCCCCGCGCCACGCTTTCCAGCCGGTAGGCCGCAGACGCGGAGATGGGCGGTACGATATGGTCCCTGTAATCCCAGTGCGGCGAATGGAAATCCCCGTGTATGAGGCGGGTTTCCTTGTGGTATCTTCGCTTTCTGTCGCTCTTATCGGACATGATAAAGCCCTCCTCGTAGCACATTTTATAGCATGAATGTGCCGAACGCCCTTGTAAAGCCGGAGCGGGGCCCAGGACGAAGGGAAATGCCCCCCGGTGCCGGGGGAGGTACCGTGGGCGATCGATCGAGGGAGGGATATGATTATGATATGGTAAGGCGTTTGCCGGCGGTAGCGGGGACCCCGTCCGAGGTCAGTTCCGCCGCAGCAGGGAGAGTGGCACCATGGACCTAGGTTTCCTCAGTCAGGTGATCAAACCGACCCGCTATACGGGCGGTGAGGTGAACGAGATCGTCAAGATCGACCGGGACGGCATGCTCCACGTGGCCCTGGCCTTTCCGGACGGATACGAAATCGCCATGAGCACCATGGGGCTCAAGATCCTCTACGGTGTGCTCAACGCGAGGCCCGACGTCTGGGCGGAGCGCGTGTTCATGCCCATGCCCGACATGATCGAGGCTCTCGAGGTCCGGGACCTGCCGCTGTTCGCCCTCGAATCGAAGCGGCCGCTCAACGGTTTCGACGTGGTGGGTTTCACCCTTCAGTTCGAGCTGACCTATACGAACATCCTGCACATGCTCCGGATGGGCCGCGTACCCGTCAGGTCCTGCGACAGGGACGAGTCCCATCCGGTCGTTCTGGCGGGCGGTCCCTGCGCCTGCAATCCCGAACCGCTGGCGCCCTTCGTCGACGCCTTCTTCATCGGCGACGGGGAGGAAGGGTTCGCAGACCTATGCGACGTGGTGAAGAAGATGAGGGGTGCGCCTCGGAAGGAATTGCTGATGGCCCTTTCCGGGGTGGAGGGTACCTACGTGCCGGCCCTCTACCGCACGGAAAGAGACCCTGAAACGGGCATGGAGGTCGTCGCGGGCCCCGCCTCGGAAGGCGTCCCCTTCCCCGTGAGGCGGCGTGTTCTGCTGGACATCGACCGGTATCCCTTCCCCGCACGCGTGCTGGTCCCTCACCACGAGGTCGTCCACGACCGCTACTCCATCGAGATCGCGAGGGGGTGTTCCGTGGGCTGCAGGTTCTGCCAGGCGGGGTACATCTACAGGCCCCAGCGCGACAGGGACCCGCAGACCGTCCGAAGGACGGTGCAGGAGGGGTTGGGGGCCACGGGGTTCAACGAGGTGACGCTCCTGAGCCTGAATGCCGGAGAGTACAAGGGCGTGGAGAACCTCGTCACGCGTGTGGCCGAGGACGGGGCCTCGCAGCAGGTGGGTGTGGCCATGCCGAGCCTGAGGGTCAGCAGCCTGACCGAGGACCTGGTCTCGTCTCTGTCCTCGGGACGGAAATCCGGGTTCACCATCGCGCCCGAGGCCGGGACCCAGCGCCTGCGGAACGTCATCAACAAGAAGATCGACGACGAAGACCTGTCGCAGGCCGCGAAGGCCCTGTACGGTGCAGGCTGGAACCTCGTCAAGCTGTACTTCATGCTCGGTCTGCCTACGGAGACGGAAGAGGACGTGGAGGCCATCGCGAAGCTGGCGGCCATGGTCGTGGCGCGGGGAAGGGAAGCCGGCTGCAAGAACCCGAGGGTGACCGTTTCGACCTCTTCATTCGTGCCCAAGCCCTTCACGCCGTTCCAGTGGAGCCCCATGGCGCCGCGGGCGGTCCTCGAGGAAAGGCAGGACGGGCTCAAGCGGATGCTGAGGAACCCCGCGACCTACCGGTGGCACGACATCGACGCCAGCGTTGTGGAGGGTGCGTTCTCTCTGGGCGACAGGCGTCTGGCGGGCGTCCTGGAGGAGGCCGTGCGCCTTGGCTGCCGCTTCGACGGCTGGAACGAGTACTTCCGGGCGGACCTCTGGGCTCAGGCCTTCGAGGGCG
>JBJKRE010000277.1:0-5746 GCA_046704825.1 Acidobacteriota bacterium
TCCCGAAGCTGCTGGATTTCGGCATCGCCTTCACCCAGGCGGGCGACACGGTGGATCTGACGCAGGAAGGCCACTTCGTCGGCTCGCCCAAGTACGTGTCGCCCGAACAGATCCAGGGACAGCCCCTCACGGCCCGATCGGACATCTACTCCTTCGGTCTGCTGGCCTACTTCGTGCTCACGGGCCAGGACGCCTTCCGGGGCGACAAGTCGACCCTCATCCTGCTGAAACAGCTGAAGGAGCTGCCACCGCCGCCCTCACAGTACACCCGGCTGCCCCCGAGCCTGGAAAACCTCGTGATGCGCTGCCTGAGCAAGAAGAAAGAGGAACGGCCGGCCGACCTGGCTGAAGTGTCGAGACTTCTAAAGGAGATCGTATGACCCGGACCTACGTTCTGGATACGAACGTGCTGCTCCACGACCCTCACAGCATCTACAGGTTCATGGAAAACGACGTGGTCATCCCCATCTGGGTCATCGAGGAGGTGGACCGGTTCAAGAGGGACGTTACGGAGGTCGGGCGCAACGCGCGCGAGGTGTCGCGTGAGCTGGACAAGCTCAGACAGATGGGTTCTCTGCCCCGCGGCGTCCAGCTCGAGGAGGGCGGCTGCCTCAAGGTGGTGATCGAGCGCGTGAAGGACGACATGCCGCCCTCCATCCGGGAGGGCAGTGCGGACAACCTCATCCTCGGCGTGGCCCTTTCGCTCAAGCGCGAGGGCGCCGACGTTGTACTCGTCACCAAGGACACGAACCTCCGGATCAAGGCCGACGCCTTCGGCGTGGTGGCGGAAGACTACGAAACCGACAAGGTCAGCATCGACGAGCTCTACCCGGGGTGCCGCACCATCACGGTCTCCAGAAAGGCCCTCGACCAGCTGTTTTCGAAGCGCAGGATCGAGTGCGGAGAAGAGATGTACCCCAACGAGATGGCCCTCCTCGTGGACGAAGAGAACGCGTCGCACACGGCGCTCGCCAAGTTCGTCCCCGCGGAAAAGGCCCTCGTACCGCTCGAGGAGGTCAAGCCGCTCTGGGGCATCTCCCCGCGCAACAAGGAGCAGCGCTTCGCCCTGGACCTGCTCCTGAACGACAACATCCCCCTCGTCACCCTGGTGGGCAAGGCCGGCACAGGCAAGACGCTCCTGGCGCTGGCCGCCGGTCTGCACAAGGTGGCCGACCAGCAGGACTACCAGCGTCTGCTGGTGACACGCCCGATCTTCCCGCTCGGCAGGGACATCGGGTACCTGCCCGGCGAACTCGAGGAGAAGCTGAAGCCCTGGATGCAGCCCATCTTCGACAACCTGGAGCTCCTGCTCAACCTCTCCTACAGCAACAGGGGGCACGACGCCTACCGCGAGCTGGTGGACCAGCACATCCTGCAGATCGAGGCCCTCACCTACATCCGGGGCCGCTCGATCCCCCACCAGTTCATGATCGTGGACGAGGCTCAGAACCTGACCCCCCACGAGGTGAAGACGATCATCACCCGCGCCGGCGAGCACACCAAGCTCGTCCTCACGGGCGACCCCTACCAGATCGACAACCCCTACATCGACACTTCCTCCAACGGGCTCACCTACGTGGTGGAGCGGTTCAAAGAGTACAGGGAAGCTGGCCACGTCACCCTGACCCGGGGCGAACGGTCCAGCCTGGCCGAGATCGCCGCCAACGTCCTTTAGAACCGGACGGGCAGGCGGAAGGACAAGGACTCCATGAGAGCAAAGAACATTCTGAAATTCGTCCTTTCCGCGTTCCTTGTGTTGTCCGCGGTCTCCGTGTGGGCTTCGGGGCCGTATGTCAAGGGTCTGACCTGGTCCTACGAAAACAGGTTCCTGGTCACCAGCTTCGGCGTCGGGGACGCGCTGAACCGGCCGGACCTGAAGGAAGCCGTCATGTCCACGCGGCCGGTGAGCCTGACCTTCACGGCCGAGGTCGTCAGGCACCGGACATTCTGGAAGGACAAGGTGGTCGCCAGCAAGGAGGTCGTCCACACGGTCCGGTACGACAACCTGACGCGGCAGTACACGGTGGAAACCAGGGTCGACGGGAAACTGAATGACAAACGGACCGTGGCGACCTGGGAGGAAATGGCGCAGTACATGGAGACCGTCCATGACCTGCACGTGACGTCCGTGGCCAACCTGGAGCCCGCGGAAGGCGCCTATTCGTTGCGCGTCCGCGTGCACGTGATGTCGAACTTCGTCCTTTGGATCATCCCCTGGGATGTCCAGACCCCGTGGGTCAGCCAGACCCTGTCCACGCCATGAAGCTGAGACTGACGCCCCGCAACTTCCTGATCCTGATCGCCTGCATGGGCCTGCTCATGGTGGGCGGCTTCCTGCTGGTGATCCGGAAGGAGCAGGAGGCGGCCGTCGTCACCTCCGCGGGCAGTTTCCTGCTGACGGGCCTGGCTTTCCTGAACGTGCTCCTCATGATGGTTTTGCTCTTCGTCCTCTTCAGGGAGCTGGTCAAGGGCTTCCTGGCCTGGAGGCGACAGCGTGAGGGCGCCCGCTTCAGGACCCGGCTGCTCACGGCCTTCGTCCTCCTGGGGCTCCTGCCGTCCCTTCTGCTGTTCATCAGCGCCATCTTCCTCATAGGCTCGACGGTCGACCGGTGGTTCACGAGTCCCGTGAACTCGCTGGTGACGGCCAGCCAGACGCTGGTCGACAAATCCATGGACATGGCGCGCGAGGAGAGCTACCGCAAGGCCAAGGCTCTTGCCTGGCAGCTCAAGCAGGTCTCCCCGCCAATGCAACCCTCACTGGCCGTCCACCTGTACGAGGGTGGCGACGTGGACGCCTTCGCCCTTGTCACCCGGGAGGGCAAGGTCCTGGCGAGGGAGCCCTCCACCTTCCCCGCGCCCAACGCCTACAAGCTGTCCAAGATCTTCAGCCCGCAGGGGCTGGTGGGCTGGATCGACCTCACGCCCGAGCCGACCGTGGTCAGCGGAGTCTCCATCGACAAGGAGATGGGCATCGTGGTGGGGCGGTTCCTTCCCCAGGAGCTCTTCCAGCAGGCGCGGTACATCTCGGAGAACAACAAGGCCTACCTGCAGATCAGGAGCCGCCAGCAGATCCTCAGGATCTCCATGATCTCGTCCTTCCTGGCGCTCACCCTGCTCGTGACCTTCGTGGCCGTGTGGATCGGCACGCACCTGTCAAGGGAGATCAGCATTCCCCTCCAGCTCCTTCTCGAGGGCACCCAGGAGGTCTCCCGCGGAAACCTGTCGCACCGGATCGACTACGACGCCCGCGACGAGATAGGCCTGGTGGTGGAGTCCTTCAACCGGATGACCCAGGAGGTGGAGACGAGCAAGCTTGAGCTCGAACGGAGCAACGAGGAACTCAGGACCACGTCCGAGTCCCTCGAACGCCGCCGGCGCTACATCGAGACGCTCCTCGAAACCCTGAACATCGGCGTCATCTCGACCGATTCGGAAGGCCGCATCCGGACCATCAACTCGCGGGCCAGGGACATCCTGGGGCTACAGGCGGGCGAACCCGTGCGCAACATCCTCACGCGGCCCGAGTGGAGCCCCATCGCGTCCGTCCTGGCCGGCCTGCCCAAACGTCCCGTCGTCAACCGGGAGATCACGCTGAGTACGGCCAAGGGCCAGATCATCCTCTCGGTGTCGGCCACCCTCCTGAGGGACCCCGTGGGAACGGTCTTCGGAAACCTCGTCATCCTCGAGGACATCAGCGATCTCTCCAGGGCCCAGCGCATCGCGGCCTGGCAGGAGGCGGCCCGGCGCATGGCCCACGAGATCAAGAACCCGCTGACGCCCATCCGGCTGTCGGCCCAGAGGATCCGGAAGAAGGCCGTGGAAAAGGCCCCCGACCTGGGCGACGCCCTGCTCGAGGGCTGTACCACCATCGAGCGCGAGGTCCAGACCATGATGACCATGGTCAACGAGTTCTCTCGCTTCGCCCGCCTGCCGGAGATTCACCTGAAGCCCGCGTCACTGCCGGCGCTGGTCCGCTCCATCGTCACGCCCTACCGGTCGGCCGCCGAGATACACCTGGACCTGCCCGCCCAGTTCCCGCCGGTTCGCCTCGACGCGGAACAGATGGGGCGCGCATTCAAGAACCTGCTCGAGAACGCCGTGCAGGTCATGGAGGAACGCGGCGACATCTACATAACACTCCACGAGGCCGACGGACAGGCCGTCTTCTCGATACGGGACACGGGGCCGGGCATCCCGCCCGAGAACCGCTCCCGCCTCTTCGCCCCCTACTTCTCGACCAAACGGAAGGGCACGGGGCTGGGGCTTGCGATCGTGGCGAGAATTCTGGAGGAGCACGGGGGCTCGATCCGCGTGGACGAGGACTACACCGACGGCGCGGGATTCATCGTGACCCTGCCGATCTAAGGAGGCGACATGGCGCGAGGACGAATACTGGTAGTGGACGACGAGGGGGGCATCCGCGACACCCTGCGCCAGATCCTCGAGGACGAAGGCTATCAGGTGGACGAGGCGGAGACGGGTGAACGCGCCCTGGCGCTTGCGGCCAGCATCGACTACGACCTCCTCCTGCTTGACGTCTGGATGCCCGGCATGGACGGGCTGCAGGTCCTTGAGAGGCTCAAGACCGAAGGTCGTTCGGTGGAGGTCCTGGTCATCTCCGGCCACGGCACCATCGAGACGGCGGTCAAGGCGACCCGCCTGGGGGCCTTCGACTTCATCGAGAAGCCGCTGTCGCTCGAGCGCGTCCTGGTATCCGTGTCCAACGCCCTGAAGAAACACCGGCTGGAGGAGCGCAACCTCCTTCTGCAGGACCAGATGAACCGGGAGATCACCCTGATCGGCGACAGCCCGCTCATCCGGGCCCTCAAAGAACAAATCCGCAGGGCCGCGCCCACCCAGGGCCGGGTGATGATCTTCGGAGAGAACGGCACGGGCAAGGAACTGGTGGCCAGGCTGATCCACAGCTACAGCGACCGCCGGGAAGAGGCCTTCGTGGAGGTCAACTGCGCCGCCATCCCCACCGAACTCATCGAGAGCGAACTCTTCGGCCACAGGAAGGGCTCCTTCACGGGCGCCATCGACAACAAGAAGGGCAAGTTCCTCCTCGCTGACGGGGGCACCCTGTTTCTGGACGAGGTGGGCGACATGAGCCTGACCACCCAGGCCAAGGTCCTGCGTGTCCTACAGGAGCAGACCTTCGAGCCGGTGGGCGGGACAGACACCGTCAGGGTGGACGTCAGGGTGATCGCGGCCACGAACAAGAAGCTGCAGGACGAGATCGAGAAGGAGAACTTCCGGGAGGACCTCTTCTACCGCCTGAACGTCATCCCGATCACGGTCCCGCCGCTCAGGGACAGGCTGGAGGACATGCCGGCCCTGTGCGAACACTTCCTCGGACTCTTCGCCACCCAGTACGGGCGTCAACCCAAGAAGCTGACGCAGGACGCCTTGAAGGCCCTGGCCGACTACCACTGGCCGGGAAACGTCCGTGAACTGAAGAACCTGATGGAGCGCCTCGTCATAATGGTCCCGTCGGCGGAAATCCGCGCCTCGGACCTGCTCCTGCAGGAATATCGCGAACAGCAGCGGGGGGACGACCTGACCTGGAGCGGGCCCCTCAAGGAAGCCAGGGAAACCTTCGAGAGGGAATTCATCCGCAGGGCGCTGGCCCGGCACGGGGGCAACATCTCGAAGACCGCCGAGGAACTGCAGATCGAGCGCCGGCACCTCTACCGCCGGATGGCGAGTGTAGGCCTCCAGAAGGAGAACGACCATGGTCATGATT
>JBJKRE010000278.1:0-5153 GCA_046704825.1 Acidobacteriota bacterium
GGGTTCCCAGCTTTCGAGGCCGTGGAGCTCGCATGCCCTCGGTGCGACCGCGTCCCGCACGTTCAGGATGTCTGCCGCCGTGCCGAGACCCAGGTCGAGGACCCGGAGGTCGCCCTCCGGACGTTCCGACGCGTACGTCTTCGCCATGGCGGCGATCACGTCTCTGCCGTAGTTCAGGTGTTCCGTGCCGGCCTTGAGCTTCCGCAGCAGGTCCGTAATCATTCGTGCCTTTCTCCGCCCATGGGCCGGCAAACGCGGCCGTTCATCGCCTGAACGCCTGCAGGATGACGTACAGCAGGCAGAACGAAAGCAGAAGGGTCACTACGGCCACCGCGAGGGCGATCCAGAGCCTGCGCGCCGGGTCCCGCCGCCCGCCGCCCATGGGCGGCGGCACGGAGGGCAGGGAGAAGCCGCATGCGTGACAGGCACCCTGCCCGGACGGCAACGCCGCGCCGCACCGAAGACATGTCCTGCTGCGGTCACCCGTGTCCGGTCCGTTTCCAGGCATGCGTCCCCTCATCCTACCGCGCGGGAAAATCGGGGCTCATCCGCGTACCCCGTGACCAGTCTAAGCGCTCGTTCCTCGCCCCTGCAAGGTGCGCCTCTCCGTCAATCCGTGGAGGCGCCTTCCCTTTTCAGGACCCACTTGCGGACCTTGCCCGCGGCCCGCCTGCCCACGGCGTCGATCAGCGCCTCCTCCGACGCCGCCGCCACGGCCTCCGTCGTCATGAAAGCCTTTATCAGCTTCCTGGCCGTCACGGGACCGATGCCAGGCACGTCCATGAGCTGGGACTGAACCCGGCTCCTGGACCTCCGCTTGCGGTGGTAGGTCACGGCGAACCGGTGCGCCTCGTCGCGGATCTGCTCCAGGAGTCTCAGGGACGGGGACTCTCTCGGGAAGACGACCGGGCGGGGGTCGCCGGGTTTGAAGAGCCACTCCTCGCGCTTGGCGATCCCGGCCATGGGCGGCACGTCCGGCAGGATGGCGCCGAGAGCCGCGTGGGCGGCATTCACCTGGCCCTGCCCCCCGTCGATCAGCACGAGGTCCGGCAGTTCGCCCTCTTCCCGCACGATCCGCCCGTAGCGCCGGCCCACGACCTCGGCCATGGAGGCGAAGTCGTCGATGCCCTCGACCGTCTTTACCTTGAACCGGCGGTAGTCCGATTTCAGCATGCGTCCGGCCTCCCAGACGACGCAGGAAGCCACGGTCTCCTCGCCGCCCGTGTGGCTGATGTCGAAGCACTCGATGCGGCGCGGTGGCTGGGGCAGTCCGAGAGCGTCCACGAGCGGCTTTAGGACGGCCACGGGATCGACCTCTGCGTCGAATTCGAGCCGTGCGTTCTCCAGGAGCGTCGCGATCAGAGAGGCCTTCTCGCCTCGCTGCGGCCGCCGCACGCTGACGGAGCGCCCCTTGCGTTCGGTGAGGAACCGCTCCAGAAACGGCCTGTCTTCGAATTCCAGCGAAACCGCAACGCCGTCGGGTACCACGGGCGTGTTACCGTAGAGCCGTGTCAGCGCGGAGCAGAGGAGTTCGCCCGGCGACAGTTCCACCTCCGTGAAGCGCCACCGCCTGCGGTCCACGACCTTGCCGTCGACGACCACGAAGCCGTGGAGGACGAAGTCCCCACCGCCCCCGTACAGGGCGAAGTAGTCCCAGTGGCCCTGGCCCGGGCGGGCCACGGCCTGACGGGCGCCCAGTGACTTCGTCGCCTTCACCAGGTCCCTGTAGTGCGCCGCCAGTTCGTACTCCTGGCGGGACGCCGCGGACCTCATGCGCTCCTCCAGCTGAGCTTTCAGCACTTCCGTGTGGCCCTCGAGGAAGAGTCTGGCCTCCTCCACCACCCGGCGGTAGTCCTCCGGCCTGACCTTGTTCCTGATGCAGGGTGCGTAGCACTGGCCCATCTCGTAGTAGAGGCACGGGCGGGGCCTGCTCCCGTCCAGGGGGTCCTTGCACGTGACGACCCGGAAGTTCTCCTGGAGTATGCGGAGGTTCTTCCGCGCCTGCCAGCCGGGGACGAAAGGTCCGAAGTAGAGCCCGCCGTCTTTCTCGGGCCTGCGGGTGAAGACAGCCTTTGGGTACCGGTCCTTGAGCGTCAGCTTGATGTAGGGATAGGTTTTGTCGTCCTTGAGGAGGGTGTTGTACCTGGGCTTGAACTGCTTGATGAGGTTGTTCTCCAGGAGGAAGGCCTCCCACTCGCTGGACGTCACGATGTACTCGAGGTCGACGGCGCTCCGCCTGAGGCGGCGGATTTTGAGGGGGACGTTTTCCTGGAAGTAGCTCGAGACCCGCGAGCGCAGGTTCTTGGCCTTGCCCACGTAAAGCGGCCTCTTTCTGGCGTCCCTGAAAATGTAACAGCCCGGCCTGCCCGGCGGCGGGCCTGGCGCGTGGTCCAGCATGGCCGTCTCCTCTCGCTGCCGCGGCCCGGGCGGCATTGAAGCTTCTGCTATATAGGATGAGTGTTCAAAAAGCAAGGTGGAACGCGACGTGGGGCCATAAAAACGACCCGCTTTGGAAGCGGGTCATTTCGAGCGGTAAACCGATGATCTGGGTGGAACCATGGCGGCAGATCCCCTAGGGCATCCGCCGGGGACGCCCGAACATCGAATCTGCGTCACGCGCCTGTGCCGCATGGCCCTCTGCCGGGGGCGCGCTCCCTTCGGTCCTGACGGCCGCCATTCGGACGGCCCTCACGCAGAGCTACTTCGCCTTTTTCTTCGCTGCAGTCTTCTTGGCCGCTGGCTTCTTGGCCGCGGGCTTCCTGGCGGCTGTCTTGACGACCTTTTTGGCGGCCGGCTTCTTCACGGCCTTCTTGGCGGCCGGCTTCTTCGCCGCAACTTTCTTGGCGGCGGTCTTTTTGGCCGCGGGTTTCTTGGCGACGGCCTTCTTGGCGGCCGTCTTCTTCGCGGCAGCCTTCACGGCCGGCTTCTTCACGACTCTCTTTTTCGCGGCAGGTTTCTTGGCCGCAGTCTTCTTGGCGGCGGCCTTGACCGCGGGCTTCTTGGCGGGCGCCTTCTTCACGGCCTTCTTGGCCGCGGGCTTCTTGGCCGCCTTTTTCGTCGTCTTCTTGGCCACTTTCTTGGTCGCGCTCTTCACCGGCATGCTACCCTCCTTTCGCTTACAGCAACATCTTCGGTCACCGCATTCCAGGTGCACAACACTCGGTGTTGTGCATAATATATAGATAACTATTTGAATAGTCAAGAGATAGTGTTGAATGGTTCACCACAACAACAGGTTGTGCCGGCGACGCTCAACAGGCGTCAGCCGCTCCATGGCGTAAAATGCAATGCTGCAGGGCGTTTCAGCCTGAGACGACAGGGAGCTTCACGAACCTGCTGCCCCGCTCGTTCCCGGCAAGGGGCGAGCGCCGGGATGGACCGGAACCCTTGGAAGCAGTCTTTTAGAGGGAAGCCGGAGGGAGACCACAACATGTGGGTGGATCCGGCTCGCCGGTCAGAACCGGTTCTCGGTCCCCTTGGCGAGGCGCACCAGATTCGATCGGTGGCTGACGACGATAAAGAGCGACAGGGCGCAGACCACGGTGAAAGCGAAGCGGTGGTCGGACACCCAGTCCGTTCCACGAAACGCCCACAGGATGAATGGAAAAGCGCACACGCTCGACAGGGAGGCCACTGAGACGATGCGCGTCAGGGTCACCGTGAGGGCGAACACCGGCACGCATAGCAGGCAGGGGATGGGGAAGAGGGCCAGCATGACCCCCGCCGTCGTGCCGACTCCCTTGCCCCCGCGGAACCCCGCCCAGACGGGGAAGACGTGTCCCGCGACAGCGCCCGCCCCCACCAGCAGCGCCGTCAGCTCCCGGTCCGGGGGAAGGCCGGCCAGGGCCAGTCTGGACACGATCAGAGCCGGCAGAAACCCCTTGAGGACGTCGACGGCGGCCACCGCCAGCGCCGGTTTCCAGCCGGTCACCCTCAGGACGTTCGTCGCGCCGGCGTTGCCGCTTCCGTGGCTACGGATGTCGATACCCCGAACCCTTCTCGCAACGACGATGCTGGTCGGGAAGGAACCGATCAGGTAGGCGCACAGAACCAGGGCGGCGGACCAGAGCACCTGCCCGGGCACGTCAGTCCAGCCCCAGCACGGCGATTGCGGCGGCTCCGGGCCCCGAGTGCGACCCCAGGACGGGCGTGGCCTCGATCACCGGCACCTCTTCCAGCCCCGTGAGACCCCTGATGGCTTTCACGTAGTATTCGGCCACGCGGGGCGCGGCCATGTGGGCAACGGCGACCCGGTAGTCTGCGTAGCGGCTCCACTCCCGTTGCGCCATGGCGACGATCTTTCGGTGGACGCCCCTCGAGCCGAACGCCTTTGCCGGACTGTAGACCTTGCCCTCCGGATCGAAGGCGACGATGGGTTTGATGTTGAGGAGGCGTGCCGCGAGGCTCTTGCCGAACCCCACACGCCCGCCCCGGTGGACGTAGTCCAGGTTCTTGAGGGAAACCAGAATCCGCGTCCGGCTCCTGAGGACCTCCAGCCGGTCGGCGATGGCCTGCCCGTCCCGTCCCTCGAGCGCCATCCGCCTGGCCTCCCGCACCAGCATGCCCTGGGCGATGCTCACGGTGGCGCTGTCGACCACCCGTACGGGCACACGGTCGAACTGTCTGGCCGCCGTCAGGGCCGCCTCATAGGTGCCGCTGACACCGGAGGAAAGGCTTACGACAACGATGGACTCGGCGCGATCCGACGCCTCTTCGTAGGCGCGCAGATAATCCCGGACTGCCGGCTGGCTGGTTTTAGGGTGGTGCGGGCTGCGCTGGCATTTCCTCATGAACTCGGAGGGCGTGATCTCCATCTTATCCAGGAAGACCTCGTCCCCGAACATGACCTTGAGGGGCACGATGGAAATGAGGTTCTTCCTCAGGTTGTCCATGGGCAGGTCGCACGCCGAATCGGTCACGATGGCGACCCTGGCCGTATCGGCCACGGCGTTTTCGTGCTGGGCCTGCATGTCCTCTGTCTTCTTCTTCAGCAGGTCGCCGAAAACTTCCATGCGCTCGAAGAGCGCCGAGGGTTCGTTCGTGTGGATGTGGACCTTCAGCAGGCCCTCTCCCGACACCACGACGAGGCTGTCGCCGAACCGTTCGAGAGCGGCCTCCACCTGGGTGTTGGCAACCTCGGCGCGGGTCCTCAC
>JBJKRE010000279.1:0-5988 GCA_046704825.1 Acidobacteriota bacterium
CTCGACCGCGCGGCCGCTTTCACCTTCCCCGTACTCCTGACCGGCGAGCCCGGCGCGGGCAAGGAAGCGTGCGCCCAGGCCCTCCACGCCGCCTCCCCAAGAGCAGGTCGCCCCTGGGTCGCGGCCAACTGCGCCAACCTGACGCCCACCCTGGCTTCCAGCCTGCTCTTCGGCCACAAGAAGGGGGCCTTCACGGGCGCCGACAGGGACCAGCCCGGGCTGGTCGATGCCGCCCGGGACAGCACCCTGTTCCTCGACGAAGTGGGCGAACTCCCGCCCGAGGTCCAGGCCAATCTCCTGCGGTTTCTTCAGGACGGGTCCTTCCTGCCTGTGGGTGAAGTGCGGCCGAGGGTATCGAACGCGCGCATCGTCGCGGCCACCAACAGGGACCTCGAGGCCGCCGTCAGGGACGGGTCGTTCAGAGAAGACCTCTACCATCGCCTCAACGTGATCAGGATCCATATCCCGCCCTTGAGGCGGCGCGCGGATGACGTGCCGGATCTTCTGTCGCTCTTTCTCGCCCAGGCCGCCGAAAGGGAGCACCTGTCCACGCCAGCCGTCGACCCGTCGGTCTTCGTCCGACTGGGCGGCTACCCGTGGCCCGGCAACGTCCGGGAACTCCAGAACCTCGCTAAAGCACTCCTGGTGGCCTCCAACGGGAAGGGTCCCATTCTGGAACGCCACCTGCCCGAGCGGTACCTGTCCCCGGCCCCTGACGCCTCGGGCGGCGCGACGCTGGCCGACATCCTGCACGACGCCGAGCGGAGAGCCATCCGGACGGCCGTTGAGGAGTCCGGCGGCAACCTCTCCCAGGCCGCGCGCAGCCTATCGGTCTCGCGGCAGAGCCTGCTGCAGAAGATGAGGCGCCTGGGATTGAGGAAGGCTTAGGGTATAATCAATTTTCCGCACCGCCGGGAACGCCCCCGTTAGACGGGCGCCGCCCTCCGAGGGAGGCCGGAAGCCGGCGGCGGGTTGAACACGCAGGAGGGCGGGACCACAGCTCCGGACCGGCCCTGCCGGGTCCGGAGTGGATGGCGCGGCCCCCGGCCCCGCCGCGAGAGGACCATCTCGAAGCGACATGAGGAGACAACGAATGAAGCGCTATTCTTTCAGCTGGATTTCACTGGCCCTCGCACTGGCCCTCGCGTGGGGTACGGGTGTCCGGGCTTCGAGCGGCCTCACCGAGCGGACGCCCACGCCGCCCGATCTCCAGACCTCCGTGAGCAGCGAACCCTCCCCGCTCCAGGCACCGGGCCGGGGCCGGCTCGTCCTGACCGTCATCGTCCCCGGCGGCTACCACATCTTCGCCGGATCGGGCCTTTCCGCGAAGCTGGACGCACTCAAGGGCGTAGAGGCGGGAACGCCCGTCTACCCGGCGGGAACCCTCGAAGGGAGGCAGCCCGTGCTGCGCGGCACGGTCACCATCGCGATCCCGGTGACCATCCGGTCCGGCCTCGAAGGCCGGCTCGCGGGGGTCGTGGAACTCAACTGGCAGGGTTGCCAGGACACCGGGGAGAAGGTGTGCTTCCTCCCGACGACCGACAAGGTTCCGTTCTCGCTGAAGGTGGTGAAGGCGGCGCGGGCCGCGCCCGCCGAGGCCGGCGCCGAGACCGGAGCAAAGGCGACGCCTCCTGCGGCGGTCGGAGCGACGAAGCCCGGCGCCGCCGGAACCCGTTCCGAAACGGGCGAAAGCGGCGCACCCGCGATCCAGCCCTCCTCGCCGGGTTCGGGCAGCTACCAGCAGCGCTTCTCGGACGCCGCCCGGAACAACGTCCCGCTGGCGCTGGCCCTGGCGTTCCTCTTCGGCATCCTCTCGAGCCTGACACCCTGCGTGTACCCGGTCATCCCGATCACCGTAGCCTACATCGGGTCGCGCTCCGAGGGCAGGGGCAAGGGGCACGGCTTCCTGCTTTCGCTGGCGTTCGTGCTCGGCCTCGCGGCCGTGTACGCCACGCTCGGCGCCGTCTCGGCCAAGGCGGGCGCGGCCTTCGGCTCGCTGACCCAGACACCCTGGGTGGGCGTGCCCATCGCGCTGCTCTTCTTCGTGCTCGCCCTGTCCATGTTCAACCTCTTCGAGTTCAAGACGCCGGCCTTCCTGACCAACCGCATCGAGCGCACCAAACAGAAGAGCCGCGGCGGCGGTTTCGTAGGGGCCTTCTTCATCGGCGCCCTGTCGGGCCTGGTGGCCAGCCCGTGCATCGGCCCGCTCATCCTGGCCATACTCGTCGTCGTGGCGGCCACAGGCTCCGTCCTCCTCGGGTTCCTCTACCTGTTCGCCTTCGCCCTGGGCATGGGCGTCCTCTTCATGGTGATCGGGACCTTCTCCGGCGTGCTGGGCTCCCTGCCCAAGTCGGGCGGCTGGATGGACGGCGTGCGCGTGTTCTTCGGGGCGCTCATCCTGGCCGCAGCGTTCTACTTCGGCGGCCTGTACCTGCCCCGCCCCGTCTTCTGGACGGCGGCCGGTCTTGCGCTGGGCTTCCTGGCTGGGTACCTGTTCTTCGGAGCGAACAAGCACTTCTTTCCCGTTCCCCTTCGCATCGCCGGCCTCGTCCTGTGCGCGGTCGCCCTGGGGGCGATCATGCCCCTGCTCCCGCCCGCAGTGCACGAAAGCGCCGCCGCGTCTCCGAGCGCGGGGGTGGTCTGGCGAAACGGTCTGGACGGAGCCTTCGCCGCGGCGAAGGCCGAGCACAAGCCGGTCCTGCTCGATTTCCGGGCCAACTGGTGCGTGGCCTGCGTGGAGCTGGAGAAGAAGACGTGGCCCAGGCCGGAGGTCCAGGCCATGCTCGAAAAGGTCGTCCCCGTGCGCATGGACATGACCGACAACACCCCCCGGAACCGGGCCCTCCAGAAGAAGTTCGGTGTGATCGGCCTGCCGACGGTCATCCTGCTGTCCCCCGAGGGACGGGAACTGGGCCGGTTCGTCGCCTACCAGAGCCCCAGGGAAGTGCTATCCTGGTACGAGAACGCCACATCCAGAGCGGCGGCATCGGGGCACTGACCGCCTCCGTCTCCCCAGGAGGACCGTTGAATGGGAGTGAAGACCATGCGAGACCTATCCATGTGGCTGGTTTTCGGTTCGTTCCTGTGCGCCGTTGCGGCGTGCGCGTCGGGCGCCATCACGGCACCTTCCACCCTCCGCGTGACCTCCAGGGCCTTCTCGGAAGGCGCATCCATCCCCGCCATCTTCACCTGCAGAGGCAGGGACATCTCTCCGCCGCTCGCCTGGACGGGGCTGCCCGCGGGCACGAAATCCGTGGCGCTCATCTGCGACGACCCCGATGCGCCCGCGGGGACGTGGGTGCACTGGGTGCTGTACAACCTGCCGGCCTCCGAAAGCGGTTTGCCCGAGGCGGTACCGGCGACGCCGTCCGCGGCGGGCGGCGCGCTCCAGGGGACAAACAGCTGGGGGAAGATCGGATACGGCGGTCCCTGCCCCCCTCCGGGCAAGCCCCACCACTACCACTTCAAGGTCTACGCGCTGGACGGCGCCCTCCCCATGGAAGCCGGTGCCACGAAGGATCAACTGCTGGAGCACATGAAGGGCCACGTGCTGGCCCAGGGCGAACTCGTCGGGACCTTTCGGCGCTGAGCCCTCTCGAGCCCGATCAGTCGGACGCCGAGGCTGCGCTCCCTTCGGCGCCGTCCGGGGCCAGGTTCTCCGTGTATTGGCGCTCGAGCTCCTCCAGCCGGAACAGGTCCAGACCGGACCTCTGCCTGAAGGCCTCCTTCAGCGAAGGGTCTCCGCCTTCGAGGACCCTGGGCAGAACATTGTTGAGATAGTCGCTCTCGCTCTTGAGTTCCTCCAGCGCCGCCGCGAACGCGCCCTGAGGGACGTCGCCCTTCCACTCGCCTCGCTTCTTCAGTTCGCCCTCCACCTCACGCTGGAGAAGGCGGACGTGAGCCGCGTTGGACAGGTCGAAGTAGGACTTCTTGAGCCTCTCGCGGATTCCTTCGTAGAGGTGGTGCTGCGCGGATTCCTGGAGGGCCAGGGCATCGAGTTCGGCCGCGATCTCCGACAGGGTCCGGTCTCCCTTCTCGATCTGTTCCAGCCCCTCGTACAGAGCCACGGCCTTCAGGCGGCCGAAGTGGAGGGCGTAGGGGTTCTGAAGTACGGGCCTCAGGACCATGCGGTAAAAGAGGTTCTTTTCGATGCCGTCCAGGGCGCGCTTGTTCCCCAGGCCCGACCGGACCTTGTCCTCGCTGACGGTGGCCCCTTCCATGAAGACCAGCTGGTTGATGAGGGCCTCGGCGTTGTCGAGGCGGTCGAAGTAGGTCACGACCTCTGAGAAGACCTCGAAGGCCTCGAAGCCCTTCCCCTCGGCCGCCCGTTCGTCCAGGATGCGGCCGGTCTCCAGGAGAACCTGCTCGAACCCGTTGTCGCGCCTCTGCTGGGCCTTCTGCTTGTACGCGAGCAGTTCGGCGATTTCCTCGGGGCCGATGACTTCCGACGGGGGACGGCTGGAGAGGAAGAGGCCCTCGAAAATCTCCCTCGTCCTGCGCAGGTACTGGGGCTCGAGGGCCGCCGCGGGCTTCGCGGCCGGGATCAGGCCGTCGAGCGTGTCGAACAGGCTCGGCGGCAGGCCGTGGCGCATGGCGAGGTTCCTCAGGGAATTAAGCCTCGCGAGCGCCGAGGGACTGCCGGTGTCGGCCATGAGCTGGAGCAGCACGTCCTTGTACTCGTCCACCACCTGCCGGTTCCGGTCGTCCTTGTACAGGATGTCCACCGCGATGCGCTCGCGCTGGTACTGGGCCACGCCCAGTTCTTCGGCCAGGGGGGCCACGAAGCGCTCCTGCGCATCGCCCCACTCCTTGACCCTCCTATAGTAGGACTCGAGGAACTGGAAGAACCGCTGGTGCGGCCTGTGGACCAGGCGCAGGAGGAGCAGCGTCGCCTCCGGTTCGGCAAGCTCCCTGAGGATCTCGCCCTGCAGGGCGCTGTCGTCGCCCGCGCCCGGCTGTTCGCTGCGCTTCAGAACGCGCCCCAGGGTTCTGAGGAGGACCTCCTGCGTGCGTCGCACCGAATAGGGCCAGGGGACCTTCACCAGGAAGAAGGAGTTGGAGAGGGCGTTTCCGTTGAGAAAGAGGTCCTCGTAGGACTGGAACCCGCTCGTCTGCGCGGAAAAGGTCAGACCGCCGTTCCCCTGGAAGGTGCCGAAGAACACCAGGCGGTTCTTGACCTCCTTGTGGCTGAGGTCCTGGAGCGGCATGGGCGACCCGAACATGTACTCCGAGACGGACCCGCCCGTGCCCGAGAACGAAAGTCCCCCGGCATCCAGGCGGAAGTACATGCCGGCCAGGAAGAAGGAGGCCTCCTTGCCCGACGCCCCGTCCCTGATCTCGTAGAAGGGCGCCGATATGAGCTTTTCGCCTGCCAGCGTGGCGTAGAAGTCGATGTCCTGGGTTACGGCGCCGTGAATGCGGATGTCCTTGAGCATCCAGTCTCCCTCGAGGCGATTCTACCAGAGACGCTCCGCGAGGGCGAAACGGCGCACCGGCGCCCGTAAGCCCCGGGCCTAACGCCTCCGCCGCCCGCCGAAACGAGGCGCGGCGCGGAAAGACCGCCCGCGGAAGGCTCGAACATGGTAGGCCTGATCGGGTCGGAACAGGTGCGCCTGGTGAAAGGCGCGGCGGACGGGAGGACGGGTGTGGACTGCCCCGTGCGCGAAGTACCAGGGTCCGGCGAACCGTGGACGACCGTCCGCCGCCGCACCCCGGATGTGCAGACGCGGCCTGGTCACGGGGCGATAGGCCCGCCGCCGGACGATCGGCTGTCTGCGGCCGTTGAAGCGGCGGGGCGAGGGCTCGCGGAGACGGGCGCCGCGGGTGCCCCACCACGGACGAAGATTGGGCGAAGGCCTCTCGGCGTGCGCGTTCGGCCGGCGGTTGACGCGGGCGGGCCGGACACCGTGCCTGCCCCTCCCGGACGGGGGGAACCGGTCCCCGGACAGCCCGGCCGCATAACCACGCCCAGCCGAGCGGAACCGGGAC
>JBJKRE010000280.1:0-3748 GCA_046704825.1 Acidobacteriota bacterium
CGACCGCAGCGGGCACGCAGGAGCCCCCCGGCGCTCTTTCTCTCAAGGCGCTGGCCTGCCCGCACTGCGGGGGGCAGATGGACCCTTCGACTGCCGTGATGAACCCGGAGGGCACCCTCTCGGTGACCTGCGGCTACTGCAAGGGAACCTTTCTCATACAGGAAGACCCGAAATGGTGAACCCTCACTTCGGGAGGTGCCGGTGCGGTACCGCGGGAGGCGGAGCCCGCCGTGTGGAAGCAGGAGGATCCCCATGATCAGGAAGCTGGCGGTCGCGGCTTTCGCGTGCGCCCTGGCGTTGGCGGCCATGGGGGCGTACCGCTTCCGGGTGCCGGAAAACCGCTCCGTGGTGATCATCAATCCGGACGCGTCGATCACCATCCGCTACGCGATCGCGTTCCAGAACGAGGGCCAGCCCATCGACATCGTCGACGTGGGTCTTCCCCGCGGACCGAGGGACCACGTGAGCGCCGACCTGGACGGGGTCCCCATGACCGACGTCCGAAAGTCGGAGGTCCTGGCCTCGGGCGTCGAGGTGCACCTGGGGAGCCGCGCCATCCCGTCCGGGGCGGGCGGGACCCTGCACCTCACCGCGACGGTCCACAACCGGGTCTTCCCCGACCGGAAGGACAAATCCTACGCGAGCGCGGTGTTCGTGCCGACCTGGTACGGCGCCCGGTACACGTCCGGCACCACCCATCTCGTCTGCCGTTTCGTCTTCCCCGCAGGCGTGGGGCCCGACGATCCCCGGTACCACGGCACGCCCTTCACCTCGGCCGCCGTTGAGAACGGGCGGGTGGTCTACACGTGGGACATCCCGGACGCCTCGCCCTCGAAGGCCTACACGTTCGGCGTCTCCTTTCCCGCGCGCGTCATGCAGAGGGTGGCCAGCGAACCTCGGGAATCCAAACGGGGACCCGGGATCGCGGGCGCGTTGATCGCCCTCGGCGGCGCGGTCGTCCCGCTCCTCTTCGTGGTCCTGTTTGTCTCGGTCTTTGTCCTCGTCGTCGTGAGTGCCTACCGTCGCCGTCTCAAATATCTTCCGGCCACGGTCGGCATGGAGGGCGTGGAGATCAGGCGCGGCCTGACCGTTCCGGAAGTGGCCGTGCTGATGGAGGAGCCGGTGGACAGGGTCATGGCCCTGCTGCTCTTCGGTATGATCCGCAAGGGGTACGTCTCGGTGAAGGGCCGTGACCCCCTCAGGCTGGAACTCTCGAAGAGAGACTCCATAGAGTCGAGCTACGAGAAAGCATTCGCCGATGCGGTGGAGGACGACGGAAGAATCGACGAGGACGAAGCGGCCAAGGTCCTCACGGACCTGATAAAGCGGGTCACGGAGAAAATGCGGGGATTCAGCCGCCTCAAGACCCTGGCCTACTACAGGGGCATCATGAAAAAGGCCTGGGACCAGGTCGGCGCCGAGGACTACTCGCAGGCCTTCGAATGGCTCCTTCTGGACAGGGACTTCCAGAAGACGGCCTCCGAGCGTTACGGTACGAGCCCGATGCCCCTGCCCATATGGTGGGTCCCCATGTACACGGGGCACACGCACGCGGCCCCGCCCGGGGCGGCCGGCCCGGGAGCATCCGTCTCGAGCCCCGTCGCGGCCGCAGACGGCATCGTGAGCGGCATCGAGAGCTTTTCGCACGACCTGGTGAACAGCGTCCCGGGCTTGGCCACGAAGGTAACGCAGACAACTAATCCCATGCCTCAGGCATCGTCCGGAGGGCACGGCGGCAGCGGGTGCGCCTGCGCCTGCGCCTGTGCGGGGTGCGCCTGCGCCTGCGCGGGGGGCGGGCGCTAACCGGATTCGGGATCGCGGATGATGACTTGATCATTCGATCATTCGATCACTGGGTCACTCGATCACCTTCCACCCATGGAGGCGCTGGATGGGCATTAAAGACTGGTTCGGAAGGCCGGCGCCGGTGAAGCCGGGCCTGTACTCTGGAACATTCGAGCAGAGTGGGGAGACCCACCGCCTGCACCTTCGCGTCGAGGCGGCCGGCAACGGTATCCTGACGCTGGATGCGAGCAGGATCCTGCACCTCAACCCAAGCGCCTGCGAGATCGTCAAGCACCTCGTCGACGGACTGTCTGAAGATGAGACCTTGAAGATGATGGCGGGACGGTACCGCGTGAAGGGCGCCCGGTTGGCCGCCGACGTCCGCCGCGTCCACGAGACCGTCGAGGCCCTCTCCACATCGGACCGGGCCTGCCCCGCCTCGGACCTGGGCGTCGAACTCATAGAACCCTATTCGGCCCGGCTGTCGGCCCCTCTCCGCATGGACCTGGCGATCACCTACCGGTGCCAGAACCGCTGCAGCCACTGCTACAACGAAGAGGCCCGCGAGGTGGCCGAGATAGACACGGACTCGTGGCGCCGGGTGCTGGACGCGTGCGAAAAGGCCGGCATCCCTCACGTCGTCTTCACGGGGGGGGAACCCACCCTGCGAGACGACCTGCCCGACCTGGTGGCCTACGCCGAGGAGCTGGGGCTGGTCACCGGCCTCAACACCAACGGACGGCGTCTGGTCGACGCCGGCTACGCCGGCAGGTTGCGGGACGTGGGCCTCGACCACGTCCAGATCACCCTGGAAGCCGCCGACCCTAACATCCACAACGCCATGACCCGGTCCGACTCCTTCGACGAAAGCCTTGGGGGACTCAGGAACGCCAGGGCCGCGGGCCTGTACACGCTGACCAACACCACGCTCACGAAGGTCAACGCCGACGGCATCGAGAACCTCGTAGACCTTGTGGCCTCGGAAGGGCTCAAATCCTTCGCCGTGAACGGCATGATCTATTCGGGGAAGGGGAAGGAGAGCGGCATCGACCTGTCCCCCGATTCCGTGGTTCCCGTTCTGGAGCGGCTGGCCGAACGGGCCCGCGACAGGAATCTGCGCCTGATCTGGTACACGCCCACCCGATACTGCGAACTGAACCCCGTTGAAATGGCCCTGGGTGTGAAGCAGTGCACGGCGGCCCGGATCAGCATGGCGGTGGAGCCCGACGGAAGCGTGATCCCGTGCCAGTCCTACTACGAGAGCGTGGGAAACATCCTCAGGGATCCCTGGGACGCCATCTGGAACCATCCCCTGTGTCTGTCGCTCAGGCGCCCCCAGAAGCCCCTGGCGGAGTGTGAGGCGTGCGAGCACCTGAGCCTGTGCGGCGGGGGGTGCCCCATCGAAGCGCCCCAGCAGCGCCTGCACTGCCGGGAGGTGGCGTCGGGAGGGTGAGAGCCCCTCCGGCTGAGGGCCTCAGATGGGGTCGTAGCCTCTCGGGTCACCCCTTCTGTGCCGCGGAACCCGCTCCCGATCGTCGTTTTCCTCCCGCGCGCCGCCCGACCACGTCCCCATGGCCTCCACGCGGGAGGCGAGCGCGTCACTGGCCTCCGCCATACGTCTCAGTTCGTCCGAGTACGACCGGGCCCTCATCGCCGCCTCGACCGGCCCCGACTCCACGCATTCCGGGCACAGTTCGCCGAGGTAGTCCTCGCCCTCGTAAAGCATGGCAGCTTCGGACCTGACGAGAAAGAACCCTCCGCAGAGGATGCAGACGGCCTGGCGTTCGTCTTCTTCGCCGGGGACGTACCTGAATTCGAGTCTGTCCACGCGTGCCTCCCTCCATTCGAGACGCCCTTATTGTACGACAGCGGCACCGGATGCGGGGGGTGGGGCGCCCCCCCCCCGGGGCCCCGCCGGGTTTGGGGGGGGGGTGGGGGGGTGTTTTATATTTTATGTGGGTGG